>NZ_CP026029.1:6000000-6300000 GCF_023520895.1 Paenibacillus sp. PK3_47
TGCAGTGCGGCCATCTGTGCTTCGCGCGTCATCCCGAAGGGCAGATAAGAAACTTCTCCGCCGAAATTCGTGTTCCCGCTTAAGATCCGCCCATCGACAATAAAGCCTGCACCGGGAAACTGGTTTTTGGGAAATGTGACTACGGCAAAGGTCTTTTCGCCTTCAAAATTTTGCAGATTATAGAATCCGTAGACCGTCATATTCATGTCGTTCTCAATAGTGACCTTCAGTTTGTATTTCTGCTCCAGTCTGGGACCCAGCGGCTTGCCGGCCAGATCCGGGACGTCGCAGATTCCGATGATTCCTTCATGGACAACACCGGGAATTCCAATGCCAACCGCCTGAATGTTGTCGTGCTCTGCTGTAACCTCACCAATTAAATTGTCTATGGTGTCTTCATTAATGTGATCCTTGATCAGCGTAGTTTCCTGGATGAGCTCTCCGAGGAGGTTCGCCAGCGCATAAGTAATGGAATGGATGCCGCCTTCCGTCTTGACAAGCAGGCAGAGCACATAAGCAAAATCGGCATTGTACTTGTATTGTCTGGCCGGCCGTCCGCCTTTGGATTCATCGGGTCCAGTTTCCATTACTTCACCGCTCTGGACAAGCTCATTGAGGATAGTTCCGCAAGTGGCAACACTTAATCTGGTGGCCTCGGCGATGGAGGCTTTGGTGGCGGTGCCCAGAAGTTTGATGCTGTTTTTGACCAGTTCAACATTGATTTGCTTCAATTGATACGTATTGTGGGAAACTTGGGACAAGGCAGCGCGCTCCTTTGCAATGACTTTTAATAACTCTTTTAATAAATGAAATATAGTGGCATTCCGGATGAAAGTCAACCCCTGATTCCTATATCGTACTGCACGCTGGCTTGACAAGCCTTAAAGGTGTTATTTAAACTTACGGGGCATGAATAAATTCATAGAGATGATAAGGGGGGAACCTGGATGAACAAGCCGATAATCGCAGTAGATATGGACGACACCATCTGCCATCTCGTCAAGCGGGCAATCTACCATAACAACAATGAATTTCCGACCCATGTGCTTCGTTACGAAGACATGATTGACTGGAACACGGACCACTTGCGCCACCCTGACAGTACCCAGGATATTTTCTTCGGGAGACCCGGTCTTTATGAAGAGCTTGAGGTGTTCGATGAGCATGTTATTGCAGAAATGGAAAAGCTTCATAATGCCTACGATGTAATTATTGTTACAGCAGCTGTACCGAAGACGGTCGCCGAGAAGTGGAACTGGCTGCAAAAGCACATGCCTTATATTCCCGGAGAGAACTTCTTCACCTGTAAAAGAAAGCATCTGATCAACTTCGATCTGCTCATTGATGACGGTCCGCATAACCTGCTGCCTGCGGTGGAAGCGGGGAAGAAGGTGCTCTGTATTCCGCATCCTTGGAATCTGAAAGCAAGAGAGCAGTATGCATTCCCGCTGATGGATACCTGGAAAGGCGCAAAAGAACGCGTAGATGAAATTCTGCAATCCGGCAGATGACCGGGATACATAGTGGTGCAATAAAGACAGGGCCTCGTTAAGCAGGCACCTGTCTTTTGCATGTTCTGCCTATTCAAGCCCCGGCTGATTCCTCTTTGTTCAGTGTATAAAAGCTTCTGAATCCGCTGCTGGCTTCCAGCAGCTCTTCCAAAGATCCTATGCCCGCAATTTCCCCGTTCTCCATATAAATGATCTCATCATATAAACTTAGCAGGTCCTCATTCATATTATGGGTGATTGTAATCAAGGTGAGCCCTTCATGCTTCAGCAGCCGGCTCTCGATTTCATAGGCCGTTTGCATATCGATAGCCGAGGTCCCTTCATCGAGTATCAGCAGCGGCTTGTTCCGGATCAAGGCTCTGGCAACGGCAATCCGCTGGCGCTGGCCTCCGGAGAGCCGTGAACCATTCTCACCGACCGGAGAGAGGAGGCCCTGCGGAGCTGCGGTAATAAATTTATGCATACCGCTCATTCGTACGGCCCGCTCCAGCTCCTCTTCCGTATAATCTTCATCTAACGTAATGTTTTGCCTGATGTCATTATCAAACATATATACGTTCTGATGAATCGTGGAGGCCATTTGCAGCAGCTTATCCCCGTCCAGCCTCCGGGTATCCGTACCATCGACAGCGATAGTACCCTCGTAACGTTCATAATAACCGCTTAACAGCTTCACCAATGTTGATTTACCGCAGCCGCTTTGGCCGACCAGCGCGTATTTTTTACCTTTTCGCAGCGTAAGGTCAATGCCTTTGAGTACCGGTTTTCCGGATGGATAAGCAAACTGCAGCTGGCGGACTTCAAGACTATCATTGAATACGGGGTCAAGTATAGCCGTGTGAGTCTCTTGACGATCCTCCGCGCTGCCAGCCAAAGCATCGATGCGGTCCAGAACAGGCTTCACCCCTTGAATTTTGGGCAAGTTCTCCATAATAATCAGAACCGGACCGACAATTCCGCCGCTTAGCTGAACAAGGGCAACAAGGCTGCCGGCTGATAAATCACCGGAAATGATAAGCCAGGCGGCAATGAAGACTACAGCAAACTGGCTGAGAACCGCCAGCGTCTGGGATATGCCTTCATTGGCTGCGAACAGACGGTCTGCGGCGAACCGGGTGTTAGCAGCCATCTCATTTTTCTGCTTGAATTTGCGGGCGGCATGTCTGCCTATGGCGTAGGATTTGATGACTTCATAGCCGGACAGTAAGTCCTTCAGTCTTGCAGTGAACACCGACATTTGAGCGGAGACAGCATTTTGCCGGTTCTGCAGCGCTTTGCCAAACAGGGAAGGGACGGCAAACATCAGGACCATGCTTAAGATAAGGATCAATGTAACCAAGGGGCTGACATAAAAGAGGACGATCAGGGATACGGCAAAAATTACAGTGTTTTGCAGAGTGAGCAGCATGGGGTGGATGTAATTGTCTTCGGCCAGCTTGATATCATTAGTAAGTGCAGACAGATAATCAGCGGTATTCGCGGACGTGAATTCTTCAACTTTACGCTGAAAAATCCCCCGGAATACCATCTCCCGCAGGGATACCGTCAGATTGCGGATGAGCGCTTTGCTGCAAAGGGAATAGACAAATCCCAATACGGCGAGCAGCAGCAGATAAATAACAGACAGGATTAGAATTTGCCGGAAAAGTTCACGGTCACCCTGCATCGCGGCATCGATTACCTTTTGCAGGATCAGGGCAATGAATACTGTGGCTGCAGACGTGGTAATGCTCAATAGCAGGGTGAGTGCGAGTAGTGTTTTGCTCTGGCTGAGAGATTGTTTCAAATGAATCAACTCCTTTTTGTTAGATGATTATTAAATTCGTAAGGCGATAATAACATTATAATTAGAATAAGGTCAACAATATTAGATTATAATCTAATATTGGTGAATAAAAAGCTTCCCATGATTAATCATGGGAAGCCTAATGTAAAGCCGGATTTTGTTATAACAAAAACTGCTCCATATCAGAGATTAATTGGCGCAGGTTATCCTGATTCAGATGGTAATACACCTTGCCGTTTTTTTTCTCAATACCGACCAGACCGCAGGCCAGCAGGACATTCATATGATGCGACATCGTAGCGGCAGTCAGGCCCAGCTGCTCTGCAATCTCTAGATTATATTTGGGGCTAACCTTGAGCGAAGCCAGGATCTGCAGCTTGCTGTTATCCCCGAGCGCCTTCAGCCTCAGCAGCAGGAAATCTCTGGAGTCAGCCAGTGTCTTGCCGGAAATCGGCAGCACATCTACATAAAGGCCATAGTAACATTGCGTAGTGAAAAGCTGCTGTCCCAGCGGCATAATCAGGCTCGGATACACTACAGGCTCTTCAGCAAACATTCCCACCAGCTTCAGAAACTGTTCATCCTCCTGTTTTTGAACGGATTGTATGTAAGCCCTGATTAGCTTATGAAGCGGTTTCGCCACTTCCGCAGATGCTTTTTCAAAGGCAGGGAGATTGGTATTTACGGTATCGATCAGCAGCTTCAGCTGTTTGCGCGGCGTTTGCAGGATGCCCATCAGCTTCCACTTCGTTTTTTCATCAACCGGACAGTGTGCCAGAAAGGCGACGATATCATCCAGTGAACGGATGTTTTCAGCAGAGGCAGCCTGTGCCGGCCGGTCATCCAGCTCTTCCAGGCGCAGCAGCACTCTGATCAGTGCACTCTGCATTTCATCTTCAGTTACCTGATCAAAAGCAGCCAGCCAGCCTGTATTCTCACTAAGCAGTGCAAGCAGCACAGAAAACAAACCTTCATTGTCTTCGCTGAAAAAAGTAATTGTGTTGTCATCGATGACCCGGTGTTTCATGAAAGCTGCTATATACTTGTCGAGTATTTTGAGATGCCTGTTATAAAAGAACTCTCCGTCCACACCGAATTCGTTCAGCTCTTCAATCATATCTGACTTGAACTTCTCCGCATGGCTGCTGACGTACAATAGCCCCATCGTTTCAAAGACCGGCTCCAAACGTTCCTGAATAATAAGATTCATTAGGCCTCCGCTATATCAATGAATTTGGTGTTTATCTAATATATTATATTTATGTAAAACACCATTATCAAGCAGGGCGAAACAAAACGGTCGTTCTTACGTCTAAAGGTAGATGAGTACCTAACAAATATTACCTCAAGAAATGGGGGCTTACATTTTGCATTTCTGTAAACTGACAAAAACCCGACGGACATTCATTGTTCTAGCTGCCATCCTGTCTATGTCAACGAATCTTCCGGCTTCTGCGGCAGACACTGCCTATGCGGAAGGACAAGCCGCTCTACCAGCGGTTGGAGTTACAGGCATTTCCCTCGCTGCGTCAGCGGTGCCTTACGGATTTGAGGCAACGACTTTAAGCATCGACGGCAAAAAGCTGAATATACTGGCATACCATGCTGATCACACCCTTATGGTCCAACTGGTGCCTGTTGCCAAAGCCATGGGTTACACGGTTGATTATAATGCGAAGACCGGTGATCTCACACTAAAGAAGCCGAGGCGTGTAATCAAGATGGTTCTTAATTACAGCGAATACAACCTGAACGGTATTACCTCATCCGCCAAAACCCCGTTTATCCGCGGCAATTCAACCTATCTGCCGCTGCGCCAGCTTGCTGATCTGTCCGGATACACGATTGTCCAGCAGGGCAGATCTGAGTTCAAGCTGACTGAACGTTCCGAAAATGATGTAACCATTTCTGCCTCTGAGGAATTGGCGGTTGATACGGAGCCGTATTCTTTTTCATTCCATTATCCGGTTCTCTCCGCATACGCGAACAAGGAAGCTATGGACAAAATCAACCTGTTTCTGAAAGAGACTGCGGAGAAGTGGAAAACAGATGCGGAACAGGAGCTGTCTGAGGCCTGGGCGGCTCATCCTAATAAAGACCGGATTATAGATTACGCCCATATGTATCCTTATGGTTTTCAGGCGCAGTGGAAGGTTGCCTACAATGAGGAAGGCATGCTCAGTCTTTATGCCGATACCTATCAATATATGGGGGGCACAGAACCTGACCGGCTGCTCCGCCACAGCTGGACCTTTGATCTGAACAGCGGACAAGCGCTGACGCTGCTTGAGGCCTCCGGCAATTCACCGGATTATGCTGTGAAGATTAATCAGTATGTAAATCTGAAAATTGCTTCCGGAGAGGTGAACAGCACCCCGCCGGCACAGTTTCCGGGGATAGAAACGGCTGGGACAGGCTGGTATGTCAAAGACGGAAAGATCATGGTGTATGTCCAGCCGGAGCCGGGTGCTTTTTTGAAAAATGAGGTGTTTGAAGTTTCTGTTCCGATTTCCCGGATTGCAGAGTGAAGCAATAAGCTCCCGATTATTAAAAGTTGCTGCTACATGTAAAAAAGCTGTCTTGGTCCCCGGACTTTAGACGGCTTTTTGTTGTACCGAACCAGGCCAGTATTGCCCGCCAAGTTGGAGCAGTTCGTTAATACGGCGGACAATGTGTTTAAGAGCGAGCGATCCCGTTGTAGGTGAAAAACCGAGTACATTGGGCTAACATGACGGTATGAGGACCGAATGTACACGAAAAACCGAGTACAATGCGCTACTTTGAGGGTAAACGGACCAAATGAACACGAAAAATCGAGTCCAATGCGCCACTTTGATGGGAGACGGACCGAATGAACACGAAAAACTGAGTACAATGCGCCACTTTGATGGTAATCGGACCGAATGTACACGAAAAACCGAGTCCAATGCGCCACTTTGATGGTAAACGGACCGAATGTACATGAAAAACTGAGTATAATAGGCCACTTTGATGGTAAACGGAACAAATGTACACGAAAAACCGAGTACAATGCGTCACTTTGAGGGGAGACGGACCAAATGAACACGAAAAATCGAGTCCAATGCGCCACTTTGATGGGAGACGGACCGAATGTACATGAAAAATCGAGTCCAATGTGCCACTTTGAGGGGAGAAGGACCAAATGTACATGAAAAACCGAGTCCAATGCGCCACTTTGAGGGTAAACGGACCAAATGAACACGAAAAACTGAGTCCAATGCGCCACTTTGCTGGTAAACGGACCAAATGAACACGAAAAACCGAGTCCAATGTGCCACTTTGAGGGGAGACGGACCAAATGAACGCGAAAAACCGAGTCCAATGAGTCACTTAGAGGGGAGACGGACCGAACGTACACGAAAAACCGAGTCCAATACGCCACTTTGAGGGTGGACGGACCGAATGTACACGAAAAAGCGAGTACAATGCGTCACGTTGATGCTATACGAACCAAATGTACACGAAAAACTGAGTCCAATGCGTCACTTTGAGGGGAGACGGACCAAATGAACACGAAAAACCGAGTCCAATACGCCTCTTTGAGGGTAAACGGACCGAATGTACATGAAAAACCGAGTCCAATGCGCCACTTTGATGGTAATCGGACCAAATGAACACGAAAAACCGAGTCCAATGCGCCACTTTGAGGGTAGATGGACCGAATGTATATGAAAAATCGAGTACAATAAACCTCCGTGATGGTAAAAGGCCCTGCGAAGATAAGCACCCCCCAACCCAACCCAACCCAACCCACTATCTACTTTAATCCACCCTTAAGTAAACCGGCAGTTCCTATACAGCCAGGTGACTCAACAGAGCAGTCTATTCCTCTTAAGGTTTTATTATCCAATTACTTGCATTTAAAGTATGTACTCTTGTTGAGTACCAAAAAATAGCAATAAAAAATCAATCAAAAATGTAATGTATATGTCAACTATGTAGAAAAACACAAATAATATGGCAAATAATTCGTAATAAAAACGAAGACTTTGCAGTTTTATTGTAATATAATCTAACTCATAGAAAGGCAAGAGAGACAAATGTTATATAAACTAACATTATTGGATGCAGTGAAACTCAGGAGGGGAGCATGAACCATGCAAATAACAGCAGCACCTTACACTTGGCCTTATGACGGAGCCATTGATCCGGCGAAGACGGCACTGATGATTATCGACATGCAGACCGATTTTTGCGGCAAAGGCGGTTACGTGGAGAGAATGGGATATGACCTCTCTTTAACAGCAAGAGCCATCCAGCCGATTCAGCGGCTGCTGGCACGCATCCGTGAGATTGAGGGATTTACCGTCATTCACACCCGTGAAGGACACAAACCTGATCTTTCCGATCTGCCGGCGAATAAACGGTGGCGCAGCAAGCAAATCGGTGCCGAAATCGGCTCGGAAGGACCGGCGGGACGTATTCTTGTCCGGGGCGAGCGCGGCTGGCAGATTATTGATGAACTGGCCCCTATACCGGGAGAGTATATTATCGACAAGCCGGGCAAAGGCAGCTTTTATGCTACAGACCTGGATTTGGTTCTTAAAAATAAAGGCATTACCCATTTGATTCTTACCGGAATCACAACCGATGTCTGTGTACACACAACGATGAGGGAAGCCAATGACCGAGGGTATGAATGCCTGATTCTGGAGGATTGCACGGGAGCTACCGATCCTGCCAATCACCTGGCGGCGCTGAATATGGTCAAAATGCAGGGCGGCGTTTTCGGCAGTGTAAGCAATTCGGAATCAGTGCTGGCGGCACTTGCACAACTCTAAAATCATTCATAACGGGGGAATCACTATGTGGAACAAATCGAGATCTAAAGCACTTATTCTTCTCACTTCACTGATGCTGCTCCTAACTGCCTGCGGCAACAATTCGGAAGCCGGTACGGCAGAGGGCCAAGGGGCAGAGGGTACGGGCTCCGGCGAACTTAAAAAGGTTGTACTGAGATTAAAGTGGATTCACCAGGCGCAGTTTGCCGGTTTTTATACCGCCGTTGAGAAAGGATTTTACAAGGATGCGGGGCTGGATGTGGAGATTCGTCCGGGAGGCTCGGATTTTCCGGCAGTACAGATGGTTGCTTCAGGCAGTGAAGAGTTCGGGGTAACCGGTGCTGACCAAATTATTATCGGAAGAGAAAAAGGTGTACCGGTCAAAGCATTGTCCGCGATTTACCGCAAAACACCGTTTGTGATGTTCGCCCTTAAAGAATCAGGCATTACATCGATGGAAGACCTGGTCGGCGAAAAGGTAGGCATCAAGCTTGGCGGCAACGAAGAGCTTACCTTCCGGGCGATGGAGAGAAGTGCGGGCATCGAAACTTCGCAAATCGAAGAGATGCCGATCAAATATGACCTTAGCCCGCTGTTGACGGGTCAAGTCAAAGCCTGGCCGGGATATGTTATCAATGAAGTGCTGGCTGTGCAAGAGCAAGGCAAGGAAGTCAATATTATCGATCCGAATGACTATGGCATCAATTTTTATGCTGATACCCTGTTCACAACAGAATCAGTGATTGAGAAAGACCCGGAGATGGTCCGCAATTTCGTACAGGCATCCATGAAGGGCTGGGATTATGCAATCAACAATCCTGAGGAAGCGGCTGAATTCGGTCTGAAATATGGCGAAAAGCTTGATCTGGAGCATGAAGTTAACATGATGAAAGCCAGTATCCCGCTGCTGGAGCCGGCGAAGCTTCCGCTGGGTTCCATGGAAGAGTCTGCCTGGGCAACACTGCAGCAGAATCTGATCGACCTTGACTTTGTAAAAAAAGAGCAGGATCTGGGATCCCTCTTCACCAATGAATATCTGGAATAGGGAGTGAATGGGTATGACAACAGCGATCAAAAAACAGATGGATTCCACCCCTGTGCGGAATCCCGGTACCCGGGAAGTTATGCTGTCCTTGCGTAATTGCTCCCTTTCATTCGGCAATGTGCCTGTCCTTAACGATGTCAGCCTTGATGTATACCGCAATGAGTTCATTTCCATTCTTGGACCGAGCGGCTGCGGCAAATCAACGACACTGCGGCTGATGCTGCGCCTGCTGAACCCGGAAGGAGGCGGGGAAGTGCAGTATTCCTCTCCTGACCTTTCACTCGGCATGGTATTCCAGAAGCCTGTCCTTATGCCTTGGCTTAGTGCACTGCAGAATGTAATGCTTCCTCTGGAACTCGGAGAGAACAAGAAATTCAGCAAGCAGGAAGCACGGGAGAAGGCGGAGAGTGCGCTGCGGCTGGTTGGACTCCAGGATTTCCTGAACCATTTCCCGCATCAGCTAAGCGGAGGGATGCAGCAGCGGGCAGCAATTGCCAGGGCACTGGCCGCTGATCCGACGGTGCTGCTGATGGATGAGCCGTTCGGCGCACTGGATGAGCTGACCCGTGAGAAGCTGAATTTTGAATTATTGCGGTTGTGGGAGAGTCCGGAAACGAGCCTCAGCAGCATCGTGATGGTTACCCATTCCCTGCAGGAATCCGTGCTGTTGTCTGACCGGGTAGTGATGATGTCACCCCGCCCTGCCGGAGTAACCGATATTATTCCGGTGCCGCTGCCTTCGCCGCGTGAAGCAGGAATGGAAGAGCTGCCGGAATTCCATCAGACCGTGAAGGAACTGAGAAAGCGGGTGAAGCACCTATGACAGCCAAAATCAAAGATGGCATGTATCCGGTCACGTTTACGCTCGGCTTCCTGATTTTGTGGGAACTGGCCGTGCGGCTCCTGTCGATTCCAATGTATTTGCTGCCTTCACCGACCCAGGTCATTTCGGCAATCGACGGTTCACTGTGGTCACATACGCTGGTTACGCTCGGTGAATCGCTGGCCGGATTTATCCTGGCCAACATTCTGGGTCTTGTCACCGCCATTATTTTTGTACATTCCAAGCCGATTGAGAAAGGGATGTTCCCGCTCGCGATAGCTCTGAAGACTACACCGCTGGTTGCGCTGGCTCCTCTTCTCGTAGTCTGGCTGGGCACCGGTTATTCGTCGAAAGTGATCGCCTCCATGCTGATCTGCTTCTTCCCGATTCTGGTGAACAGTGTCAAAGGCCTCAAGGCCATTGAATATGAAGCATGGGAATTGTTCTCCACTTATAAAGGGACCAAAAGTGAAATCTTCTGGAAGCTGCGGCTGCCGACCAGCCTGCCTTATATCTTCTCCGCTTTGAAAATTTCCACCTCGCTTGCCATTGTCGGAGCGATCGTCGGAGAATTTGTCGGAGCGAACAAAGGCCTAGGCTATGTGGTGCTCGTTTCTTCCTATCATATGGACACTCCGGTGATGTTCTCGGCCATTATTGCTTCGGCGCTGTGCGGTCTGCTGCTGTTCTGGTGTATCGGGCTGCTGGAGAAAAAGGTTATTTTCTGGACAAGGAGCGATGATCTGTGATGAAATGCTCGGTGATCAAAATCCCTGCTGGTGCTCCGCATGACATGTCGGGCCTGCAGGCGTCGATAAAAGAGGGGCTCTTCCGGCCGGAAGAGGTTGTTGCTGTGCTGGGCAAGACAGAAGGAAACGGCTGTGTTAACGATTTTACAAGGGGCTACGCTGTAATGGCGTTGAAGAATTTCTTTGCCGAGTCGTTGAACGGGCAGGCTGCAGATATTTCGTATGTGATGTCCGGCGGAACGGAAGGTGTGCTCAGTCCGCATTTCACAGTCATCAGCCGCAGCGGCGGTCCCGAAAAGGGTGTTGAAGGTGCTGGCCTAAAGTCACTCGCCATCGGCGTTGCCAGAACCCGCGCGTTCCTTCCGGAGGAGCTGGGCCGGCTCAGTCAGGTGGATGAAGTGGCGGATGCTGTAGCCCAGGCTGTGCTGGATGCCGGAATTACCTCGGCTGAGGATGTACACTTTGTGCAGATCAAATGCCCGCTGCTTACCGCAGAGCAAATATATGAGGCTCACGGCCGTCAGGCATCGCTCGTTACGGAAGATACATATAAATCCATGGGGTATTCCCGCGGTGCTTCCGCATTGGGAGCAGCCGTTGCGCTGGGCGAAGTGGAGCGGTCTGCACTTGGCGAAGAAGATATATGTGTGAACTGGGATAAATTCAGTGCGGTGGCTTCCACTTCCGCCGGCAGCGAGCTGTCCTGCTGTGAGGTCATTGTTTTTGGCAACTCGTTATCTGCGGAAGGACCTTATCATATCGATCACGCGGTCATGAAAGATGCGATCGACGGCGCGGCGCTTCAGGGACTGCTGGAACGCTATCCCGGAGATGAGCTGGTGCAGGTTCTGGCCAAAGCCGAAGCGGATCCGGATGGAGTCATCCGCGGACGTCGTCATATCATGCTGGATGATTCCGATATCAACCATACCCGGCATGCACGGGCTGTTGTCGGCGGCGTGCTGGCTTATGTCGGAGGTGATCCGATGATTTACGTATCCGGCGGCGGCGAGCATCAGGGTCCAAAAGGCGGAGGGCCGGTAGCGGCTGTGTTCAGACGTAGATAGAGCATTTTTTATCCAAAAGAAAACCTATAACCTATACATCATGGAGGAATCAATTATGCATACAAAGGAAACGGAAGTGCTGACAGCGGCGGAAATGACATGGGAGTTAATGCCGAATCATATTGAGCTGTATCACCGTGAGATTGTATCAGCGGAGCAGGCGGACCGCCTGGGCATCCGGATGAGCTCGATTCTGTGGGAGAAGCTGGGGGTCGGCGGCCAGGTCGTTCCGCATTATCATGATGTGGTGGAAATTATTCATATTACTGTAGGTCAGGTCAAGCTCCTGTGTGACGGTGAATGGTACAGCTACCGTGCCGGGGACACCTTCCATGTGCCTGCCAATGTAGTCCATTCTGTGGCAAACGTAGGCGATACGCCGTCTGAGCAGATCAGTATTTTTGTCCCGGCTGAGGCGGATGTGCCGGTAAACAGCTTTTTTGGCACAACTCTGATCGAGGATATTTATTCTTCCAAGCTAAAGTAAAGGCGGCGGAGCCATGGGCAGCAATGTAATCACAGGATTGACCTGCAGCGATATACTGCTGATTCCCGATCTTAAGGAAGCGGTTGTTCTGGCCGGAGCAACTGGTCTGGGACGTTACATTAACCGTGTAAATGTCATGGAAGTTCCCGATGTCATTGACTGGGTCCGCCCGGGAGAGTTTCTGATCACCAGCGGCTTTCCTTTTCACGGACAGCCGGAGCTGATTGCAGAGATTATTCCCCAGCTGAACCAGAAAGGGGTCTCCGCACTGGGGATCAAAACCAAGCGCTATATCGATGAGGTTCCGGCGCGGGCACTGGAGCTTGCAGACCAGCTGGGCTTTCCAATCTTTGAGCTCCCGGCTGCCGCTTCGTTCTCTGATGTCGTGAGGGATATTATGGAACGGGTACTGGTGCAGGAGGCGAGAGAGCTCTCCCAGCTGCAGAGCCGCTTTCAAAAGCTGTCCAAACAGCTTCTCCATGGAGACGGTATTGAGGATTTCCTGCAGTCGCTGGATGCCATGCTGCACAATCCGATCGTACTGCTGGATGATACAGATCAGGTCTTTTGCTCTCCGCAGGCGGAGGAGCTGCAGCTGTCTGAGCAGCTTCCGGCATGGATGCAGCTGCGACAGGAAGGGAGCCTCGGGATCACTTTCCTGACCGTCGGGGACCGGCGTATCCGAGCTTATGTCTCGGCGGTCAATGACAAGGGAGTAGATCAGTGCCTGCTGGTGCTGCTGGAGTGGAACCGTGAACTTTCGGTAGTCGATCAGCTGACGGTTGATAGGGTAGGCGTGCTGGTCGGCCTGGAGATGATCAATGCCGGAGCCCGCCGGGAAGTTGAACTCAAGTATGTCGACCAGTTTCTGCAGGACTGGATCAGCGGCCGGATTGCGGCTGCGGAGGACCTGAAGCTGCGCGCTGAAGCCTGCGGCTGTCCCCTTGCCGAACGTCCTCTGCGTGCGGTGACGGTCGGCTGGCTGGAAGAAAAGCCGGAGCTTAAACATCTGCAGCAAGCGGTAAAGCGGGTGCGGGCCAGAGCTGATCTGCAGCATGTGAAGCTGACCATCCTCGAGGGAGAGCTGGTTCTGACTGTTCCGGAACAGCCGGATCTCACGCTCGAGGATACACTTGGGCGCCTGCTCGCGGAGCTGAACCGGACGTTTGCCAAGGAAAACTGTGCCTTCTGTATCGGGGATCTGGCGGATGGTCCGGATCAGGTCCGTTTCAGCTATGAATCTGCCCGGAAAATTGCCCGGATCCGCGAAATCAGCGGTTATGCCGGCCCTTATGTGGATTACCGGAAGCTGGGCGTCTTCCGGCTGCTGTACCATTTACCCGAGCTTGCCGAGGTCGGCGAGTACAGGGACCAGTATATAGTTCCGCTGCTGGAGTATGACAGCAGACATAACGCCTCATTACTGCAGACTCTGCAGCTGTATTTCAAGTGTAACCGTAATATCAAACGGACCTCTGCCGAGCTGTTCACCCACTACAATACAGTCAACTACAGAATAGACCGGGCCTGCGAGCTGCTGGGGTTAAGCCAGGACGACGGTGACGACATGCTGGAGCTGCAGCTGGCGCTTAAGCTGCATGAGATGGGAAGAGGAAGCATGCTGCGTATGGAACCGCAGAGAAGGAGATGAAGCATTATGCCAACGAGAACAAAGTTTCCCGCCAAGCTGACCGCCGGCTGGCTGCGCGGACAATATTTAAGCGGTGCGCTTGAACCGGAGGCAGTCATCCGGGAAATCATCAGCCGTGCCGGACGTGACGCGGAAATGAACATCTGGATTGAAGCTCCCGCTGAGGTTCATATCCGTCCTTATCTGGAGGCATTGAAAGAGCTGGATCCACAGAGCCATCCGCTGTGGGGGATTCCATTCGCGGTTAAGGATAACATCGATGTTAAGGGACTGCCGACAACGGCAGCTTGTCCCGACTATGCTTATCAGCCGGATGAAGATGCGTCAGTTGTTGCAAGGTTAATTGCTGCCGGAGCTATTCCTGTCGGCAAAAGCAATCTTGACCAGTTCGCCACCGGACTTGTCGGAGTGCGCAGCCCGTACGGCGAGGCGCATAACGCCCTGCGGCCGGAATATATCAGCGGCGGCTCCAGCGCCGGTTCGGCTGTGGCTGTAGCGAGAGGCCAGGCGGTGTTCAGCCTGGGCACGGATACCGCCGGCTCGGGCCGTGTGCCGGCGGCGCTGAACGGGCTGGTCGGCTATAAGCCCAGCCTTGGCGCCTGGCCGGTGCGGGGTGTCGTACCGGCTTGTGCCAGCCTCGATTGTGTGACTGTATTTGCACACAATCTGGAGGATGCCCTCGAGGTGGACCGTGCAGCGCGAGGTCTCGATGAGGCGGATCCGTGGTCGCGTGCTGTGGAGCGAATGCCCGCCGGTCTTCCTGCGAAGGTTCTGCTTCCGGAGTCCCCGCTCTACTTCTATGGCCCTCATGCCGCTGAGTACCGCCTGGCCTGGGATCAGGCGGAAGCAGCAGTTCAGGCATTAGGACTGCCGGTGGAACGGGTGGACTGCACGTTGTTTTTTGAAGCGGCATCCATCCTGTACGATGGTCCCTGGGTAGCCGAACGCTGGGCCGGTCTGGGTGAGTTCGTAGAGAATCACCGGGAGGCTGTACTGCCGGTGACAGAGGCAATTCTGTCCTCCGGAGCGGCGGAACGTCACACTGCAGCCAGCCTGTTCCAGGTGATGCACCGGCTGCAGCGTTATAAGCGGGAAGCGGAGCTGCTGCTGCAGGATGCGGTGCTGGTGCTTCCAACCTGCGGCGGAACATGGACCCGGGAGCAGGTTGCTGCGAATCCGGTTGGTGCCAATTCCGATATGGGACGGTATACCAATCACTGCAACCTGCTCGATCTCTCGGCAGTAGCTGTGCCGGCTGGAGAAGCGGATAGGGATCTGCCGTTCGGCATTACAATGTTCGCGCTTGCGGACAGCGAACATCTGCTGGCAGGAGCAGCTGCACGGTTTCTTGCAGAGGGCGATTTGCGGGAAGTCACTGATGCTGATGCTGCTGATGCTGAGACAGCTTCTTCGGGCATGATTACGCTGGCAGTCTGCGGACTCCACATGCGCGGGTTCCCGCTGGAGAAGCAGATGCTAGAGCATGGCGCCCGTTTCTGGCAGGAAGCGCGGACGGCCCCGTGCTACGAGCTTGTTAAGCTTCAGACGGAGCCGGCCAAGCCAGGACTGCTCAGACAAGACAGCGGAGGCAGCTCGGTCGAGCTTGAACTGTGGCGGATGCCGGCGGAGTCGCTGGGATCATTCGCGTCGCTCATTCCTGCCCCGCTGGGGCTTGGCCGGGTAGCGCTGGAAGACGGCCGGGAAGTGACCGGCTTCATCTGCGAAGGTTACGCCGCAGCCGCAGCCGAGAATATTACGGCTTACGGCGGCTGGAGATATTTGCCCGCTAATTGAACTGATGGAGCGTATAACACCCCGCAAGCAGAATGCTGCTTGTGGGGTGCTTTTCGTGGCAGAGGGGCAGACAGAATGCCTCCTTTACCCTCGTGGCAGCACAATGTACTCGATTTTTCGTGTACAAATGGCCCGTTTACCCTCGTGGCGGATCAATGTACTCGATTTTTCGTGTACAATTGGCCCGGTTGCCCTCGTGGCGGATCAATGTACTCGATTTTTCGTGTACAATTGGCCCGGTTGCCCTCGTGACGGATCAATGTACTCGATTTTTCGCGTACAATCGGCCTGTTTACCCTCATGGCGGATCAATGTACACGATTTTTCGCGTACAATTGGCCCGGTTGCCCCCGTGGCAGCACAATGTACTCGATTTTTCGCGTACAATCGGCCCGGTTGCCCTCGTGGCAGCACAATGTACTCGATTTTTCGCGTACAATTGGCCCGTCTACCCTCGAATAGGCCAATGTATTCGGTTGATCGCATACACTGGCCCCCGCGCTGGCAGCAAAAAGGACGGATCTGCATGTAGCAGAGGCCGTCCTTTTGCATCGATCGCTGCAAGACTATTTCCGCTGGTCAATCCAGCAGCTTCAAACCGACAGCAGAACCAAGAATCATTGCGATGAACAGCAGGCGGCGCCACTCACGCGGCTCACCGTACAGGAACATGCCGACACAAGCCGCGCCAACCGTTCCAATACCCGTCCAGATCGCATAGGCGGTTCCCATCGGAATTTCACTCATGGCGAAAGAAAGGAGAGAAAAGCTTACCGAAAATGACAGCAGAAGCAGAAGGATGGAAGTGACGTCCCTGCGTTCTGTGATCCTTTTGATACCAATAACGCCGAGTACTTCGCAGCATCCTGCGCCAATCAGTGCGAGCCACGCCATCAGGAATGCCTCCCTTCTGTTTTTTGCTCTTTGTCCGT
This sequence comes from Paenibacillus sp. PK3_47, assembly GCF_023520895.1. Taxonomy (NCBI): domain Bacteria; kingdom Bacillati; phylum Bacillota; class Bacilli; order Caryophanales; family Paenibacillaceae; genus Paenibacillus; species Paenibacillus sp. PK3_47. Next base: position 6,016,648 of record NZ_CP026029.1, read on the forward strand.
GACAAGCTTGAGGCCGATCACTCCGCTAAGCAGCAGACCGATCAGCAGCACTTTGCCCAGCTTAAACGGTTCGCCGTATAACAGCATTTCGCTGGCGACTGTACCTGCTGTACCGAGACCTGTAAAGACTGCATATACCGTGCCGACTGGCAGCTTGCTTGCAGCCCTGATAATCAGCATGAAGCTGACTGCAATCGCGATAATCGTAAAGATCCACTCCGCCAGAGTGGTGGAATGCTTCAGTCCTGAGACCCAGAACACCTCGACAATTCCGCCGATAATTACATAAAGCCAGTTGAGATTCATGATGCCTGTGATGCTCCTTTACTTGAAAATTGTAGAATTAGTATTGCATACGCGATGAATACAATTCACAATATAAAGTATCCCATTAGGGGAGAGTCAATATTTATTTTTTGAGCAGCAGCAGTTTGAAAGGGGAAGTCTGAGCGGAAATGAAGGAGTATTTGTCGATTGGCGAGGTGTCAAAATTAAAAGGTGTAAGCATCAAATCCTTACGGTATTACGATCAGTTAAATATATTAAAACCTGCCTATATCAACGAACAGAGCGGCTACAGGTACTATACGCTGGATCAGATGGTTGTACTCGATGTCATCATCATGTGTGTTGACCTGGGGATTCCGCTCAAGAATTTTTCCAATTATGCGGATGAACAGGGCAGACTGCGTCTGGATAAAATCCTCGAAGACGGACAGCAGATTGCCATGCTTAAAGCCCGGAAAATCCAGTCGGCACTTAGCCGTATGGAGAGATTATCGGGCAGCATCCGCGATTATCAGGCATACAAGCACAATAAAGGAATCTATCAGCGGCAGATCGGCAAAAGAAATATGCTTACCGCGCCCTGGCACGGCAATCCGGAGGATAACAAGCTGTTCATGAAAAATGTTTCGGAGTTATATCTGCTGTCCCTGGAGCTTGGACTGACGAGCTTGTACCAGCAGGGCTTGATCTATTTTTACAGGCAGGATGCTGTGGAGAAGTATGTATTTGTGGAGATTATGGAAGAGAGCGGGGATCTGCGGGTAATCTCACTCCCGGCACGGGAATATTCCTGTACGCTGCTGCCGTCCAGCCAGATTGAGGAGACTGCCGAGATTTTCGGGTATGACCGCGCAGAGCTGGCAGGCTCTTATGTGATTGACGTTGATTTGTATGATGCGAATGTGGAAGGGGATACCTACCCTGTCGAGCTGCAGCTTGCCTTGCCTTTCAGTGGTTAAAGCATCCTCACCCAAAAAAACGCCCGGCCCATAAAGGCGCGGACGATTTTTGGGTCTGTTCAAAAGATTCTGAATAATAAATAAATTACGGCGATGATGCCGCCAAGAATGAGCCAGGTCGAAATTTCGTCCCACAGGCTGGGGAGCCCTTTGGAATGAAGCTTCTGTTCATTCACATCAAAGTTGGCCTTGTGGCCGATATGATCAGTGGTGCGGGGCGGAGGACTGCCGTTGCCGTCGAACATAATGATCATCCCCTAAATGTAGTATAACGTAATTATACCCTTATTTTGCTAAATGAGGAATAGTGACATCCCGGACTTTATTAACTCATTATTAACTTTCCTGTACCTGCGGGCTTTTATCCGTAACGAAATACAGCAGTGCCAGAACCGGGAGAGCCATTCCAAGCAGTGCTGTCAGCCCCCACCCGCCGCGGGCATAAGACCATCCGCCGAGGGAAGATCCGACAGCTCCTCCCAGGAAAAAGATGGCCATAAACAGTCCGTTCAACCGGCCTCTTGCTTCACTGCCGAGGGAGTAAATCGCACGCTGGCCGAGGACCAGATTGCCGGATACAGCCATGTCCAGCGTAATTGCTGCAGCTGTTAACAGAAGCAGATCCATCACGGTGTTACCCGGCAGCAGGTAAGCCAGTAAGAAGGATAATATGGCGATGATCATCGCCAGAGCGGTCAAACGCCGGGTCCAGCCTTTGTCTGCCAGCCGGCCGGCAATGGGTGCTGCAACGGCTCCGCCCACACCGGCCAGTGCAAACCAGGCAATACCCTGCTGTGACAAGCCAAAATCATCAGCCAGATGCAGCGGAACAGCAGTCCAGAAGAGACTGAAAGCACCAAAGAGGGAAGCCTGATACAAAGCTCTCCGGCGGAGTACAGGCGTTTGTTTTAACAGCACAGCAAGCGAAGCAATCAGTTCTCCGTAATTCATAGTTGGGGCTGGCACTCGTTTTGGCAGAATACGGGACAACAATACAGTCAATAAAGTAACCAGAACAGCCGACACCCCAAATACAGCCTGCCATCCCCAGAAGCTTGCGATAAAGCTGGCCAAAGGACGGGCAAACATAATGCCCAGCAGAAGTCCGCTCATTACATTGCCGACAACACGGCCGCGCTGTTCTTCAGAGGTTAAAAAGGTTGCGTAAGGTACCAGAATTTGAGCGACGACCGAGCCGAGGCCGATAAAGAAGGAAGCTGCCAGAAACAGCGGGGCATGATGTACGAAAGCGGCTGTAAGCAGGGCAATAATCACCAAGAGGAGTCCAGTAACCGCAAGCCGCTGGTTTTCAATGATATCGCTCAGGGGGACGATGAACAGCAGGCCCAGGACATATCCGAGCTGTGTAATGGTAACGATAAAGCCTGCTGCGGAAGAGGACAGGCCCGTATCACCGCTGATCGGTCCAACAAGCGTCTGGGCATAATACAGGTTGGCAACGATAATGCCGCAGGAAGCGGCGAGCAAAAAGGTGATCCATCCGGGTACATGCTGCTTATTTTTGCTGTTGTCAGTATACATAATAAAAGCCTCCTTTGAATTAATAAACTGAACGTTCAGTATTTATTTCACACCCCAATAATATACTGAACGTATCGTTTTGTAAATAGGTAAGTCAAAGTTTTATTTAGGCTGATTATTTAGTAAAATGTACGTATGGTTTTTTAAATACGGTATTTATAAAATTCTGCTCAGGAGGTTATGGCAAATGTGTGCCCAAAGAGGACGTCCGCGTAACCCGGAAACACAGAAATCGATTCTGCAAGCGGCTTATGATTTGCTGCTGGAGCAAGGCTTCGGGGCGGTTACGGTGGAGAAAATTGCCGAGATGGCCGGTGTAAGCAAGGCGACAATCTATAAATGGTGGCCGAACAAAGCGGCCGTAGTGATGGACAGCTATCTAGCCGCTGCGGCGGAAAGGCTGCCACTGCCTGATACGGGCTCTGTACAAGAAGATATCCGTATTCATGCCACATATTTAATGCGGTTTCTGACAAGCCGGGAAGGTAAGATCATAACGGAGATCATAGGTGAAGGGCAGACGGATGCAGGGCTGGCAGAAGTGTATCAGACCCGTTATTTTCAGCCCCGCCGCATGGAAGCCAGACAGCTGCTGGAGAAGGGAGTAAAGCGGGGGGAACTGCCCGATACCCTGGATCTTGGTCTATGTATCGATCTGATTTATGGCCCTATTTTTTACAGGCTGTTATTAACAGGGGAGCCGCTGACAGAGGAATATGTAGCAGCGCTTACCGGATGTGCCTTTCACGGCATTGCTTCTGTTAAAGCGTGACAGATACCGGAATCGGTGGATATACCAAAAAGCTGCAATCCCCAGAGCGGGAGAATGCAGCTTTTTTGTATCCTGCCATATTAGCTGAACATATCACCCAGGCCCGGGCTGTGTTCATTCGGCATTTCAGGCATGACAGGAACAGGGAATCCGGCCGGAGGTTCCGTAACCTGAAGCTCACCCTTGTTGCGGCTTGGCGAAGGACCCTGGAAAATCTCAGCCATTCTGTTCGGATCAAGCATAAAGTCAAACTGGGTGTTATGGTATCCCATCTCCACAAACTTCCGGCATTCCGGATACTTGTTGATATCGTAGTTCGGAATAGGGAAGATGCTGCCCCAGTTCACACCCAGTGTCTCCAGCGCTTTGGCAAAAGCATTCTGGTGGGCATTGTCTCTGACAATCAGAAAGGCAAGCGTTTCACGGAATGTCTGGTTGGAGCTCATTTCGTAAATACGCGTTTTTTGCAGCACGCCGGTGGATTCCAGTATCACGTTATTGAGCAGGTCGGCAATCAGATTGCCGTGGCTGTATACATAATTGCCGAGCCAAGGATTGCCCGCAGCATCTACTGGCAGGGAAGCTTGTGCACCTACGATAAAATGATGCGGATTCGCATGCTTTACAGCTTCGTCCAGCGGCGCCCCGTCTGTGCCGGAATTGCCGGCACCGTCTTCACCCGAGCCGTTCAGCAGCTGGTTGATGGTATGCTGCACCAGATCCACGTGGGCAATCTCCTCCAGGAATACGCCGCGCATCAGGTCGCGGAACTGCAGTTCTTTTCCCCGGAAATTGCTGCTCTGGAAGAAATACTGCATCATTGTCCGCATTTCGCCGTAATGGCCTCCCAAAATTTCCTGCAGCACTCTGGCGGCAGCCGGATCCGGGCGGTCCACCACAATATTGTTAATCAGACCTTCTTTATAGAAATACAAATTGATTACCTCCCTCGTTGATATCGCAAATTCTCCGGTTATTGTCCCCAGTTCATGCACGTCTATACGAAAGGTATAAATGTTACCGATGAATCCACAATAAAGACAGCAAAGTGTTCTGATCCGGCATCCAGTCCGGGAGAGCAATGGTAAAAGGAGCGTAACCTGACGATGAAACGATCCAGCTTAATCAAGACAGTCCGCAGAGCGTTTCTGCTGCTGGCCGTCAGCATTGTGTTCATTGGGGCAACGACAGGCGGAAAGGTCATCCGCAGCAACAAAGCCGGGAACCAGCATAATGAATATTTCGGGCTCGGAAAAGATTGCAATCTCATTGTCATCCAACTGGAATCGGTACAAAACTTCGTGCTTAACACATCTGCCGCGGGCAAACCTCTGACTCCTGTATTGAACGGGCTTGCGAAAGAAAGCCTGTATTTTCCCTATGTATTTCAGCAGATCGGCAGCGGGAATACATCTGATGCGGAATTCATCGTAAATACCTCTATTTATCCTGCGGGAGCGGCCCCCATGTCCTCTAAATTCTCCAACAAGGAGCTCCCCAGCCTGGCCCGGATCATGCATGACCGCGGGTATGTAAGCAGTACATTTCATGTGAATGATGCGAGCTTCTGGGACCGGCAGGACATGTATCCGGCTCTGGGCTTTGACAGGTATTATGACAAGCCTTATTTTCCGCAGGAGGTATTTAACCGTTTTGGGGCTTCAGATGAAGATCTGTACCGCGTAGCCGTGAACAAAATGAAAACGATGCGCAAGCACGGTCAAAAATTTTATGCACAGCTGATTACTGTATCCAGTCACTCTCCGTTCAACATTCCAAAAGACAGCAGGCGTCTCAGGCTGAACTGGAAATCAGGCGACAAAAAGCTGGAGGATTATCTGAGCGCTGTTAACTATGCTGATTATGCACTGGGGCAGCTGATCGGCAGGCTTAAGGAGACAGGCCTGTGGGATCAGAGCGTCGTGGTGGTGTATGGAGACCATTTTGGACTGAACAAAAAGAAATTTGACCCCAAGAAAGTCAGCCGGGCACTGGGTATTACTTATCATAAGCAGATCAGTACATTCAACGTTCCGCTGCTTATTCATGTACCGGGACTTACGCAGAGCAGGATCATCGGGCAGGTGGGAGGTCAAATTGACATTCTGCCAACCGTTGCCAATATTATGGGAGTTGAACTGCAGGAGAAGGGGTTTACAGCTTTTGGCCAAGATCTTATGAATTCGCAGCATAATGTGGTAGGGATGCGGTATTACATGCCTACGGGGACTTTTTTTAATGATGAGATCATGTTTATTCCCGGTAAAAAGGGATTTGAGGACGGCAGTGCCACCTTCATCAAATCGCTCAAGCCTGTCAAAGATCTCACCCCCTATAAAACGGACTATGATTATATCCTTCAGCGTCTGAAGCAGTCTGACCGGTATGTGAAGCAGCTTCCCGGCAGGCAGCAGGGTCCGGGGCTGAATGATGCAGGGCTGAAGAAATCCTATGGAAAAGACGTGAAAGGGGTAAAACAATGAAAGCAGAGCTAGTACTTCAGCTAATTCAACAGCTTGCTATTCCATTTGACAAAAAAGAGACCATGGACCTGCTGACAGAGCAGGCCGGAGGTGCAGAATATGTACTGCTGGGTGAAGCCTCGCATGGTACATCAGAGTTTTACACCGTGCGGGCTGAGCTGTCCAAACGCCTGATTACGGAGAAAGGGTTCCGGGTCATTGCTGTAGAAGGGGACTGGCCGGCTTGTTATACGCTCAACCGGTATATCAAAGGATATTCCGGTCATGAAAATGCCAGAGAAGCGCTTGGAGATTTTAACCGGTGGCCGACCTGGATGTGGGCGAATCAGGAAATACTGGAGTTTGCAGAGTGGCTCAGGAGCTATAATAACGGCAAGCCGGAGGAGGATAAGGTCAGTTTTTATGGAATCGATGTGTACAGTTTGTGGGAATCCATGGATGAAATCCTGAAGTTTCTGGGCACACGGGACCGGGGGGATCTGGAGGCTGCGCGGGAGGCGTTTGCCTGCTTTGAGCCTTTTGGCAGAGATGAGCAATCATACGGGATTTCCGCTTCGCTGTACGAGAGGGCTGTGAAGATAAAGTTGTCGAACTGCTGCAAAGACTTCAGGATAAATGGAAAAGTGTGCCGGAAGGAGACCGGGAGAATACGCTGAGTGCAGAGCTGAATGCAATGGCTGTAAAAGGCGCGGAAGCCTATTACCGGACCATGATCCGGCATGATACAGAATCCTGGAACATCAGGGACCGGCATATGGTGTCGGCACTGGAAAAAATTATTGCCTTCTATGGGACTGGGACACGCTGTCTGGTCTGGGAGCATAATACCCATATCGGTGATGCCAGAGCTACCGACATGGCACAGGACGATATGGTCAATGTCGGCCAGCTGCTGCGGGAGCAGCACGGAGACAAGGTGTATGCCATCGGCTCCGGAACCTATGAGGGAACGGTAATTGCCGGACGGTCATGGGGCGCGGAAGCACAAATTATGAAGGTGCCTCCAGCAGCCAGAAACAGCTGGGAAGAATTGCTGCACAGACACAGACCAGAGAATAAACTGCTGTTGTTCGGGAACCAGGAGACGGCATTGGATGAGATGATTATCGGCCACCGGGCCATCGGGGTCGTCTATCACCCTGAACGGGAACGCGGAAATTATGTGCCAACTGTTCTTCCGCTGCGGTATAATGCGTTTATTTACCTGGACCAGACCAAGGCATTAACGCCGCTTCAGGTGAAGACGCTCCAGGTCTGAGGTGTACATTCGGATGTTGATTGTATATCCTGTTTTTAGGAAGTTCTCTTCTGGATTCCATAACGACAGGTGGACAAGCGATGTTAATTACACGTGCTTTTGTTGTATCTGCTCTGGCAATGCTGCTGTTAGCGGGCTGCAGCGGTAAGGATGACTCTCCGGATTTAGAGGTTAGGCAACTTTCCGGTTCAAACGGTGAGATAACAGAGACCCTTACAGACGGCGGGCAAACGGCTGATGAAGCTTTTATGGCCGATTTATCGGCAACACTGAATCTGTCCTTCAAAATCATTCATGCCATGGGGGAGAAAGATTACAGCTATCTGGAATCCGTCGCGGCACCCGGTGTAACGGTGAACAAGGAAGAAAACAGGGTTTATTTTGAACGCGGCGGAGAGCAGCTGTCTTGGGATTTCCTGCAGCCGGTAACCCTGGATAAGCTTGAATACAGATTCTCCACATACGTTAACGAGCAGCAGAAGGAGTTTTTGGCGGGATTTGCCATCTATTCAGGGGACAGCCACTCCACAGTTGAAATCTATTTCGTGAAGCAGGGGGATGTCTGGCTGTTCAACGGGTTACTTACCAATGCCTGATGCCTGAAGGTGTCTCCACAGTCTACAGAAAAGCGGTGAGCCGTAAATGAGCACTCCGGAAGATTTATTGACCTGCATCAGATTCGAGGATGAGGCGGGGAACTTTATGAAGGCAGCAGCGCCTCCTATTTATGAGACAGCGCCTTTTTTGTTTAATACTTATGAAGAATACGCAGAGGCAGCTAACAATGAGCAGAATCATTACGTATATACCCGGGGAACCAATCCTACGGTGGAAATCGCTGAGAAAATGATTGCAGCGCTGGAAGGTGGCGCTTCCTGCAAATGCTTTGCTTCGGGAATGGCGGCTGTAAGTGCTGCCCTGATGTGCAGCCTGTCAGCCGGAGACCATCTCATTCTGGTTGGACATGTCTATAAAACCTCAGTCAAGCTGGTCAAATACCTGGCCAAAAAATTCAACATAGACTATACCATCGTTCATTCCACTTCTCTGGATGACGTAGCTGCTGCGGTGAAGCCGCAGACCCGGGTGATGCTGATGGAGTCGCCAACCTCGTATACTTTTGATATTGCCGATATTTCAGAGCTGGCAGCATTTTCAAAGACGAAAGGGATCCGCACCATTATTGATAATTCCTGGGCTACACCCCTTTTTCAAAAACCGCTGGAGCTGGGCGTCGATATTGTGGTCCACTCCGCTTCCAAGTATTTGGGGGGCCATAGTGATCTGGTTGCAGGTGCCGTGATCTCGTCCAAAAATATTATGGATCAAATGTATGCCGAAGAATTCGACCTGATGGGCGGGTGTCTTGCTCCTTTTGAAGCTTGGCTGCTGGTACGCGGACTAAGAACCCTTCCGCTGCGTATGCAGGCTCATCAAAATAACGGCCTGCACCTTGCCCGGTTTCTGGCCGAACACCCGGCCGTTGCGAAAGTGAACCATCCGGGGCTCCCGGCTCATCCCGGGCACCGCACTGCAAGCCGCCAGCTTAAAGGCTACTCGGGTCTGTTCAGCTTTGAACTGAAGGACGGGGGATTCGAGGATATCCGCAGGATGCTTAACAGGCTGTGCTTGATACGGATCGGTGAGTCCTGGGGCGGAATGGAGAGCCAGATTATTTCTCCAAACTACGGGTACAATGAGCAGGAGCTTACCCAAGAGCATATGCCGCAGTCTTTGATCCGTCTGGCTGCCGGACATGAACCTTCAGAGCTGTTGATTCAGGATCTGCATGATGCATTAAGCTGAGCTGACATTGGTCCAAAGAATGATAAAAGCTGCTTACCGGGGAACGGTAAGCAGCTTTTTTATGAAGCAGACAGTTATTTCTTAATCAGCACCTTGAAGCTGTAAGGCTCCAGATGAACCTTCAACACGCCATCCGCGGACTTAATCTGCTCGTCACCGAACGCATCCTCCCAGGTTCCGTCCAGCTCTCCAGTCAGGGCAACAAGCTCGTCCGACGGGTTCATCCAGACTGTAAGACGGGAATTGTCGTCCCAGCGCTCATAGGCGCATGCACGCTCCTGTGATCCGGATTTCAGGAATCTGATTTCGCCTGTGGACAATGCAGTGTGCGCTTTGCGCAAATGGATCAGCTGCTTGTACCATTGGTGAAGATCTCGGTCCTGCTTATCTTCTTCCCAAATCATACATTTCCGGCAATCCGGATCGCCTTCTCCCTCAAGCCCGATCTCATCACCGTAATAGATACAAGGTGTCCCTGTGAAGGTCAGCAGGAAGCCGATCGCGAGCTTAAGCTTTTGCTTATCGCCGCCGAGCATGGTCAGCACCCGCGGTGTATCATGGCTGGCCATAAGGTTGAACAGTACCTCATTGGCTTGCTGCGGATAACGCATGAGAATACATCCCATATGTGAAGCAAAGGTCTCTGCATCCATGTCATCCGTATTCAGATATTCCAGCAGACGTTCTGTCATCGGATAGTTCATGACCGAATCAAACTGGTCGCCCTCAAGCCAGCGGAGGGAGTCCGTCCATACCTCGCCGATAATGTAGGCCTCAGGATTGATCTGTTTAATCCGGGTACGGAATTCCCGCCAGAAATGATGGTCGATTTCATTGGCTACATCAAGCCTCCAGCCGTCCATGCCAATCTCCTTCAGCCAGTATTCGGCGATATCCAGCAGAAATTCCTTGGTCGCGGGATTGGCTGTGTTCAGCTTGGGCATTTCTTTAAAAAAGCCAAAAGCGTCATAGTTCGGCTTGTCATCTTTGACTTCCACCGGGAAGCTGTGAATGTGGAACCAGTCTGCATATTCAGACTGCTCACCATGTTCAATGACATCCTGAAACTGTATGGAATTCGAACCGATGTGGTTAAAGACCGCGTCCAGAACAATCCGGATCCCTTTAGAGTGGGCTTCCTCCACGAGTTTTTTCAAAAGCTCAATATCGCCAAAGTGAGGATCAACCTTTTTGTAATTGATCGTATCATATTTATGGTTGGTTGGAGCCTCGAAGACAGGCGTCAGGTAAATAGCTGTGATGCCTAAATCCTCCAGATAATCCAGATGATCTATGATGCCCTGAAGATCCCCGCCGAAGAAATTCTCCCGGGTAGGCTTACCGCCCCATTCCTCAACACCTTCCGGATCATTAGAAGGATTTCCATTGGCGAAGCGTTCCGGCATAATTTGATAAAAGACCGCTGATTTGGCCCATTCCGGAGCTGCAAACAGATCGATTTTATGGATATAAGGACGGTCATAAAAGCCGCCCGGAGCTTCCGGCTCTTCTGTAAAAATTCCTTTTTCAGTCATCCAGACCGTTTCTTCTCCCGAATGAAAGCGGAAGGCGTAGGAAAAGCGTCGGTTATCCGGCTTGACGCCAACCTGCCAGTAATCGAAGAACCGGTCTGAAGCCACAATATGCATATCCTGTTCATGGTGATAGGCTTCCCAGTCATATTTGTCGCCAGTCAGGGCTACCACCCGGTCCACGTTCTGTTTTTGGGTGCGGACGCGTAAATGGAAGGTGTCTTCATCATACATATAAGCCCAGTTGGCTTGCGGTACGTGGTGCAGACTTTCCAAATTAATTTTTGCTGTGTGCTCGGGGGAGTTAAAGGCTTGTTGGTCAGAAATCATCTGCATACCCTCCTGGATGGATTAGTTTAGTTGGTCATTACATTGTCGCCTTGTGGAGTCACATTCAGACCACCATTGAAGTGTGCACGTATGCTCAGGAATGCGGCTCCTCAAGATGATTCAAAATTTACAGTATTTATTAGTAAACAGCTTCCAGAGAAAGTAAACGTTCCTTTCAGCAAAGTTATTGAATTGAAATTTTTCGGACTTTTATTCAGGTTGGCAAAAGAGAGGTGATGCTACTCCGCAGTCACATAAGTGTCAGTTGATTCTTTTACCATAAGGGCGATAATCAGATTAGCTAAGGTGATACTCAGACTAACTAAAAATTTTAAATCATTGTATTAGTTTCCCGGGAGGTTAATAGGAGATGAGATTAGGTGCGATTGGATTGTTCGTGGATAACATGGAGGTAATGGTACCTTTCTACAGGGACGTGATGAAGCTAAATTTACAGTGGGATGGAGGCAGCTTTACCGGAGTCAGAACGGAGCAGGGGATATTCTTCAATCTTTGTCAGCGGACGGTTTATGAGAGCCAATTCTCCGGAAAAATTGAGAACCGACAGGGAGTAAAAGGCAATATGGAAATCACTTTTGGCGTTCCGCAGTTTGCAGATGTAGACAGGGAATTTGAGCGTCGTGAACGCGGGAGCGAAGCCTATTTTACAGCCGAGGACAGAAGCTTACGGACTTCGCATTTGTTACATAGCTGACCCGGAAGGAAATTTGATTGAAATATGCTCGGATGATTCCGGGCAGTAGCATACGTTAGCAGTGATGATCCAGAGGCCCCGTTTAACAGGGTCTTTTTTTAGTGGCTTGTGCTGGATGGGCGGAGTTGAGCTGGACGATGGGATAGAATGAACGGGAAAAGTCCCGTTGATTTCGTGGAAGCTGGGTAAAGGGGCGAAATGAGCGGGAGAATTCCCGTTGAATTGGAGGGAATCCTGCATGTGGACGGAATGAACGGGAGAATTCCCGTTGATTTCGTAGAAGCCGGAGAAATGGACAGAATGAGCGGGAAAATTCCCGTTGAATTGTCAGGAACCCTGCATGTGGACAGAATGAGCGGGAGAATTCCCGTTAATTTCGGAATCCGAGCTGAGACTGAGATAAGATGATTAAATAATTTGATGGGTCGTGGAGTAAAAACACCTCCGAATTCGCTCGTATTAGCCACATAATAGAAATCAAAGGCACAAATACCTCCGAATTCGCTCGTATTAGCCACATAGTGGAAATCAAAGGTATAAATACCTCCCAATTTGCTCGTATCAGCCACATAGTGGAAATCAAAGGTATAAATACCTCCCAATTAACTCATATCAGCAATAGTACCAAAATCAAAGGCACAAATACCTCCGAATTCGCTCGTATCAGCCACATAGTGGAAATCAAAGGTATAAATACCTCCCAATTAGCTCATATCAGCAATAGTAGCAAAATCAAAGGCACAAATACCTCCGAATTAGCTCATATCAGCCACATAGTGGAAATCAAAGGTAGTATATACCTCCGAATTCACTCATATCAGCAATAGTTCCAAAATCAAAGGCACAAATACCTCCGAATTCGCTCGTATCATCCACATAGTGGAAATCAAAGGTATAAATACCTCCGAATTAGCTCATATCAGCAGTAGTGGCAAAATCAGAGGCAAATTTGCCTCTGTATCCACATAAACAAGCCGCTGACTTATCCAACGATGCCGGAGCCGCGCCTCTGCTATCTTTTGAACGGACCAATATTCCGCAGTATTGACAACCTGTATATACAGGTTTAAACTGTGTGAGGTGTGTTTGGTCTTGTATATACAAGTTTAATGATTGAAATAAGAAATATTTAACTGGAGGTGTTGGTTTTGGGTAATTCCCCATATGCGGAATGGTGGCGCCGGTCTACGGTGTATCAGGTGTACCCGAAAAGCTTCAATGATACAACAGGCAGCGGAACAGGTGATATCAGAGGGCTCACGGAAAAGCTGGATTATCTGAAGGACCTTGGAATCGATATTGTCTGGCTGCAGCCGGTTTATGTTTCGCCCCAACATGATAACGGTTACGATGTCGCAGATTACGAGAATATTAATCCTGATTTTGGTACCATGGAAGACTTTGATGAGCTTGTCGGGGAACTTCACCGCCGGGGCATAAAGCTGATGATCGACATCGTAGTCAATCATACTTCTACTGAGCATGAGTGGTTCAAGCAGGCCATTTCCAGTAAGGATAACCCTTATCGTGACTATTACATCTGGAAAGACCCGGGTCCAGACGGCGGCTTGCCCAACAACTGGCAGTCCAAGTTCGGAGGTCCTGCATGGCAGTTTGACGAGGCTTCAGGACAATACTTCCTTACTTTGTTTGACAAAACACAGGCAGACCTCAACTGGGAGAACGAAAAAGTCCGCCGCGCTGTGAATGATATGATGCTCTTCTGGGCCAAAAAAGGTGTAGACGGCTTCCGCATGGATGTCATTAATCTTATTTCCAAAGACCAGCGGTTCCCGGAAGATGACGGCAGCGTGCCTCCTGGAGACGGACGGAAGTTTTATACAGACGGTCCGCGCGTCCATGAGTACATCAAGGCGATGTATGAAGAGGTATTCGGACCTTACGAGATGATCACAGTTGGTGAAATGTCATCGACTACGCTTGCGCACTGCATCCGCTATTCCAATCCGGAAGAACGCGAATTCTCTATGACCTTCAACTTCCACCATCTGAAGGTGGATTATCCGAATGGACAGAAGTGGGAGCTTATGCCCTATGATTTCGAAGCGCTGAAACGGCTCTTCACCCAGTGGCAGACCGGGATGCAGCAGGGCGGGGGATGGAATGCGCTGTTTTTTAATAACCATGACCAGCCGCGCGCACTCTCCAGATTTACTAACGATAATATTTACCGTACCGAAAGTGCCAAACTGCTGGCTACAACACTTCATGGTCTGCAGGGAACACCTTACGTGTATCAGGGGGAAGAAATCGGCATGCCGAATCCCAAGTGGAACGGTATTGAGGAGTTCCGTGATATTGAGTCCCTGAACATGTACCGTATTCTTGTCGAACAGGGAAAAAGCCCGGAAGTAGCACTCAGCATTTTGCAGGAACGTTCGCGGGACAATTCCCGCACCCCTATGCAGTGGGATGACAGTCCCAATGCCGGATTTACTACCGGAACACCATGGCTGAAGGTGGATGAACGGTATCCGGAGATCAATGTAGCGAAAGAACTGCAGAATCCGGAATCGATTTATCATCATTACCGCAAGCTGATTGCATTCCGCAAGGAACTGCCGGTGTTCACGGAAGGTGTCTTTAAAAGGCTCGATGCCGGCCATCCTGAAGTATTCGCCTATTCCCGGCTAAGTGACGGGGAAGCGCTCGTCGTTGTCTCCAATTTTAGCGCCAAAGATACTGTGTTCCGCTTCAGCGATGAGCAGTGGGCAGAGTTCACTTCGAGAGGTACTGACAAACTTCTGGCCGGCAACACAGCGGACGGACCTGCTCTGACTGAAGAGCTTCACCTTAGCCCATATGCTTCTTACATGTGGCTGATCTCATGACAAGAGCCATTGAATTAGAGTACTGAATGATAACAAAGGAGTGATCAAATGGCTATAGACCGCAAAAATGTGGAGGCTATCGTCCAGGCCGTAGGGGGCGTGCAGAATATTGAAGTCGCCACACATTGTGTGACCCGGCTGAGATTCTCGCTCTTCGATGAGAGCCTGGTAGATGCGGAAGCTCTGGACCGCAATGACCTCGTAAAAGGACAATTTTCTTCCCAGGGACAGTTCCAGATTGTAATCGGTCCGGGTCTTGTGGACAAAGTGTATGATGAATTGATTGATATTACCGGAGGTGCCCGCGCCTCCAAAGATGAAGTGAAAAATGCGGCCGCCAAGAAGCAGAATCCGCTTCAGCGTGCTATTAAGACGCTGGCGGACATCTTCATTCCGATTCTGCCGGCCATCGTAACAGCGGGTCTCCTGCTCGGGATTAACAACATCCTGACAGGGCCGGGGATTTTCTTTGATGAAAAATCGCTGGTTGAAGTATATCCCGGCTGGAAAGACTTTGCGGCAATCATTAATACTATAGCCAGCACTGCCTTTACCTTCCTGCCAGCATTAATCGGCTGGGCGGCTGTCACCCGGTTCGGGGGCAGTCCGCTGCTGGGGATCGTACTGGGTCTGATCCTGGTGCATCCGGATCTGCTCAGTGCCTATAGCTATGCTAACGCTTCACTCGAAGGCACAGTTCCGACATGGAACTTGTTCGGCTGGCATGTAGAGAGGATCGGCTACCAGGGACAGGTGCTGCCGGTACTGGTCTCGGCTTATATACTCGCCGCAATAGAGAAATTCCTGAACAAGCGGGTGCATGATTCCATCAAGCTGCTGGTTGTAGCACCGGTAACGCTCTTGATCACAGGGTTTCTGGCGTTCACAATCATCGGCCCGCTGACCTTTGCGATTGGTAATGCAATTACCGACGGTCTTGTCTATGTGTTCGACCACTTCGCGCTTCTCGGCGGACTTATCTACGGTGGATTGTATGCGGCTCTGGTTATTACCGGGATGCATCATACCTTCCTGGCGGTGGATGTTCAGCTGATCGGCAGTGAAGGAGGAACGTTCCTCTGGCCGATGCTGGCACTCTCCAACATCGCTCAAGGTGCTGCGGCACTGGCAATGTTCTTCATTGTCAGAGAACAGAAAGCCAAAGGCCTCGCGGTGACGTCTTCTGTATCCGCCTTCCTCGGTGTCACCGAGCCGGCGATCTTCGGGGTCAATATCCGCTATCGCTATCCGTTTTTCTTCGGGATGATCGGCTCTGCGCTGGCAGGTATGCTGCTTACGCTTAATGATGTCCGCGCTTCCTCGATCGGGGTCGGCGGGATACCGGGCTTCCTGTCGATATTCCCTAACCAGTGGGGCGTATTCTTCATCGGCATGGCCATTGTTCTGGTTATCCCGTTCGTTGCTACCATGCTGTATGGGCGTACAGTGGTCCGCCGGACTGAAAAGAAATCAGCAGCGGCTGCCACTACTGATACCCGTCCAGCTCCTGAACCGGAGCTCAGCAGCCGCAGTGCTGTACAAGGCTCTGATGAACCGGTGAACATTCTTGAGCTTGTATCTCCTCTGAACGGACGGGCAGTTCCGTTGGAACAGGTGCCGGATCCTGCTTTTGCCGAGAAGCAAATGGGTGAGGGCATTGCAATTGAACCCACTGAGGGAAAAGTATATGCGCCATTTGATGCCACAGTGGCCCACGTAATTAAGAGCAAGCATGCAGTGATCCTTGAGCATGCCAGCGGAGTTCAGGTTCTGATTCATGTCGGGATCAACACCGTTTCGCTCAAAGGCAACGGTTTTACTTCACATGTTAATATAGGAGATAAGGTAAAAGCCGGAGACCTGCTGCTTGAGTTCGATATGGAGGCCATCCGCGCTGCGGGTTATCCTCTCATCACGCCAATCATTATTCCTGCCGGACAGGAGATGGTGGCAAGGATAGAAGAGAAGACAGGTAATGCTGCGGCCAAACAGACAAGTATTCTCACGATTCATCTTAACGGATAAGACTGGCTCTTATGCACCGGTCATTACTGCAGATTGACAGCCCTCAGGGGCTGTTTTTCTATTCAGGCCCGGTCCCAATTCAATCCATGCTTACTTAGGCCGGGCATGATACAATAAAGGCGGTGATAAAATTGAGAGAGAATATATTTGTACAAATCTATAACGGGTATATTAACCAGATTCAAACGGGGCAGCTGCTGCCCGGAACGAAGCTTCCTTCCGAAAGTGAACTTGCTGAAACCTATGGCACATCCCGGGAGACGGTACGCAAGGCGCTGAACCTCCTTTTTCAGGAAGGCTATATCCACAAAATCAAGGGCCGGGGATCGTTTGTGCTCGATGTGACCCGGATGGACTTTCCGGTAACCGGTCTGATCTCTTTTAAGGAGATGGCGGCTACACTGGGCGCTCCCTCACGGACTATCGTTTCTGAGACCAGTATGGAGCCGGCAGGCAGTACACTGGCAAGGCAGCTGCAGGTTCCACCGGAGACAACCATCTGGAAGGTGATCCGCGCCAGAGAGATAGAAGGCGAGAAGATTATTCTCGACAAGGATTACTTCCGGAGTGATATTGTTCCGTTTCTCAGTACAGAGATTGCAGCCGGTTCGATCTATGATTATCTGGAGCTTGAACTCAAGCTGAAAATCAGTTATGCCAAAAAGCTGATCTCTGTCGAACCTTCAACAGAAGAAGACCAGCGGCTGCTGGATTTGAAAAAATACACGCATATCGTGGTTGTGCGGAACTATGTCTATCTGGAAAATACGGTGCTTTTTCAATATACAGAGTCCAGACACCGGCTTGATAAATTTCAGTTCGTTGATTTTGCCAGAAGGGTGAAACGCTGACAAATAGAGTATGGCTGGTGCGCAAGCGGGTGATATCCGTACCTATTAATCGTTTCAGCTATTTAGTAACGGCCTGAATGTGACGATAATAATAGAAAACTACACATTTAGGAGAAAACCATGGATAATCTGACCGCTCTAGTTCAAGCAGCACCAATGTTTAAGCAAATTCATTCCCAGGATATTATGATTGGCATCACTGACCGGGAAATTTTTCATTATTATGCACCCAGCAAAGCACTTGACTTCGGATTAACCAAGGGAAGTCCTGTACCTCCTGATGATCCGTCTCTCGGCAATGCCCTTGCCGGCCGCGCTACTACGAACCGGCTGCCGGCTGAGCTCTACGGAGCCACAGTAATTTCTTCCGCAATACCGGTTTATGGTGAGGACGGAGAAGTTATTGGCGCTTTTGCAGTGGCCTATACTCTGGAGAATGAGGACAAAATGGAGCAGCTCACGGAGAGCATCAATCGGATCAGCGGCCAGCTGGTCGATATGGTACAGAATGTAGCTGCCCAGTCTGAAGAGCTGTCTGCTACAACGGCGCAGATTCTCGACAACTCCCGGAAGACTGTTGAAGAGTCGAAGCAGGTTAACAAGGTCACCGGGTTTATCCGTGAAATCTCCGAACAGACCAATCTGCTTGGCCTGAACGCGGCCATTGAAGCCGCCCGGGTAGGGGCGCAGGGAGCCGGCTTTGGGGTGGTGGCATCAGAAGTCCGGAAGCTCTCGGTCAATACAAAGGAAGCGACCAAGTCCATCGAGGATTCCCTGAGCCTGGTCCAGAATTCCATCCGCCAGATGGAGCAGGAGATCGAAGCGATTGCACTTTCTTCTTCCGCCCAGGCAGAGCTTGTGACCCAATTCAGCGAAGTCATTGAACGACTGAACGAGACCAGCGGTGAAATGACCCGGTTTATAGCATCCATTATCCAATAACATGATCACTTTTGCAGGAAGGCGGCCGTCTCAAACGGCCGCCTTCCTGCGTTCTATCCGTGTCTGTTTGATTGCCGGCAGCGCCGTTAGGTTAATAGATGTTGATAAGCATGTCATAAAGGAGGTTAACGGTATGCAGACGATCTGGAAAGGTGCAATCAGCTTCGGGCTGGTAAATGTTCCTGTCAAAATGTATTCCGCTACACATGACAAAGATATCCCGCTGAGGCTGCTGCACCGTGAATATCATGAACCGATCCACTATATCCGGACCTGTCCCCAATGTGAGGAAGAGGTAGCCTGGAGTGATATTGTTAAAGGATATGAATATGAAGAAGGCAAATTTGTCACTTTCGACAAAGAGGAGATGGATGAGCTGGCCTCCGAGTCTTCACGGGAAATCCGGATTTTGGATTTTGTCGACTTAGCGGATATTGATCCGGTCTACTATCAGAAAACCTATTATCTGTCCCCGGAGGAGACCGGTCAGCATGCCTACAAGCTGCTGGTCAAAGCGCTGGAATCGACTCAGAAAATCGGTGTGGCCAACATAACCATCCGGCAAAAAAGCAGTCTGGCCGCCATCCGGGTCATCGATGGTGTTCTGTCGCTGGTAACCATGCATTATGCAGAGGAAATCCGCGGCAGGGACGATGTACCTAACCTTCCGGATGATGAAAAGGTAGACCGCAGGGAGCTGGACCTGGCCAAGGCGCTGATCGACCAGCTGACCGGAGATTTTGAACCGGAGAAATATAGGGATGAATATAAGGCGAGGCTGCTTGAAGCCATAGAAGACAAAATTGAAGGCAAGGAAATCCGGGAAGCGGAAGAAGAGAAGCTGCCGAATGTACTGGATCTAATGGATGCCCTTCAAGCGAGCCTGAGACAGCTAAGGCCTGCTGAACATTCAGATAAAGGAGATAAGCCCGCACCCGTTAACCGTGCCAAAGCCCGGTCCAAACGGACAGGAGCTTAGTAAATCCTGCGTAAATTACTGAACGGCAGACATTTAGGAAGTGAAAGGAGAACAAGCAGATGGAAGACAAACGCAAACATTTTGTCCACGTGACTCCAAACGAAAACGGAGGCTGGGATAATCAGCAGGGCGGGGAGAAGCTTAGCCATCACCGGACCAAAACCGAAGCTGAGAAGGCCGGCAAGGAAGAGGCGAAAGAAGCCTATACCGAGCTGAAAATCCACAACAAAGACGGCAAAATTTCCGATTCCATCAGCTACGGTAACGACCCGTTTCCGCCGAAGGGCTGAGGAACTTCATAGTAGAGGCAGACCGCAGCAGAAGCGTAGGGGCTTTGGCTGCGGTTTTTTGCTTTTTACCCGCATCAGACTATAAGGTGAACCTGCTTCGTATCCCTAACGGACCCACGATCCCTTATTAAGCTAAATTCATCTTGAAAACCTCTAACAACGAGGAAATAAGGGAACTACGGTCCGTAAGAGCAACAAAATGTGTCTGATGTAGAAAATAACGCCCTACGAGTCCGTTACAGCTTCACCCCTTTTACGATCAGCCACAGCGGAAACAGAATCTCAAATATTGCCCCCGGAATGTACAGGACGGCTCCTGTGTCATAACCGGCGACGGACAGACAGCTGCTGGTTAACAAACCGGCATACCCGATGAAGCCTATGACGGACAGAAGCCGCGGAACCAGTCTGGAGCGGTAGAGCACATAACAAAGCAGCAGGCTGCCTAGACCCAAGACGATCATGGCAATTTCAAAAAGCATAAAATGAGCATCTGCCGCTGCTCCGGCAACCGCATATAAATATGAAGCTTCCGCACCAGTGTAATCCTCGCTCAACCCGATGAGTAACAGCGGACCGGCTAAACTGATGATTAATATAGCAGACTCAATAATCCGTGCACCGAAGTAGCCCAGCGCAAAAACTTCATTATATTTTCGTAACGCCGGGTACAGCAGCACCCCGATCCCCACTACGGAAATGGCATTGATCAGCTCCAGGAACAAGCCTGCCAATACTGTTGTCCGGCCCGGGTACAGCTTTTCAAGGAAATCGGGCTGCTGCATAACGGGATTCAGCATTCCGCTTCCAATCATGTAAGCTGCCGTTGAAATCAGAAACATTATCCCTGCCGCTCTTGCCATTCTGTTCATGCTTATCTCTCCTTAGCGCTTGTATTAATTGGATTATAGCTAAGGGAAGCACATGCCCAGTAGACACTTTAGTGTGGTTTGTGAGGCGGAAGGAGCAGATGGAGTTCGTGGGCCCTGGCGATAGCTTCCGTGCGTCTTTGAACTTGAAGCTTCTCAAAGATCCGGCGGTTGTGTCCTTTGACCGTATCAAGGGCCAGGAAGAGCTGCTCACTGATCTCACGGTTGGAAAGTCCTTTGGCGATTAGCCCCAACACCTCAAGTTCGCGCTGGCTGAGGGGGTCAATAAGCTGCTTTGTTCTCCCGTAGCTTAGTATCTTCCGGACACGTTCCAGTCCGGCTTGTGCGTCTTGAAGTGCTGGAAGCGGCAGGTCACCGGCCAGCTGCAGCGCCTCTTCGTAATACTCTCCGGCCAGACCTGGCTCATTATCCGCTTCTTGAATTTGCCCGAGTCCGATCAGAGACATTACCGCCATCAGCTTATGGCCAATTATACGGCTGTACGAAATGACTTCATTATACGCTTGCCGGGCTTGCGCATGATCACCCTGCCGCTGGCAGGCGACGCCCAGCATCCATGCCGCAGACGTCCGCACAGACAGATTATCTGGACGGAGAAATGTCAAAGCACGCCGGGACTGAGTAATAACCACGTCCATCTCAGAGTTAGCGTCTGCCCGGACAGCCCGGGCAGGGGCGATTAATTCAATGAGCTCACCGGATTTGTCGTCCTGGGCTGACTTTTGCATGGTTGTTTCGGCTGCCTGCAATTTAAGGTTAGCCCCGTTAGGTTTAGCGGTCATCATTAAAGAAGCAACTGCTGCCCGGGTGGCCGCAATCAGACCGGTCAGGTCTTTGACCCGTTCATCCTGCGGCATATCTCTCAGCGCTGCTTCCGCAGCCCGCAGCTTATGTTCTACATGCGTCGGCCGGCCTGTAATCAGCAGCACTGAACCATACATTACCCACAGCGCAGGTCTGGTATCAAGCTCTGCGGCAGGCAGCGATTCCAGCCATTTTAACACCATGCCTGCTGCCCCGCGGAGATGCAGCGGCATCCCGTTGCCCTCAAGCAGCCGTGCGGCGCGTTCGGTATCAGCTGCTTCTACGGCATGACGGAATGCTTCAATCTCATATCCTTTCGCTTCGTACCACTCACTTGCTTTAATATGTAATTCCGCGATCTCCTCTTCAGCCAGACTGTCCCGCAGCTGTCTCTGCAAGGATTCGGCAAACAAGTGATGATACCTGTACCACTGCCGTTCCTGATCCAGGGAAAAGATGAACAGGTTCCGGCGCTCAAGCTGCGTTAACAAATGCTTGCCAGCCGCAGCGGAAGCCGCCGGCATAACAGCCGCGCACAGTGAACTGCTCAGGCGGCCAAGGATGGAGGTCCTTAACAGAAAGGCCTGAACTTCTGCCGGCTGGCGCTGCAGAACCTCTTCTACCAGGTAATCCAGCACAAAATGATGACTGCCGGCAATGGACTGAATGAACCGGCCCGAACCCTGATCACCCTGTATAGAGAGCGCTGCCAGCTGCAGACCGGCAATCCAGCCTTCCGTTCGAGAGGACAAAGCCTCTATTTGAACAGCGGGCAGACTAATCCCCATAACACCGTTAAGGAAGTCCTCCGACTCAGCCGGAGTAAACCGCAGATCAACCGCCCGAATCTCGGTTAAGCGGTCTTGAACCCGTAAACGGGCAAGTGGAATAAGCGGTTCGCTGCGCGTAATGATTACCATGTGTATGTGTGCAGGAAGGTGGTCAATAAGGAAGGTAACGGCTTTGTCTATAAGCTCTGAATTTACTGTATGATAGTCGTCAAGGATAAGCAGAAAAGGTCCCAAGAATGCAGCAGCCTTAAGCAGCACGGTAAGAATGGATTCCAGCGGCGGCGCCACCGGCGACTGCATAACGGCAAGCACACCTGCACCAAAGTCTTCCCGGAGATTCTGCAGGGAGGAGATAAGACAGGTCATAAACCGGGAAAGTTCACCGTCTCCTTCTTCCAGCGACAGCCACGCGGCAGGCAGTCCGCTGCGTCCGGACCATTCGCTGACGAGTGTTGTTTTGCCGTACCCTGCGGGCGCCGATACAAGAGTCAGACTGCGGTGCAAACCCTGCTGCAGCTTATCGATTAACCGTTGGCGGAGAACGGTATCAGGCCGGTGCGGCGGAATATTAAATTTGCTGGGCAGGATATTCGTTGTCATAAGCTAATCTTATCACCTGATGTTTCAGCCATCAATCAAAGGCTGACCAGGAATGGTTCATTCGTTACGGCAGTCCGTATCCCGTCTTAATGCAATCTTAATGCGGCGGCCAAAGTTGTAATGCGGTGCTGATTTGGCACATGATATACTTACACTAAAAACGCAATTATTTTGCCGGAAAGGGGCATTAGCTTGAGAATGGATTCAGACGGCCCCGGTTACCTGAAGGAGCAGCTTACAGATATCCAGCCGGCGAAGCGCCGCGGGAAGCTGAAGATTTTTGTCGGATATGCATCCGGAGTGGGTAAAACTTATGCTATGCTGCTGGATGCCCGTGAGATGCTGAAAGATGGAGTGGATGTAGTCGCGGGTTACATTGAACCCCATGTCCGGCCGGAGACATCCGTTCTTTTGGAAGGGCTGGAGCTCATGCCGCCGCTGGCAGGACCGGTCCGAGGGAACATGTCCAATGAATTCAACCTGGATCTGGCGATCCGGAGAAATCCGGAGCTTATCCTGCTGGATGAGCTGTCCCATGCCAATGCAGCAGGCTGCCGCCACAAGAAGCGTTATCAGGATGTGGAAGAGCTTCTGCGGGCAGGCATTCATGTCTATACTACCGTTAATGTTCAGCATATTGAAAGTCTGCAGGAGGTTACAGCTTCTATTACAGGCTTTAGCGTCCGCGAAATGATTCCGGATGAAGTTTTTGACAGTGCCGATCATATAGAGCTTGTCGATATCGAACCGGATGATTTGATCGACCGCCTCCACAAAGGCAAGATTTATCCCGAAGAACAGGCCCGGCAGGCACTTACCCATTTTTATGTCAAAAGTAAACTGACCGCCCTGCGCGAAATCGCCCTCCGCTACACGGCAGATCAGGTGAACAGAAAGGCGGCGTTCAACCGGGACGCTGCTCCCCATACAGAATTTTATACCAAGGACCACATCCTTGTCTGTCTGTCTTCAGCTCCTTCGAGCCAGAAGGTGATCCGTACAGCGGCCAGAATGGCCGAGGCGTTCCATGGAACTTTTACGGCATTATATGTAGAGACCGCAGACAGCAGCCTGTCAGCACCCGGGAATGTTGAAGAGCTGCGGAAGAATCTCCGGCTTGCAGAACAGCTTGGGGCACAGATTGCAACAGTGTACGGCGAGGATGTTCCGGGACAGATTGCCGAGTATGCCAAAACAAGCAGGGTATCCAAAATCGTCATCGGCCGTTCCCAGCATAAAAAGCGGAGGCTAAGCAAACCCAACCTTGTAGACAAGCTGACTACTCTTGCACCAGGCATCGAAATCTATATTATTCCGGATGCCTCTCCTGCTCCTGAGCCAAGATTAAGGGGACTGCTCAATCCTCCCAAGCTCTCTTTGGGTGATACGGTCAAAAGCACCGTCATTCTTGCAGCCTGCACTTTAATCGGCATATGGTTTCAATCCCTGGGTTTCAGGGAAGCCAATATAATCACCGTGTTCATTCTGGGCGTCCTGATCAATGCCATGGTGACGAACGGAAGACTGTACAGTGCAGCAACTTCGGTGCTGGGCGTACTGATCTTCAACTATTTCTTTACCTACCCTTATTTCTCCTTTCAGGCTTATGACTCGGGGTATCCGGTCACCTTCCTGGTGATGCTGACGGCTTCTTTTATATCCAGCACACTGACTATGAAGGTAAAAGAACAGGCACGCCACTCTGCACAAAAGGCCTACCGCACCGAGGTACTGCTGGAGACCAGCCGCAAGCTTCAGCAGGCGGAGAATATTCCGGCGATTATGAACGAGACTGCAAATCAGCTCGTGAAGCTGCTGGACAGAACCATTATTTTTTATCCGGTAGAGCAGGATGGCCTGTCTGAACCGCTGATTATTCCGAAGGAAGATGCTGCCGCGGACGCGCATGTTTATACAGAAGGCAGCGAACGCGCTGTTGCCGAGTGGGTATACAAGAACAACAAACGGGCAGGAGCCACTACGGATACATTCTCTGCGGCAAGCTGTCTTTATCTTGCGGTAAGAGGAGGAGATTCGGTATTCGCCATAGCGGCCATTGTCATGGAGCATGAAGAACCGCTGGATGCATTTGAGAAAAGCCTGATGATCGCCATGCTGGGCGAATGTGCACTGGCACTGGAGAAGGAACAGCTGAATGTGATGCAAAAAAAGATCACCAGCCAGATCGAGCAGGAGCAGCTGCGGGGGAATTTGCTGCGGTCCATCTCCCACGATTTACGGACGCCTCTGACCAGTATTTCCGGCAATGCCGGGATTCTGATCAGCAACTCCAGTGTGCTGAGTGAACCGCAGAAGCTAGGATTATATAATGATATCCATGATGATTCCATATGGCTGATCCATCTGGTAGAGAATCTGCTGTCCATTACCCGGATTGATAACGGCTCGCTGAATCTGAATATGCAGGCGGAGCTGATGGAAGAGGTGATCAGTGAGGCTTTGTTACATATCAACCGCAGCAGCGGAGAGCATGTAATTACGACAGCGGTAGAAGACGATCTGCTGATGGCCAAAATGGACCCCCGCCTTATTATCCAGGTGCTGATCAATATCATTGACAATGCGATTAAATATACGCAGGAAGGCTCTATTATTCAGGTATCGGCGAAAAAAATAGATCAGCAGGTGCTGGTTGAAATTTCAGATAACGGCCCCGGCATTCCGCCGGAAGCCCAAAGCCGGTTGTTTGATATGTTCTATACGGCTAATAACAGCCTTGGAGACGGCCGGCGCGGATTAGGGCTGGGGCTTGCGCTCTGTAAATCCATTATACAGGCACACGGAGGAACCATTGAGGTAAGAGATAACGTTCCCAAGGGTACGGTATTCAGCTTTACTTTGCAGTCTGAGGAGGTCATTGTTCATGAATAAACCGTCAATTCTCGTAGTGGAGGACGATAAACCGATCCGGAAGCTTATTACAACTACGCTGGAGACACAAGGCTATAAATATCATACGGCAGAAACAGGCGCAGCTTCGATTCTCGAGGCTGTATCCAGCCCGCCGGATCTGATGATCCTCGATTTGGGCCTTCCCGATATGGATGGGGTAGAAATTATCCGCAAGATCCGCTCCTGGTCCAACCTGCCCATCATCGTCGTCAGTGCCCGCAGTGAAGACAGGGACAAAATCGATGCGCTCGATGCCGGAGCAGACGATTATCTCACCAAGCCGTTCAGCGTGGAGGAGCTGCTGGCCAGACTGCGCGTCAGTCTGCGGCGGATCCGCAATGACAGCGATAAGCTGCTGAAAGACGCGTCTGTTTTTCATAACGGCAGCCTGAAAATTGATT
This sequence comes from Paenibacillus sp. PK3_47, assembly GCF_023520895.1. Taxonomy (NCBI): domain Bacteria; kingdom Bacillati; phylum Bacillota; class Bacilli; order Caryophanales; family Paenibacillaceae; genus Paenibacillus; species Paenibacillus sp. PK3_47. The sequence goes on from NZ_CP026029.1 coordinate 6,042,671, forward strand.
ATGCCGCCGGCTGTGTATGGGTGGAGGAAGAAGAGGTCCATCTTACGCCGAGCGAATATAAACTGTTATGCCTGCTGGCGAAGAACGCCGGCAAAGTGCTGACCCATAATTACATTCTGCATGAAATCTGGGGAAGCCACACCTATGATATCCCGGCCCTGCGAGTGTTTATGGCTACCCTGCGCAAAAAAATTGAAAAGCCCTCCCAATCCAAGATTATTCAGACCCATATCGGGGTGGGGTACCGGATGCTCCAGGTGGGGGATGAAACCCGGTAACATTTATCGTAATTTTACAGCTATAAGTCCGGTCAGCGGATATTACAGAAGCCATGCTCGCTTGAGCATGGCTTTTTTGCATCTTTTCAGTTTAAAAATCATTTTTATGCAATCTTAATTTTCTCCTGCAAACCCTAACCCCGAACTAATAGCAGAAATGTTAAGCTGACTCAGAAGTTAATTGGAGGCACAGAGACAGATTATAAAAAGAGGAGCGGGTAGTGATGATGGATGTGTATATGCTGGCGTGTCTTGCACTCATATTCGGTGTGTTCTACGGCTTTGTCCAGTGGTGCGGGCGGGTCGTGGATGATCAAGGGGGCGGGGGAAAATGACAGTGGTCATTATAGCAGCTCTGCTGTTGTTTCTGTACCTGGTATACGCCTTGATTCATCCTGAGAAGTTCTAGGGATCAGTTACTGACAAAAAAGGCTATTTTATTAGATTAGGAGGGTCATACGTGGGCATTTTGCAAATTGTAATTGTAATCGCCATACTTCTGCTGCTGGTGAAGCCGGCAGGGACTTATCTTTATCATGTTTTCTCCAATGAACCGAACCGGATGGACCGGATCTTCGGCGGCCTGGAACGGGGGATCTTCCGGATCAGCGGGCTTGGGCACCGGGAGGGGATGTCCTGGAAACGGTATGCCATAAGCTTTCTCTCGGCAAATATTGTGCTGGTGGCTTTCGGTTATCTTATTCTGCGCCTGCAGGGCAGCCTGCCGCTGAATCCGAACGGAGCCGGTGAAATGGAGCAGACACTGACGTTCAATACCGTTATCAGTTTCATTACGAACACTAATCTTCAGCATTACAGCGGGGAAACCGGGCTGTCTTATTTCTCGCAGATGGCTGTTATTACGATGATGATGTTTACTTCGGCGGCAAGCGGCTTGTCAGTGGCTGTGGCTTTTGTCCGGGGGATAACCGGCCGAAAGACGCTGGGGAATTTCTTTGAGGATTTTGTCAAGGCGCATACCCGGGTATTCCTGCCGCTGGCACTGCTTGTAACACTGGTGCTTGTGGCACTGCAGGTTCCGCAGACTCTACAGCCTACACTACAGGTAACAACGCTGGAAGGTCAGAGTCAGCAGATTGCTATCGGTCCTGTTGCCTCACTTGAATCGATAAAGCATCTTGGTACAAACGGCGGCGGTTTTTTTGGTGCCAACTCGGCCCATCCCTTCGAGAACCCTTCACCGCTCACCAATGTGATTGAAATTCTGTCGATGTGGCTGCTGCCCGCCTCCTTGCCCTATATGTACGGCTTGTTCGCCAAAAATAAAAAGCAGGGCTGGGGCATCTTCGCTGCCATGATGACTTTGTTCGTTCTGCTGCTGTCGCTCAACTATGCCGCCGAACTTAAGGGGAATCCCGCCATCACTGAACTGGGTATAGAGGCTTCGCAGGGCAGTATGGAAGGCAAGGAGGTACGCTTTGGCATCCCGCAATCGGCCCTGTTTACTACGGTGACAACTGCAGCTACTACAGGGAGTGTCAATAATATGCATGATACGCAGACTCCGCTGGGCAGCATTACGCCGCTGGCACTGATGATGCTGAACAATGTGTTCGGCGGCAAAGGTGTCGGACTGATCAATATGCTGATGTATGCCATGCTTGCTGTGTTCCTCTGCGGGCTGATGGTGGGACGGACGCCGGAATTTCTCGGCCGCAAAATTGAAGCCAGGGAGATGAAGCTGATTGCCATAGCCATACTGGTGCATCCGCTGATCATTCTGGGCCCGACGGCGGTTTCCTTTATAAGCGATCTGGGCCAGGGGGCTATCAGCAACAGCGGTCATCACGGATTGACCCAGGTTCTGTACGAATATGCATCCTCGGCTGCCAACAACGGCTCCGGATTTGAAGGGCTTGCGGATAACAACACCTTCTGGAATGTGATGACAGGTATTGTCATGCTGCTCGGCCGTTATGTGTCGATCATTGCAATGCTGGCCGTCGCCGGCTCCCTGATCCGCAAGCAGCCCGTTCCGGAGACGATAGGCACATTCCGGACAGACAACGGGCTGTTCACCGGAATTCTTATCGGTACGGTACTTATTATCGGTGCGCTGACCTTCCTGCCAGTCATTGTATTAGGTCCGGTTGCCGAGCATTTGATTTTAAGGTAGGGGAGAGGAAGAACAGAGATGAGCACAATCCATAAGAAAAAGCTGCTGACTGGACCGATGGTGCAGAGTGCGGTGAAGGACAGCTTTGTGAAGCTGAACCCGGTCACCTTGATGAAAAATCCGGTCATGTTCGTTGTAGAGATCGGGACATTTATCGTCCTGCTGATGGTAGTCATGCCGGGTTACTTTGGCGCGGGAGATGCAGTAGGCTTCAACATTACAGTATTCCTGATTCTGCTGGTCACCTTATTGTTCGCGAACTTTGCAGAAGCGCTGGCCGAAGGCCGCGGGAAAGCACAGGCCGATACCCTGAAAAAAACCAAACAGGATATCTCGGCTAACAGGGTGACAGGCGGCAGCGTCAAGACAGTGGCCTCTTCCGAGCTGCGTAAAGGGGATATTGTGATTGTCAGCCAAGGGGAGCTGATCCCCGGCGACGGTGAAGTGATAGAAGGTCTGGCTTCGGTGGATGAATCCGCGATTACGGGTGAATCGGCTCCGGTGATTAAGGAGGCCGGCGGCGATTTCAACTCGGTCACGGGCGGTACAAGAGTCGTGAGCGATGAAATCAAGGTGCGGATTACAAGCGATCCCGGAGAATCCTTTCTTGACCGGATGATCTCGCTGGTCGAAGGTGCTTCGCGGCAAAAAACGCCGAATGAAATCGCCCTGAACACGCTGCTGATCAGCTTGACGATTATTTTCCTGATCGTTGTGGTGACCCTCCGTCCGATAGCCGCCTATCTGGAGGTGGAGCTGGAAATCCCTGTGCTGATTGCGCTGCTGGTCTGTCTTATACCGACGACTATCGGCGGATTATTGTCAGCCATCGGGATTGCCGGTATGGACCGGGTGACCCAGTTCAATGTTCTGGCGATGTCAGGCAAAGCAGTGGAGGCTGCCGGGGACATTAATACGATGATTCTTGACAAGACAGGTACCATTACCTTCGGCAACCGAATGGCGAGTGAATTGATTCCTGCAGGTAAAGAGAGTGAGGAAGAGCTGGCCGTGTGGGCAGCGATCAGTTCGCTTAAAGACGAGACACCCGAAGGAAGATCGGTCATTGAACTGGTGAAAAAGCTGGGATACCGCTACGATCCGGAATGGGCTGCGGGCGGTGAATTTATTGAATTCAGGGCGGAGACGCGGATGAGCGGAATCGACCTTCAGGACGGACGCAAGGTCCGGAAGGGTGCCGTTGATTCCATACGCCGGTGGGTGTCCGCCCAGGGAGGACAAATTCCAGACAATCTGGAGACTCATTCCAATGCGGTGGCCGGCAAGGGCGGTACTCCGCTGGCTGTAGCCGTGGACAACCGGATTTACGGGCTGATCTATTTGAAGGACACGGTAAAACCGGGAATGAAGGAACGGTTTGATGAGCTGCGTAAAATGGGGATCAAAACGATCATGTGTACCGGGGACAATCCGCTGACTGCTGCAACGATAGCTGCTGAAGCGGGAGTGGACGGTTTTATAGCCGAAAGCACACCGGAGGATAAAATTGAAGTGATCCGCCGTGAGCAGAGCGAGGGCAAGCTGGTGGCGATGACAGGGGACGGGACAAATGACGCGCCTGCCTTGGCACAAGCTGATGTGGGGCTAGCCATGAACAGCGGGACCTCGGCAGCCAAGGAAGCGGCCAATATGGTGGACCTGGATTCAGATCCGTCCAAGATTATTGAAGTGGTGGCCATCGGCAAGCAGCTGCTGATGACGCGCGGGGCATTGACCACATTCAGTATCGCCAATGATATCGCCAAATATTTTGCGATCATCCCGGCGATGTTCACATTGGCCATCCCGCAGATGGAGGTACTGAATATAATGGGGCTCGGTTCACCCGGCTCGGCAATTATCTCCGCGCTGATCTTTAACGCGATCATTATTCCGCTGCTGATTCCGCTGGCCATGAGAGGCGTTTCGTATAAGCCGATGAGCTCTGTGAAATTACTGCGGCGGAATATTTTTATCTATGGTCTCGGCGGCATGCTCGTTCCGTTTCTCGGCATCAAGGTCATCGACCTGTTTGTCAGCATATGGATCTGATGAGCGTTGTGTGTCTACCGCAGAAAGGATGAACAAGATGAATAGTGTGGGTTCAAACAGGGAAGAAGTTGCAGCTGTTTCCGGAGCTGTTTATTTGTTAAGTGTGATCCGTCTCAGCATTGTATTTATAATCCTGTGCGGAATTGTGTATCCGCTGGCTTCTACGGCTCTTGCACAGGTGCTGATGCCCAAGCAGGCGAATGGAAGCCTGCTGAAGAACGGTGACGGTGTAGTCATTGGCTCCGAGCTGATCGGTCAGAACTTTACAAATCCGGCATTGTTTCAGGGCCGTGTATCCAGTATTGAATATAAAGCTGAAGCTTCGGGTTCGAACAACTATGGACCGTCTAACCCTGATATGCTCCAGCGGACGAAGGACTCTATAGAAGCGTGGAAAGCAAATAACCCTGAGGTGCCGGTTCAGCAATTACCGGTTGATCTGGTGACGAACTCGGGATCAGGTCTCGATCCGCATATTTCGCCTGCGGGGGCAAACGTGCAAATCCCCCGGATTAGTGCCCTGAGCGGGATACCGGAAGGCGAGCTCGAAGCATTGGTGCAGCAGTATACGAAAGGCCGTGATCTCGGAGTATTCGGTGAGGAACGTGTCAACGTGCTGAAACTGAACGCTGCGGTTATGGAAATAACGGCACAATAGTCAGGCTTGCGCCCTGTCCGGAACTCGGACAGGGCAGTATGCGTTAATTCAGGAAAGGAAGGCCAGCCATGCCGCCATATAAACGGAAGACACCGGAGGAAATCCTCTATTCTATCTATCAGCTGCACCGGGGTAAGCTCAAAATAATTATCGGCTCGGTCAGCGGCTCCGGCAAAACGTATCACATGCTGGAGGAGGGCAAGCTGCTGAAGCAGCAGGGCATTGATGTGGTCATCAGTGCGGTATCCACCATGGGACGGAGTGAAACAGTCCAGCAGCTGACAGACCTGGAGCGGGTGCCGAGTATTCATTGGCAGAAGGACGGCAAAGAGCAGAAGGATCTGCCGCTTGAGACCCTGCTGGAACGTAACCCCGAGGTGCTTCTCGTCGACGGGCTTGCCCACCGCAACCGTAAAGAAGCCCGTTTTGCTACCAGGCTGGAGGATATACGTTATTTAATGGATAACGGAATCAGTGTGATTACAACGGTCAATGTGTACGAGCTCGGGGGAGTGGGCGAATTAATCTATGAAATGACCGGAATCCGCGCTGATGAGACGGTTCCATTGAATACGCTGGAATTAGCGGATGAAGTCCGCTTGATAGATGTATCACCCGAGACGATTCTGAAACGCATTGAAGAAGGAATACTGGGCGGAGAGATGCCCCCGGCGCTGTCCCGCAGGGGAAACCTCGGCGTACTGCGCGAGCTTTCCCTGCGCCTGGTGGCTGAAGGCGTCAACGACTCACTGGAGAAATACCGGGAAGAGCAGGGAATGACCGGGCCTTCCGGTGCTGCAGAAAGAATCCTGGTGTCTGCACAATACCACTGGAACGGTTCACTCTATGTAAGGAGGGGACAGCAGATCGCCAAGAGACTGAACGGTGAGCTGATTGCCGTAACGTTTGTCCGGAAAGGCCGCGCGCTGACCAAAGAGCAGCAGTCCTTTAAACGTTCGATCATCAAACTTGTGGAACGGGTGGATGCCAGATTTGAGGAGCTTCCGCTGAAGACACTGAGACAGCTTCCGTCCGGGCTGATCCGTTATGCCATGCACAATAAAGTAACCCGAATCGTTATGGGCCACTCCAAGCAAAGCCGCTGGCAGGAAAAATGGCAGGGATCGATTGCGAACCGGGTCCTGCGGTCAGCACGGAATATTGACGTCTTCCTGATGGCCGACCGGGCGGAGGCGGACGGGGAACGGATTCTGCCGGTCAAATCGAAGGCGAAACCAGCCCCGGGCGCTTTTCACCGGCTGACCGGCCAGGAGCTGGAGAAAAGAATAGAGACGATCCGGCGCGGCACCTTTAAGGTGTACATCGGAGCCGCTCCCGGTGTAGGCAAGACCTACAAAATGCTCCAGGAAGGCAACCTGCTGCTGAACAAAGGCATCGATGTCGTCATCGGCCTGCTGGAAACACACGGCAGGAAGGAAACCGGGGCTCAAATAGGCAGCCTGCCGGTCATCCCCAAAGCCAAGATCAAATATCAGTCGGCTGAACTGGCTGAAATGGACTGTGAGGCGATCATTGCCCGGCAGCCGGAAGTCGTACTGGTGGACGAACTGGCTCATACGAATGTTCCCGGCAGCCGGAACCGCAAGCGGTATGAGGACATTAATTACTTGCTGGAGCACGGCATATCGGTAATTACTACTGTAAATGTGCAGCATCTGGAAAGTCTGAATGACGCCGTGGCCCAGCTTACAGGAGTACGTGTCCGGGAGACCGTTCCGGATGCCATCCTGAGGATGGCCAGTGAGGTGGAGCTGATCGATGTTACACCGCAGATGCTCCAGGAACGGATGCGGGCAGGAAAGATTTATGCGTTCGAAAAGGTGAACCAGGCACTGGAATCCTTCTTCAAGATCGGTAATCTGATTGCGCTGCGGGAGCTGGCACTGCGCGAAATTGCCGATGATGTAGACGAACGCCTGGAGGCCTGGGACCGTGACACCTCGCTCAGGGGGCCATGGAGCAGACGCGAGGTGATCTTCGTGTGCGTGGATACAGGTCCCCGGGCAGAGCGGCTGATCCGCCGCGGATTCCGGATTGCCCACCGGCTGAAGGCGGAGTGGTATGTGCATTATGTGCACTGCAATATGAATCAGACGGGGGAAGAGAAGAAACGGCTGGAGCTGCTCCGTCATTTAACAGAGCGGCTTGGCGGTTTGATGGAAATTTCCGCCGCAGGGAGCCCTGGAGCCGTTCACGGGCAGCTGCTGAACAGGATGAATGAGGTACAGACAACACAGCTTATCATCGGACAGTCGCGGGCTCCGCTTTGGCGGACCTTGTTCAAAGAAAGCTTCATGCAATATCTGCTGCGCAACGCCCGCCATATGGATATGCTGGTAGTCGCTGATCAATAAATGACCTCAGATTTACAAACGGGTGTGATACGTTTTAAGATTTAGATTATAATTTGTAGTAGAACACAGCCGTTTGAGAGGAGCAGATACTGTATGAAAAGCATCGCCGTTTTTTGCGGGTCAAGTCCCGGAATTTCCCCGATATACCGCGATCAGGCTGCAGCTCTTGGCAAAGAGCTGGCAGAGCGGCAGATTACTCTGGTTTATGGAGGCGCCAGTGTCGGACTTATGGGCGCAGTCGCGGATGCGGCGCTTCATGCCGGCGGCCGTGTTGTGGGCATCATCCCGCATTTTTTGAACAGCCGGGAAATAGCCCATACCCGGCTGTCCGAACTGATTGTGGTGGATTCCATGCATGAACGAAAGTCTGCGATGGCTGAGCTTGCTGATGGCTTCATCGCGCTGCCCGGCGGACCGGGAACGATGGAGGAATATTTTGAGATTTTCACATGGGGGCAGCTCGGCCTGCACGTTAAGCCCTGCGGTATTCTGAACATCAATCATTACTATGATCCGCTGATCGCCATGTTTAACCGGATGTCGGAAGAGCAGTTCATGCAGGATAAATACCGCCCGATGATCATTACTGATACAACACCCCAAGGAATCCTGGAGCAGTTCTCCAGCTATAAAGCACCCGTTGTTCCGAATTATTTGACCGAGGATCGGACCTGAGGAACAGAAACAGGATTCCAGGTTAAACAATACTGAACGCATATAAGCCGCCCGGGCTATGTGCATCCGGAAAGCTTTTTGCAAGCTGCAAATCAGAACCGAATGAAGTAATGAAATTAAAAGTGAGCAAAACCGATCCCGTCAGCGTGACTGAACACACTGGTCCCGTTATACACACACCGTTCCCTTCAGCCGATACATCATCCGCGCTGGTGAATCATTACTTGGCTTGCTAACGGACCACAGATCCGTTATTTTGCCCTAGAAGTGTGTTTTGGAAGGCTAACGGACCATAGGTCCGTTATTTCATCCGTAAAGGCATAATTTGTCTAACATTTAGAGGAATAAAGGAACTACGGTCCGTTAGCGGTGGAAGCGGGGCGATTTCCGGCAAATAACGGACGCTGGGTCCGTTAGCGTAAGAAAGAGGCCCACACCGCCGACGGATCCATAGGTCTTGCCCGGACTGCCAAATGTCCGGGAATAATGTGCTGCTGATGGCAGCAGCCATGCAGAACATGAAGATCATTAAGATAATGACGATCCGGCTTGCTTGCATGAAGACGGCCCTCATTCCCCCGTTTCCAGTACGCAGACGTTGAACCTAAATGAAACCCAGGGCCATGAATGGTCCTGGGTTTCTCAACACCTGCTTAGTGGGGGCACTGTGGCCTGCAGTATTCCCGGAATATACAAATCCCTGATCTCCTGGCTGGAAATCAGGATTCTGCCCGCCAAGCTTTCAGCAGCGGCCCTGAGTCCCCGTATACCGGATCTGTCAGCGGCAGCGGAACCTTGCCGATTTCAGGCAGCCCTTCGGCCCAGTCCTCAGGCGCAGCCCTGCGCGTATTGTACTGCATACCGCCCGGATAGGCGCCGGCGACAAGGAAGTCATCGCTGCTCGACAGGCTCTTGTGCGCGGTCCCGGCGGGCAGGACCAGTACATCGCCCGGCGAAATCTCAAAGGTGGCACCGGAGTCGCCGCCAATCTGTACAAGGGCGGTTCCGGAAATGCCCCCCAGCACCTCATGCGCATTGCTGTGATAATGGTGGTAAGGGAACACGCCGTCCTCCCAGCTGTTCAGCCAGCCATTGTCATTAAATAATTGCCGGATATGTTCCGGTTGTTCCTTCAGGACACCAGGATACAGAACAGCCGGCAGCTTCGGGTTATTCGGCAGCAGGCCATCCTCCTTGAACATGAATGTCTTTACCGCCGCCTCCGCTTTCGGTACTGCTGATTGAAATTTAGTCATTGGATTCTCCCTCCTGTTTCTTTTCTATTCATTACCCGTTTTCTGGAAAGTATTTCGCTGCGGCAATACGTAACCGTACAGCTTCTTGCGCGTATAACGAACAAGAACAATTTACTAAGAAGCTGAGGTAATTCATCTATGAGTATGGTTTATACACAAAATGCCGGGAGAGCGTATCAGCTGGCGGAGCAGAAAGCGGGGCGTTATTTTGCAGCGCTGGATGCGCAGGTGAAGGAGAAGGGGTATGTGCCCGTCCTCACCGCAGATTTTAACTTGTGGAAAAAGAATCATATTCACCGGACGTCCTGGCTGTCCTTTTTTTCGCGCAACAACAGAAAACCCGGCACAACGGATTACCAAAAATATCTGCAGTGGCTGAAATATACAGGCAAGCTGGATGATTATCTGGACCGCAGCATTTCTTACATCTATATGAGAGATTTGGGCAAAGCGCTGGATTCTCCGCAGACTGCAGCCCGGATCCGGCGGATGGTTGAAGATATTAAAACCCAGTTCCTGCCCGGAACGGCTCCGCAAAAAGGCGGACAGCCGGATATTATGAATCTGGCACAGCTGTACCGGTGGGGGCAGAAGGAAGGGGTAGAAGCGGCTGTAATTTGGGTGATCGGCAAGCTGAAATCCGTCTCCGCCAATCTCCCGCAAGAGATGAACGCCGAGCATGCCCAGCGCAAGCTGATCAAAATCATCATCGGGGTGGTCATGAATGCCCTGGAGGAGCTGGGGGAAGGCGTTACACGTGAGGAGCGTTCCCGGCAGCTAGACCAGGCGATACGGCTGGGATACTCCTACGGTCTGACTTATCCTTTTATCGATGATCTGCTGGATTCCGGCGCATTAACCGCTGCTGAGAAAGAGCAATATTCCCGGATGATCCGCCAGGCGCTGCTTAGCGGTACGGTGCCTGAGCCGGGAGAATGGACCGGAGCCAAGCTGCCAATGATCCATTATGTGCATTCAGAGCTGCGGGAAGCCTTTGAATATATTAAAAGTGTGCAGCGGCCGGACACGGAGGGTTCGTTTTTTGAGCGTTCTTATGTATTCTTTCATTCCCAGGAGGTGGACCGGGCCAAAAGCCTGGCGCATGACAACTACACGAATGAAGAGCTGTACCTTCCGGTCATTCTGAAATCGGCCTCCTCCCGGTTGATTGTCCGTTCCGTTATTAATGCTCCTGAAGATGAAGGCTTTGATCACCGGACCTTTCATTACGGGCTGTATAACCAGTTAGCGGATGATTTTGCCGATATGTTCGAGGATATGAAGGAAGGCGCAGTTACACCTTATACTTATTATCTAAAATACCGGGATACACGATCCGACCTGCTGAATCCCTTTGAACTATACTGGACCGTAATCTCCCATCTGCTCCATAACGTGTATGCATCCGACCCCAAGACCCGTGAAGTCATCCTGGACCGGGTGATTAACGGTTTAAAGCGCTCCAAAGAACGGTTAGGATTGGCAAAATATAAGGAAGTCATGGACATCTTCGCTTCCGGCAGCCCCGGATTCAATGAGCTGGTGCAGCGGCTGGTAACCAAAGCGGATGATGTGGATTTCTTCGACAAGCTGCTTCGTGACCAGCTGATCATGACCCTCAAGAATAACGGCAAAGACAAGGATGAATTTCACAGCATCGTTACTGAAGTCCGTGAAGAGATTAACAGCCAGCTCCTGATCGAAAAGCCTGCCGGCATGCCGCCGATGAAAAATCTGCTGATCGACGCCGCCAATTACAGCCTGAACGGGGACGGCAAACGCCTCCGCCCGATTTTGACCTGGGTTATGGGGGTACGGGAATACGGACTGCAGGCAGCCGATCTTATTCCGCTTCTGAGATCACTTGAATATATGCACACGGCTTCGCTGATCTTTGATGACCTGCCTTCTCAGGATAATGCGTCTACCCGCAGAGGCCGTGACACCCTGCATGAGGTGCATGATCCTGCTACTGCTGAATTGACCGGCCTGTTCCTGATTCAAAAAGCCACGGAGGAGCAGGCGTCACTGGAACGCTTTGATCCGGAGACCGTGCTGAAGCTGATGAAATATTCTGCCCGGAAAACAGAGGACATGTGCGTAGGGCAGGCCATGGATTTGCATTCCAAAGGCAGGCCGCTGACCCTTGCAGAGCTGAATGAAATCTGTTTTTACAAAACCGGAATTGCCTTTGAGGCTGCGCTGGTCATGCCGGCCATTCTGGCCCGGGTTAACGAACAGGAGATTGCTGCTCTGAAGAAATACGCTTATCATGCAGGCATTGCTTTTCAGATCAAGGATGATCTGCTGGATACGGAAGGGGACCAGTCCCTGCTGGGCAAGCCTGTCGGCCAGGATGCCGGGAACAACACTTCGACATTTGTTACGGTCCTCGGACTGGAAGGCGCCAGACAGGAAATGTGGGAGCACTATTGCCTGGCAACGGACGCACTTGGGGAGCTGCCGCGGGGGATCCCATTTCTGAAGCATCTGCTCAATTATCTGATTAACCGGGAGCATTGATCTGCAGACTATTGTAGCCGGTAAAGGCAATAATGTTGAAAATTCAAAAATGCAATGTTATGATACCTATACATTAAGTGACGGGAGCTGAAGAGTATAATGGAGTAATTTTTCTTGCGGAATTTGTTAAATGATAGAACAGCACAGCGGATATTTCTTATATTTCTGCTGATACGGATACCGTCCAGTAAGGGCGGCAAGCCGTTATTTCCTGCCTGTTTTATTTTTTATCTGCAAGAAAGTTACTCCTTACTTTTCACTCAAACGATATATCCTTATCTGTCCCCGGAGGGGGCGGGTTTGCTGTATTTATTTGAGCTGCGGGAGAGGTAACTTTCTTGCGGCTCTTATTTATTGTACAGGAGGCGTATATGATGTCACTTATAAATGTTACCAACCTGTCGTTTGCCTACGAAGGCAGCTATGACCCTATTTTTGAAAATGTCAGCTTTCAGATGGATACCGACTGGAAACTCGGCTTTACCGGCAGAAACGGCAGAGGCAAGACCACCTTCATGAATCTGCTGCTGGGCAAATATGAGTACAGCGGAAGCATTTCCGCCCAGGTGGACTTTGATTATTTTCCATTCCATATAGAGAACCGGGAGTCCAATACGATTGATGTCGTTAACGATATTTATCCTGATTATGTCCACTGGAAGCTGATGCGCGAGCTCACGCTGCTGAAGATGTCCGAAGAGGCATTGTACCGGCCCTTTAATTCCCTGTCGAACGGGGAGCAGACGAAGGTGCTGCTGGCAACCTTGTTCATTAAGGAGAACAGTTTCCTGCTGATCGATGAACCGACGAACCATCTGGACATAAGCGGAAGAAAGCTTGTCAGTGATTATCTGAGATCCAAAAGCGGGTATATTCTCGTATCGCATGACCGGGCTTTTCTGGATAACTGCGTGGACCATATCCTTTCCATTAACAAGACCAATATCGAGATCCAGAAGGGGAACTTCTCCAGCTGGTGGGAAAATAAACGGAGACAGGATCAGTTCGAATCTGCAGAGAATGAAAAGCTGAAGCGGGACATCAAACGTTTGTCGGATTCGGCGAAACGGACGGGCAACTGGTCCCATGAAGTGGAAAAAAGCAAAAACGGAACGAGAAACTCCGGCTCCAAGATCGACAAAGGTTATGTCGGCCACAAGGCTGCCAAAATGATGAAACGCTCCAAATCCATCCAGCAGCGGCAGCAGAATGCGATTGAGGAGAAGAGCAAGCTCCTGAAGAATATCGAAAGCGCGGAAAGACTGGAAATTACACAGCTTGCCTACCACAAACCGCAGCTTGCCGAGCTGGAAAATGTGTCTGTCTATTACGGTGAGAAGCTTGTGTGTGATAATGTCAGCTTCGTTATTGAGCAGGGTGAGCGCATCGCGTTGTCCGGCAAAAACGGCTCCGGAAAATCCAGCATCCTCAAACTGATCTGCGGCGAAGATATCAGCTATACCGGAGCCTTCACTATAGACAATGGGCTGAAAATATCCTACGTATCCCAGGACACCTCTCATCTACAGGGTAATCTGACGGATTATGCGAGAGAGCAGGGGATCGACGAGAGTCTTTTTAAAGCGATACTCCGGAAGCTCGATTTCTCCAGAGTCCAGCTCGGGAAGGAGATCTCCACCTTCAGCGGCGGCCAGAAGAAGAAGGTGCTGATTGCCAAAAGCCTGTGTGAAGAGGTCCACCTCCACATCTGGGATGAGCCGCTGAATTTTATCGATGTCATCTCCCGGATGCAGATTGAGGAGCTGCTGCTGGAATTTAGGCCGACCCTTCTTTTTGTAGAGCATGACAGCCAATTTTGCAGTAATATAGCTACAGAGATTGTTGAACTTTAATACCCAAGTTAAGTGAGGTACCTTAAGGCATGAGCAACGATAACCCCGATGAATTAGAGCCGCAGCATCCGGCCTATTTACCGCCTACCGAGATCATTTTGGATAACATAACGAACGGGTTCTTTATTCTTGATCACGATTGGTGCATCACCTATACGAACAAACCGATGCAGAACTTTGTGCGGATGAGCCGTGAGGAGCTGCTCGGAAAGAGCATATTGGATGTTCTCCCGGATGCTGTGGGCGGCGATTTCCAGGAGCATTACAAGAAGGCCATGAATGAGAAGGTTCCGGTTCTGTTCGAAGCCTATTATGAGCGGACCGGAGAATGGCTGGAAGTCCGGGTTGTCCCGTCAGAGGAAGGCTTAATTGGTTATGCCTTTAATATCACCGAGCGCAAGCAGCAGGAGCAGACCATTGAACATATGGTTTACCATGACTACCTGACCGGACTGCCGAACCGCAGGGCTCTCGAGAACAAACTGGATGAGACTGTGCGGCAGGCTGGGGAAGACCAAGAATCCTTTGCACTGTTTTATATGGATATCGACCGGTTCAAGAACCTCCAAGACACTGTGGGACACCAGCTTGGTGATCTTTTGATTAAACAACTGGCCGGAAGACTGGCTCAGCAGATAGCTGACAAAGGTTATATTGCCCGTCTCGGCGGTGATGAATTTGCAGTCATTGTAGACCGGACATTTTCTGACCCTGATAAAATCAATGAAATAGCCGGCAGTCTGCTTGCTGCCATTGAAGAGAATCCTTTTGAGATTATGAACCATGAACTGTTCATTACAGGCAGTCTGGGAATCAGCTTTTACCCGGAGCATGGGCAGGATGCTGATTTGTTACTGAAAAATGCTGATATTGCACTGTACCGTTCCAAGAAGAACGGAAGGAATCAACATACCACTTATAATCCGGTAGTGGATATCAACAGCTATAAGAAGCTCTCTCTCGAAAAAGATCTCCGGCTCGCCATTTACGGGGACATGCTGGAGCTGTATTATCAGCCACGGGTAGAGGCGGCAACAGGTAAGATACGGGGTGCTGAAGCGCTGATCCGCTGGGACCATCCGGAATGGGGAGTCCTGTCTCCCACAGAGTTCATCTCAATTGCTGAAGAGACAGGACTGATCATTCCCTTAACCGAGTGGGTCATTCAAACGGTATGCCGGCAGATAAAATCGTGGCAGGAGGAGGGCAGGCCGGCGGTTCCGGTATCTGTCAATGTAGCCGTACAGTTCTTCCTGTCCAAAACTTTTATCCACAAAGTAAAAGGTATCCTGGCAGAGCATGAAACCGGAGGCGGATGGCTTGAGTTTGAGCTCACAGAAACTTCTATTAAGGATAATGAGAAGCTTGTCATCTCCGTGGTTGCGGAATTAAGAGAAATGGGCATTAAAGTGTCTCTGGACGATTACGGCACAGGGTACTTGTCACTTGCTTATCTGGCCCAGTGTAAGATGGATATCTTGAAAATTGATAAAGGCTTTATCCGCAATCTCACTACGGAACGCTCGAACACCGTCATTGTTGCTTCAGTGATCCAACTGGCTCATGGTTTGGGCATGAAGGTAGTGGCTGAGGGTGTGGAAACTGCTGAACAGTTATCCTTTCTTAAAAAAAACGGCTGTGACGAAATCCAGGGCTATCTGTTCAGCAGACCCGCAGCCGTGGCTGATTTCTCTGACCTGTTAATGCAGAAGGTGCTGACGCCCGGCGGGACAAGCTCACCGGGGGTTACCGAAGACCGGCGCAGACATATCCGTATTCCGCTTTTGCTTCCGTTGAGTGCCCAAATGACAATCGTTAAAATCAAGGACAGAAGGCTGAGCCTCGGCATGACCGAGGTCGTTGTGGAGGATATCGGCGCTGGCGGCCTGCGCTTCCTGACCCATCTGGCGTTAACGGTTAATAAAGATATCGTGCTTCAGCTGGAGACAGAAATTCTCGGAGAAAATGTCCAGCTCAGCGGCACCGTTGTCTGGAAACAGGAAGCGGACGAAGAGATTTATCAATACGGCTTTGAATTTATCATGAATGACAGGGAACGGCTTCAGTTGGAACGGCTTCTGGGTAATTTGACTGAAGAAATGGAGAAAAGCCCGATTCTTCCCCGCTGCAGATTAATCAAGACCAACAAATATAAGTATGTCAAAAATATTGCAGCCCAGCTGCATCTCAAATAAATTTCCAGTCTGAGCGGGAGGTAAAGTGTTGGTTATCCTTGCATGTCTTATTTTCATCATTACCTTATTTTTTGTGATATGGCAGCCCCGAAATCTGTCAATTGGATGGTCCGCCTGCGGCGGAGCCATCCTTGCTTTGCTTGCCGGTGTAGTCAGCCTGGGTGATGTCCTCGACGTCACCCTCATTGTCTGGAATGCGACGCTGGCCTTTGTAGCGATCATCCTGATTTCACTCATCCTCGACAGGATCGGATTTTTTGAATGGGCTGCCCTACATATGGCTATAGCCGCCAAGGGGAACGGAACACGGATGTTCATCTATGTGAGTGTACTCGGTGCGGTTGTGGCTGCTTTTTTTGCCAATGACGGTGCGGCGCTCATCCTGACGCCGATCGTGCTGGCGATGGTCCGGGCACTTAATTTTGACGAGAAAAAAGTGTTCCCGTTCATCATCGCCAGCGGATTCATCGCCGATACCACTTCACTGCCGCTGATAGTCAGCAATCTGGTCAATATTGTCTCTGCGGATTATTTCGGGATTACCTTTATGGAATATGCCGGGCGGATGATTATACCTACGCTGTTCTCGCTTGGGGCAAGTATTCTTGTGCTGTATTGGTTCTTCCGCCGGAGCATTCCCAAAAGCTATGTCAGCACAGGGATCAAGCCTCCGGAGGAAGCGATTAAAGACAAACAGATGTTCAAGCTGTCCTGGATCATCCTGGCGATTCTGCTCGCAGGCTACTTTGTCAGCGAATTCCTGCACATCCCGGTGTCTGTTGTGGCCATGTTCGTGGCACTCTTTTTCCTGCTGATGGCGAGAAGAAGCCCGTATGTACCCACTATGGAAGTGGTGAAGGGTGCGCCTTGGGCGATTGTATTCTTTTCGATAGGGATGTATGTCGTGGTATACGGGCTGCGCAATGCCGGGCTTACGGACGTGCTGTCAGAGGTCATTCAGGTTGTTGCCGATCAAGGGCTGTTCGCTGCCACGGTAGGGATGGGCTTCATAGCGGCTGTGATCTCTTCCATTATGAACAACCTGCCTACGGTGCTGATCGATGCCCTGGCTATTGATGCTACGCATACCACCGGCCTGATCAGGGAAGCGCTGATCTATGCGAATGTAATCGGGTCTGACCTTGGCCCCAAGATTACGCCGATCGGTTCGCTGGCTACGCTGCTGTGGCTGCATGTGCTGTCGGCCAAAGGGGTGAAGATTTCCTGGGGAACGTACTTTAAAACCGGTATTATTCTGACGATTCCAACATTGTTTATTACGCTTGTCGGGCTTTATCTTACATTGGTCTTATTTTAAATTCATAGACGGTAATCAGAAGCACAAAAGGGGCTGTCCCAAAAGCCATGAAATGGCTGCTTGGGGCGGCCCTTGGTTTGGAGTAGGATGTACGTGTTCACCTTGGCTGGACGCTCCGCGAACGGACCGTTGTTCCAATCGCTGTGCTCTCCAGATTTTTTTCATTCCCCTTAGCGGTGAAAATCCGGAGACCAAGGCGACCGCTGCCGCTTTTCCACAATCAGTCCGTCCTCTCCACTGTTTAAGCGGAATTGGATCTAAACTCTTTTTGAAAAAACAACAAAAAAATCGCCCTTTTAGTAAAATGGAGGTACCACCCAACCATCTCAAAAAGGAGCGATTTCTTTGTACATCCAATATACCATGGACCAACTTTGCATGCCAATGGATCTGGAAGAAGATATTCCAGGGCAACCACCTTGCCCGTGTCGTGAATGCTGCAGTAGAGCGGCTGCATTGTTTGCCGGCATAGAGGCCGCAGAAAAACAAGAAGAACAGGAACACTGCGGCCAGGGCCTGAGCGAACTTGGCGAGTCCAGCGAGATTAGCAGTGAGAAACTCGAACGAATGACTCAGGCGTTGGAGTCAAAGCTCCTGGAAAAACCCAAAGACAAGCCCCTGAAAAAAGCCGTCCGGAAGCTGCGTAAGGATTTGCTTCCCCGGCTGCTGAAGTACGAACAATACCAAAAGCTCCTTGGTGACCGGAAGCAGTTTCAGCAAGACCGATCCAGATGCAACGTTTATGCGGATGAAAGAAGACCACATGCGAAATGGCCAGCTAAAACCGGGATACAATGTGCAAATCGGGACCGAAAACCAATTTATTTTAGCCTACAGCCTACACCAAAGACCCACCGACTTCCGCTGTTTACAGCCGCATATGGAAAAAGCGCAACAACTCCTCGGAAAACGGCCAAAGACGGTCATTGCGGATGCAGGTTACGGCAGCGAGGAAAACTACGCCTATCTGGAAAAGGAAGAGATGCAGGCGGTGGTGAAGTACGGTAGCTACCACAAGGAAAAGAGCAAAGCATGGAAAACAAATGCCGGAAAGCGTATTTGGACAACTGAAGAACAACCGGGGGTTCCGGCGTTTTCTGCTTCGCGGCATGGAAAAAGTGACACTCGAGGTCGGTTGGCTTTCGCTCGCCCACAATCTATTGAAACAAGCTGCAAATGACCAAAAACGCAGAGCAGCGATTCTCCAATAACAGGAGAATCGCTGCTCTGCTTCAATTTTAGCTTTTGAGAAGAGATGAGCCTGTCACTACCAGTAGAATATCTACTTATGGGACAGCCTCTTTTTTGTTATCTTATTTATTTTGCCGCAGGAAGCTCGATCTTCAGTTCCATTCCCTTGATGAATTGCTTCTCCTTCACGGTCTCCGTGAAATCATCCTCGACTATAAAAGGCTTTAACAGCAGGTAAGAGGTTGTTCCGGAGGTGGAGGCATACCTTGCGTCAAAGGTGAGCGCGTTGGAAGAATACTCGCCATCACCGTTCAGAGCCGGCAGCTGGCGACCTTGATCGTCATACACAGCAACCCGGATCTTGTTCAACTGTTTCTCCTGCTTCTCCGTTAATTTGTCCGCGTTAGTCAAAGCGATAGAATAGTGGACGCGGGTCGTTAAAGGCGTACTCTGTAAACTTGCCACTGAAACGGACAGCTCGTCGTTAGCGGACACAGCATCCGGCTGCACATTTACGATATCTTGGGTTGTTTTTGTGAATGGGATATCCAGCTTGAATTCATGGTCGATCCCTTCCAGTGTAAGCACAGCTTCAGCGGTGAAGGTATCAGGAACAGTGCTGCTGCCCGATGGTTCAAGCACCTCTTCGAAGATCAGCATATCCGGATGTGCCTCTCCAGCGCCCGCATAATACCCGCCCTGCAGGATGGAACCGGAGTCGCCTTGCTGTTTGCCGTCTACCGAAACTGTTACATTACTGATTGCATCGCTGAGTTTAACGGTCTTTTTACCGGTATCAAACCGGCCGTTCTCCAGATTCGGAGCCGCTACCTTCACCAGAAAAGCAGCCCGGCTGCCATCAAAGACGGTTTCGGTGACTTCGAGCTTCACGTCTTTATAGGACACTCCGCTGTTCACGCTGGAGGCAAGTCCGAGGTCACCGGCATTCCGCAGGCCGATATCGCCTTCAATGGAGCTGAACAGGCTTCCGATAAGCGGTATGCTTTTGATCGAATCTGCCATGACCGGGGATACAAAGCCGGAAGCGAACACCCCTGCACCGAGAACGAAGGCGGCTGCTGTGGCAGAGCTTAAGCGGCGGAGTCTTGACAGCGGTTTGCTTCTGCGTCCGGCAGGCTGTTCCGGCAGGGAGGCATAGGTCTCATCGAGACGGGCCCGCACAAGCGGGGAGATGGGCATATCCGCAGCTGCCTTTCCCTCTTTAAGTCCTTTAAATTCATTTTCCAGGTTAAACCGATCCATAGTTCATCTTCCCCTCTTGATTGATTTTAAAATGCTTCAGCAGCGTCTCTCTCGCTCTTGACAGCCGCATTTTTACCGCGCTTTCTGAAATTTCAAGCACACTGGCAATCTGCCGCAAGGGCAGGTCCTCAAAATAATGCAGGATGACAACTACCTTCATCTTCTCTTCCAGGCGGTCAACAGCTTCTCTTAAATCGACTTTGTCATATTCATCCGAGGGAGAAGCGGACTCCGGGACCTCAGCGTACACAAGCGCACGTGAGCGCCCTGACAGGATAGAGTTGCATTCATTAATCAGAATCCGGAAGATCCAGGTCTTAATGAATTGCGGTTCACGCAGGGAATGCATTGATTTATAAGCCTTTAAAATCGTTTCCTGCAGCGCATCTGCTACATCCTCGTCTTTCCCCAGCATCGATTTGGCCATATAGTGCAGGGAATTCTCAAACTGCTTAACCAGGCTGATAAAAGCTTCGCGGTCTCCGGCTTTGGCCTGCACCGCAAGTTGGGCTAAATCCAATGTCATACACTCCTTTCTTCTTGTTGGTGTTTATATCAGTTAGACCCGTGAAGGGGGCATATGGTCACAAATAAATGAGAATCGTGCAATAACATACTATATAAGACAGATTTACAGAAGGTATGATCGGATGAGAACAACATGAAGGAGGTTTTTCTCATCAATATTACATCATTTTTGGTTTACTGCTTTATTGTAACCTTTTCACCGGGACCGGCGAATATTGTTATTCTATCGACAGTACATACTTACGGCACGAAAAAAGCAATGAAATATACGTATGGGGCAACGCTGGCCTTTGGTCTTTTACTGATGGTTTCTGCTATGCTGAATACGCTGCTGGCCGACGTGATACCCAGGATTCTTATTATCATGCAAATCACCGGAAGTTTCTATATGCTGTATCTGGCTTATCAAATCTGTAATTCGGATGTCTCCGGGGCCAAGGCCAGACCCACAGCTTCCTTCAGGTCCGGGTTTCTGATGCAGTTCCTGAATCCCAAGGTAGTCCTGTTTACGATGACCGTCATTCCGGGTTTTATCATGCCCTACTACGACACCGTACCGGCAGTATCCGCAAGTGTGCTGGCCATCACGGTGATCGGCTTCCTGGCCTTTGCATTCTGGGTGGTTTTCGGTACAATATTTAAGGCTTTTTTGCAGAAGCACAGCAGGATTGTAAATGTACTGATGGCATTGTTTCTGGTCTATGCGGCTGTGATGATATGGTTATAGAGCGAGCAGGTGAGAGGTGAAGTAGATGGAAAAGTTTATTTATAAAAAATCCGCAGGAATCACTGCGCTGTCCGCAAGCATGACGGATTTTAAATACAAAAAGCACTCCCACCAGGAATATGCCATTGGGGTAACCCTGCGCGGGATCCAGCAGTATAATCTGGAGGGAAGCCGGCAGCTGTCGCATCAGAACGGTGTTATGCTGTTCAACCCCGAGCAGGCCCATGACGGAATGGCCCATGATGAGCGCGGGCTGGATTATGTGATGCTGTACATTGATCCCGAACTGCTGCTGGAGGTTAGTGAGCGGAAGGAGATTGTGCGATTTTCTACACCTATCGTGTATAATAATAGTCTTGCGTCAAAAGTAGTAAGCCTCGCCAGTGCAGTATTTGAGGAAAATGAAGCGCTCTGCAGTGAACTGCTGCTGCCGCTGACAGACAGCCTGACCCGTAGCACGCCATCCGGTTATGACCGCAGGGAAGATTTATTAATGGTAAAAGCCAAGACCATGCTTCAGGATAATCTTACAAGCGTGCTGAAACTGGAGGATCTCTGCCATGAGCTTCATCTGTCGAAATTCCAGCTGATCCGTTTATTCAAGGCTCATACCGGCATTTCGCCGTACCAGTACTTTTTGAACAGCAAGATTGAACGGGCCAAGCACCTGATCGAACAGCATGGCGATGTTTACGCTGCTGTAGCAGAATGCGGATTCGTGGATCTGACCCATTTGAACAAGCATTTCAAGAGCGTGTACGGAACCACTGCGTTTGAGTACAGCTTGCTTGTCCATTAAACTAAAATAAACATTATAGATTGAATTTAAAAATGTAAGGGTAGGGAGGGGCGGAGGAGAAGTTTGGAACTGTAGGAGAGATAGCGGCCGGAAGTCCAAACATTCTCTGGAGTCACGTCCTATTCCAAACCAAAAGTATAAGTTCAATCCAGATAGAACCAGGAGCATCTCAACATGACAAAATACGTAGAAATGGGTTACCCAATTTACGAAGGAATGCCTGTGTATCCCGGACTCCCAGAAGTTACATTGGAGCCGAAAGAGCGGCTGGATAAAGGGGATGACTGGAACGGTAGTGTGCTCAGCATCTATCTTCATGCCGGAACGCATGTGGATGCACCGTGGCATCATTTGAATAACGGTAAGGGGATCGATGCCATTCCGATTGAAGATTTTATCTACCGGAAGCCGCTGCTGATCGATTGCCCCCTTGGACCGGGAGGATTCATTACGGTTGAAATGCTGGAGGAATATGAGGGGCTGGATGAAGCGGATATTCTGATCTTTAACACCGGGTATTGGAAGTTCCGGGATACAGATTTTGAGACCTATGCAAACAACTCTCCGGCCGTTTCACCGGAAGCTGCTGTATACATACGGACGAAGCTCCCTAACTGCAAGGCCGTGGCTATTGATACTTTGAGCATCGAAAATTTACAGGATGCCAAGGGCAACGGCTATTTTGTCCACCATGCCTTTCTGGATCATGAAAAGTATGCCGAGCCGACGATGCTGATCTATGAAGACATCAATCCTGCGCCGCTGGAAGGCAAAAAACTCATTTCTGCATTCACCGCACCGCTCCGGATCAAAAACCGCGATGCTTCGATTGTGAATGTGATTGTTGAGGTGGAGGAGTAACTTTAATTGTAGACCGGCCGGGGGGATGCCTCTGGGCCGGTTTTTAGTTGAGGAACAATAGGTTTATTGCAAATGTTCCGTTAGATTTTCTATAGTAAAGGTCCATTGGTTATCCTGATACTCTAATCGGTGGATACTGGTATAAGAGACGGGAAAGGTCCGGTTGCTTTGGTTTGTCCATACAATACCATTCACAATATGATAAATTACATTTATAACTCCCCGGTGGGTAACTACAAGTACATTCTCATTGATGCTTTTCCTTGATTAGAATACCATGACCGAATACATATGCCTGTGATGTAATTGTTCTAACCCAGTTGGGCGAGGCAGGACAAGGCAGGGGATACGGAGGACGTTCTAGTGCACTTTGTACATTAGTTTTGCAGTAATATCGGCGCTCCGGCAAGCTTTCTAGTGTACAAAGTGCAGTTGCAGCAATCAGACTCTTTGAATTGGGAGCACTACCGGTATGCTAACGGACTGAGGATCCCTTATTTCCGTCAAAAGCGGGAATTAGAACAGCTAACGGACACCAGGTCCAGGTCCGTTATTATGCTCCATTCCCCCTTAAAAGGCACGACGTTGAGGGAATAAGGGAACGACGGTCCGTTAGCCCGGCAAAATGTCCATTATAGGCCAAATAAGGGAACGACGGTCCGTTAAATAATTGGCGGCCATATTTGGCAATCCCTAAGGTCTAAATCCACAATCCCCGCGCGCTCTATCCCTCATCCATACATCCGATAGTTCCCGCTCAACGCCAGCAGGCTGAAGAAGTACAGGCAGTTGTCGTAATACCGGCGTTCGCCGGTGCGCAGCGGAGTATTCCAGAACAGCCTTACGAAGTGCCCGGCATCCGGACCGTCTGCAGCCAGCGAAGCCATGGCAAGTGTAGCCAGCAGACCGACAGGGTGCAAAGCCGGCTCTTCAAATGCTTCACCGGCAATGGTATACCGGCGGTAATCCGACACCTCAATATTCCGGAAAAATCTCTGGATCCGGTTGCACTGCTCCACCTGCCACGGGTCCTTGCGGAACCATTCGTAATCGAGCGCAATATTGGCCGCCACACGGTAGGCATCACTGTAGAAATGGCGGAAATCTCCATGCGGCTGAGGCTCAGCCGGTGTCCCGTCATAATTGGCATACTCCGGAGAGAGGCCGGTTACCGGGTGACAGGCTTTATGCAGATAAGCCCGGCTGGCTGCCGCAGCTTCAGCCCAGAAGCTTCTGTCCTCTTCATCCGCCCGCAGCGCGAACAGCTCATAAAAGTGGGGGAGATGGTAAGAGGGATCGCTGAAAGGAGACTCGGGCACGAATTTGATCAGCTTATTGGACGGTTCCCACATGGGATCGCCTCCGCGCTCTCCCTGATGGAGACAGGCCCGCAGAATCGCAGCCGCCTGCCCGGCATAATTAAAGGGCCCCGGCCCCTCACCCCAGCGGCTGGAAGCAAAGAACAGTGCCATCGCAAAAAACTCCTCGCCATCCGGTGCAGGGCCCTGCGACAGCCGTGTGCCGTCAAGCTTGCAGTGCCAGGCAAAATAATCCTTGTACCGGCCTTCTTTATGCTGCATAAATTCCTTGGCGTAGTTCCACAGCCGGTCGAATTCTTCTTTTTTATCCATTTGAACCGCCATCATCATTCCGTAGGACATGCCCTCTGAACGCACATCGTTATTGCCTGTATCCACCATATAACCTTTGTCATCACCCATGGGATGGTAAATCCGGACATCCGTTGCTCCGTAGAACAGTTCATTCCAGGTGTTATCTAGCTTCTGCCGGATTTCCTCATCCGTATACCCCAGCTCGCCCAAAAGATTCCGCATAGTATCCTCCATTATGATCGTTATGCCCAGAGTATAGCACAGAGGAGAGTGTAAATATTAAAGCGCTTACCTGAAAAAGTATATATGATTTGCAATCTGTATATCCCGCAGCAAAAAACCGCAAGTCTCCTGGAAAAGCAGAGCGGCTTGCGGTTTGCACCTGATTTTTTATACATAATATTTAACGTCTGCAGACCTTAACGCTTGAGGCTTTGTCCATTGGTAGCGATCACTTCCTTGTACCAGTGGAAGGATTTTTTGCGGTAACGCTCGAGTGTGCCTGTATTGTCATCATGGCGGTCGACATAAATGAAGCCGTAACGTTTGCTTAGCTGTGCAGTAGAGGCACTTACAAGATCGATACAGCCCCAGGTGGTGTAGCCCATGACATCGATTCCGTCCTCGATAGCTTCGCTGACCTGAACGAGGTGATCATTTAGATACTGGATACGGTAATCATCATTTACAGTCGGCACGCCGTCTTCACCTGTGATCAGCTCATCCTTGGCGCCAAGTCCATTTTCAACGATAAACAGCGGCTTCTGGTAACGGTCATAAAACATATTCAGCACATAACGCAGGCCCTGAGGGTCAATCTGCCAGCCCCATTCACTGGCCTCAAGATACGGATTTGCCACACCGCTGAACAGATTGCCTTCATTTGCTGTGCGTTTGGAATCGTCTGCCGTCTCACACATGCTCACATAATAGCTGAAGGAGATGAAGTCTACAGTGTGCTTCAGGATGTCTTCGTCACCAGGCTCCATATGAATTTCAATGCCGCGTTCTCTGAAGAAGCGTTTCATGTATCCAGGGTAAGTTCCTCTGGCATGGACATCGGCAAAAAAGTAGTTCAAATGCTCGGACTCCATCGCCGCAATCACGTCATCGGGATTCGGAGTGAGCGGATAAGTCGGCATGCTGAGCACCATACAGCCTATTTTAAAATCCGGATGAATCTCATGTCCGATCTTGACCGCCAGAGCACTGGCCACAAACTCATGGTGAACCGCCTGGTACAGATCCTGTTTGCTGAGCTGATCCTTAGGGGTATAAATCCCGCCGCTCATGAACGGTTCATGCAGAATGGAGTTGATCTCATTGAAAGTCAGCCAGTATTTGACCTTATCCTTATATCTTGTGAACAGTGTTCTGGCATAACGCTCATAGAAGCCGACCAGCTCACGGTTAACCCAGCCGTTATAATGCTTGGACAAATGCAGCGGTGTTTCATAGTGGGAAATGGTTACGAGCGGCTCAATCCCGTATTTATGGCATTCGTCGAACAGGTCGTCATAGAACTGCAGGCCTTTTTCATTCGGCTCCAGCTCGTCTCCTTTCGGAAAAATCCGCGACCAGGCAATAGAGGTACGGAAGACTTTGAAGCCCATTTCGGCGAAGAGCCTGATATCTTCTTTGTACCGGTGGTAAAAATCAATCCCGACCAGCTTCATATTATCTTCCGTCGGCACCTCTGTAACCGGACCTTTAATGCCTTGCGGAGCAACGTCCTGGGTGGACCAGCCTTTGCCGTCTTCATTATATGCACCTTCACACTGGTTAGCCGCTACTGCGCCGCCCCACATGAAGCCTTCAGGAAACTTAATGGTCATCATGGATCCCGCCTTTTTATAGTTGTTGGATGATTTATGGTAAGCTAGTATCATGTCCTGTAACTGAATGCTAAATGCTGAAACGCGTTACATGTCAAGTATTTTCTAAGAATTAGGGAGAGCAGCATGTCAAATCTTGATCAGATCGCCAAGCTGTCGGGGTTTTCAAAGGCAACGGTATCCAGAGTACTGAATCATTCCCCGCATGTGAGCAGGGCGACAAGAGATAAAATCACAGCCATTATGAAAGAACTGGATTATGTACCAAACGGGAATGCCGTTTCATTGTCCACGGGACAGACCCTGCAGATCGGCATGGTGACAGAGGGCATTAACGCAGTGATGCTGCCTTTTTTGAACAGCTTTGTGGAAACGGCCAGCCGGAACGGCTACCAGACCATCATCTATACCTCAGGCGGAGATCCCGGGAAGGAGCTGCAGGCCTTTGAGGATTTGCGCAGAAAAAGAGTCGACGCACTCGTCATCAGCACCTGCGTGAATGATCAGGAGCTGCTGGGCTCATATACAAAGTACGGTCCTATTGTCTCCTGGCAGCGGATAGAGCATTCACAGATCGCTACGGTTGCCATGAATCAATATGACGGTTACCTGCTGGCACTGGAGCATGTCATTGCACAAGGGCGTAAGCGGATTGCCAATGCCTTCGGCAGGGAGCGCAGCATTAATACCTTGAGCCGGGTACAAGCTTATCAGGATACGATTTCAAAATATAACCTGCAGGACGGGCCGGGGTGGTCGAAGAGAGGAGTTTTTTCAATCCGTGACGGAGAACAGATGCTCCGTGACATGTGGGCTAGCAGGGAAGAACACCCAGATGCCATACTCTGTGCGAATGATATGGTGGCGGCCGGGGTTCTCAGCGAAGCACGCAGGCAGGGAATTAAAGTTCCGGAGGAGCTGGCTGTCGTCGGTTTTGACAATACGGAGCTGGCACATACTCTGGGGATTACCTCCGTGCATAATCCGATTGAGGCCCAGGCGCGCAATGCTTTTAATCTCCTGCAGGGGAGACTGCACAATACGGGGGCGGATCTGCAGGAGCTGCAGTACTGTCTGGTCTCAAGAGAAACAACCTGAAGAAGAGTCCGCGTGTGGGCAAGCTGTGTGTTCTGTATGTCTGCATAAAATGGTCCGTTGTTGGTCAACGTAATGGTTAGCGTCCGTTGGTTCGGCGCGTAATTATCAGGAGGCGATCAATCATGGCTAAACCGGATAACCGGGCAGATAACGTGGAGCATTTGCAGCAAAGCATCCAGAACACCCAGCAAAACTTGCATGAGGCAGAGGAATATTTGAATGAATTTTCCTCTGAAATCAGCAGCCGCGAGCGGGAAGAAATCGAAGATAAGAACGAACGCCGCAAGCGCAGCATCGAAGGCTTCCGTGCGGAAGTCAAAGACGAAGCGGCTCATTCCCGGGAAAGCTGAGTGACGTTCACCCGGATATAAGGGGTAGTTGGTTTCTGGCAGAGACTTAGGAGACATGATGTCGATGTCACTAAGTCTCTCTCTTTTTAAATATCAGGTTAAGATTTGCAGCAACTATAAGTTTTAATCCTTGATTTTAGTGATTTTTTGGACTGACACTTGAGCTGGAAATGAATCATTACTTGCTGTAAAGGATACTTCAATTACTTCACCTTTTTTATATTAATCCTCTGAAATGTACTGTTTTTTTTGCAGCATGGACTTTTCCCCTTAGAATATAAATTACGACCCCGCTATAACGTTCTTTATTTACTTTATAATACCGGCTTTACGGTCTTAATAACCTTATAATCAGACTATACAACAAGCATAACACGTGTTATATTAACCCTGAGGTGCTTTTATGGGCAAAAAAAGAGTGACCAGCCACGATGTGGCGAAGCTGGCCGGGGTATCCCGGAGCGTAGTATCTGCTGTGCTGAACAATACTCCGGGAATCGGAGTCAGCGTGGAGACACGCGAAACGGTGCTGGCGGCGATCCAGGAGCTTAATTATCATGTGGATGCCCAGGCGCGCAGCATGAAGACAGGCCGCAGCATGACACTTGCAGCTTACGGCGACACCCGCCATCCGCTGTTCATGCGGCTGCTTGAGGGGATGCAGCGGGAATGTGAGGCAAGAGGCTATCATATTCTGCTCTGCTCCCCGGGACACAGGCAAACCGGTGAAGGGCGGGATGAGCTGCTGGGCCTGTACCATCAGCGGAAGATTGACGGTATTGTTACCCTGGACAGCACGAGCTACCGCAATGAAGAATGGGCGGCCAAAGTTAAAGAATCCGGCGTACCTTATGTCTCCGTGGAGGGCTACGCCGGGACCGGAGGCATCTTTTCTGTGCTCGCCGATTACAAGGGCAGTGTAGAAATGGCGCTGGACTATTTGTATGCTGGAAAGACATCCATTACTGAAGCTCCGGTATATGCTGATGTGTTTCATCACTCAACAGCAGGGCAGGCAATCTGGGCAGAAGAGAACCGCAAAAATGCATATACAGAATGGTGTCTGAAGCATGGGATGCAGCCTGTAATCTCACGTCATGAAGAAAGAGAAGGGCGGGTAGATTGGCTCGAATGGCTGAGGGATCTGCAAAGTGACGGAGGCACGCTGCCCCCTGTACTGGTTAACTGGTCCAGTGCTGTGCCGGATTTATACCGGGCAGCTCACCGGTTAGGCCTGCGCATAGGTGATCAGCTGCGGATTATGGCTGCGGACAACACCATTCAGGGACACCGCCTGAGTCTGCCTTCCTTGAGCTGTGTAGAAATCCCCTATGTTGGCATGGGTGAAGAGGCTGTACGCTGTGTACTCAACCAGCTGGAGCAGGGTCCGGGAACGGAAAGGCCGGCCAAGCTGTGGCTGCCGGCGATTCTGCGGCCGGGGGAAAGCGCGTAATTGAAGCAGCTGAAGAAGAAATGCAGTTTATGGGTTTGTTAGATTATAAGATGTGCCAAATGCTTGAGGTTCGGCAGAAGTCAGAAACGGCATGCCCCGCAAGGAGCAGCCGCTTCTTTTTTACCATATAACACGTGTTATATTAAGGAGGAGAAATGAATGTTTTGGACTGAGGAGAAGCTGGGCGCACGTATTAAAGAACTGGAAGTATATCGTTACCGGGAAGCTATCCGTCTTGAAGAGTGGCAGGGCTGGGAGGATGCCGAAGGTGCTAACGGGGAGTATCCGCAGTTGGGGGAGGGCGGTAAGGCTTACCGTCTGGGAGATTACTGGACTGGGCGTGACGCTTATTTATGGCTGCACCATAAAATTCTGATTCCTGCGGACTGGCAGGGCAGAAAGATTGTCGGACGTTTTGACTTTGGCCGGACCGGGGGCGGTAATAACAGCGGATTCGAGTCTCTGCTGTTCCTGAACGGCAAGCCGTACCAGGGTGTGGACTCCAACCACCAGGAAGTCTTTCTGGAGGAGGAGACAGCCGGACAGACGGTGGACTTCACATTCCGTCTTTGGTCCGGACTGGAGGGCGGCGGCCTGCCGGTCCCTCAGGAGCACCGGCTGAAAGTAGCAGAGCTGGCCTGTCTGGATGAGGCTGCTGACGATCTCTATTACACCGGGCGCGCTGTCCTCGGAGTCAGTAAGCAGCTGCCGGAGAATCAGCCGCTGAAGCAGGAGCTGCTGACAGCACTCAATCAGGCATTTAACCAGCTGGACTGGTCGAAGCCCGGCAGCGCTGTTTTTTATGCTTCTGTAGCCGAGGCTGACGAGCTTTTGCGTTCCCGCCTCGGTGAAATGAAGCAGGAGCATCCTGTAACCGTTACCGCAGTCGGGCACACACATATTGATGTGGCCTGGCTGTGGCGGCTGACCCACACGAGGGAAAAATCAGCCCGTTCCTTCTCCACAGTGCTGCGGCTGATGAAGCAGTTCCCGGAATATATTTTTCTGCAGACCCAGCCGCAGCTGTATGAGTATATTAAGCACGATTATCCGGAAATCTACGCTGAAATCGCAGAACGTGTAGAAGAGGGCCGATGGGAAGCCGGCGGTGCAATGTGGCTCGAAGCGGACTGCAACCTGACCAGCGGGGAGTCACTTGTCCGCCAGATTTTGTACGGCACCAAGTTCTTCCGTGACGAGTTTGGCGTGGAATGCAAATATCTGTGGCTGCCGGATGTGTTCGGCTACAGCTGGGCACTGCCGCAGATTTTGCGGAAATCAGGGATTGATACCTTTATGACGACCAAAATCAGCTGGAGCCAGTTCAACCGGCTGCCGCATGATACGTTCCGGTGGAGAGGGATTGACGGCAGCGAGGTGCTGACCCACTTCATAACGACTCCGGAGGGACCTGAATCCAGCGCCTGGTATTATACGTACAATGGCCTGATTGAGCCTTTTTCTGTCCAGGGAATTTGGGACCAGTACAGGGACAAAAATCTGAACCGTGAGCTGCTGCTGTCCTACGGCTACGGTGACGGCGGCGGCGGGGTCAACCGGGAGATGCTTGAAATGCGCCGCCGTCTGGACAGTATCCCGGGGGTGCCTAACGTGAAGACAGGGCGGGCTGATGAATATTTTGAACGGTTAAACGAGAGGATCAGCCGCACGGATGAATATGTCCACACCTGGGACGGGGAGCTGTATCTGGAATATCACAGGGGGACTTATACGAGCCAGGCCTACAACAAACGGATGAACCGGAAGCTGGAGCTGCTGTACCGTGAAGCCGAATGGCTCCAGGTGCTGCTGGCCGCTGAGTCCGGGGGCTTTACACAATATCCGGCGCAGGAGCTGTACGAAGGCTGGAAAATCATCCTGCGCAACCAGTTCCATGATATTATTCCGGGCTCCTCTATCCGGGAGGTGTATGAGGATGCACGGAACGAATATGCGGAAGCGGAGCGGCTGGGCTTACAGGCTGCGGATGCTGCTGTTGCTGGACTTGTTAGTGCCGCCGGCGGCGGTGAGGATACAAAAGAATACACAGTATTCAACGGGGCTTCTTTTAACCGGGCAGGATTGGTATCTGTGGCCTGCAGGGATCAGGCAGCGAAGGAATGGAGAGACAGCAGCGGGGCAGTTCTTCCATCCCAGCGAATGGGGGAAGAGTGGCTTATTGAAGTGCCTCCGGTTCCGATGATGGGGACGGCAGGAATTACAGCTGCAGCTGCAGAAACAAACGGGCAGGCTGTTCCGTTTACTTGGCAGGATTCGGTACTGGCCACACCTTTTTATATACTCGAATGGAATGAATCCGGACAACTCACACGTATTTATGATCATTCCGCAGAGCGTGAGGTATTGGCAGAAGGTGAGCGCGGCAACGTCTTCCAGGTTTTTGAGGATAAACCGAAGATGTTCGATGCCTGGGATATTGATCTGTTTTATCAGGAGAAAATGCGCGAAATAACAGATCTTCAATCCGTGGAGCTGATTGCATGCGGTCCTTTGGCTGCGGTACTGGAGTTCACATGGCGGTATATGGATTCCACGATCATTCAAAAGATAAAGGTATACGCCGCAAGCCGCCGGATTGATTTTGAGACCCGGGCCGACTGGCATGAACAGCATCAGCTGCTGAAGACAGCTTTTCCAGTGGCAGTGAGATCAACGGAAGCTACCTATGATATCCAGTTCGGGAATGTAAAACGTCCTACGCACTGGAATACCAGCTGGGATTATGCGCGGTTTGAGAGCGTCGGTCACCAGTGGGCGGATTTATCGGAGCGCGGATATGGGGTGAGCCTGCTTAACGACTGCAAATACGGCTACGATATCAAGGATAATGTCATGCGTTTATCGCTGATCAAATCCGCAACTGCACCGGACTGGAATGCCGATCAGGGAGAACATCTGTTTACTTACGCCCTGCTGCCGCATATTGGAGATTGGGTCGCCGGAGGTACTGTCGAGGAAGCCTGGGCACTTAATAATCCCCTCCGTGCGGTACAGGGCAAAACCTCCGGTAATGAAGGCAAATCACTGATTACGGTTAACCAGTCCAATATCGCCATAGATGCGGTCAAATTGTCTGAACAGGGAGACGGCTTCATCGTCCGGCTGCATGAATTCACGGGAAGCCGCAGCACAGTCAGTCTGGGCAGTCATTATAACCTGGATTCCTGGCAGCTGTGCGATATGATGGAGCGTCCGCTGGAAGAAGCCCGTCAGGGGAGAGAGTGTAGTCATGAATTTAAACCGTATGAAATCTGCACTTTTTTGGTTAAATTCACCAGTCAACAATAAAGGGAGGCAGGATTATGCCGCTGGGTAGACGGACGGAACGGCTGCTTCATGAGCTGAAGAATCTTTTTATAGTGGAAAGTCTTGAAATCAGGGATTGGTCGCTGCAAAGGGCGTTCTATGCAGATGAAGATGAATATGAGTTTGCAGAAGGCACGGAGACGGTATCGCCGGGTCACCTGCAGAGCAGGATCAGGGAAACCCTGTTTCTGAAAAAGACCCTGGACATTCCGGAGATCTGGCGCGGCAAAGCAACGGGTATTATGTTCAAGGCGGGAGGTGAAGGGCTGCTGTCCGTCAACGGTGTCCCTTACCATGGACTGGATAAGAACCGGAGCTATATTCCGCTGTCCGCCGGGCTGGCTGCATCGGCTACGCTTGATCTGCATGTCGAGCTGTATCATGTGCCGCCGCTTCCGGTAGACCCGCTCAACGGGCAGGTGGATCATGTTCCGCCGCCGGTTGATTTTCAGGATGCCAGGCTGGTGATCCTTAACAAGCGGGCAGAAAGCCTTTATTTCACAGTGAAGCTCTGCCATGATACAGCGATTCTGCTCCCCGCAGGTGGCATCGAACGCAGCCGTCTGGAAACGGCACTCGAAGCAGCCCTTGCGTTCCTGAGCGGTCAGGATGCTGCCGGAAGGCCGTTTTTGGCTGATGAAGCAAGGCTTGTGGAAGCAGAGGAGCGGCTGACAGCTGATCTGAATGCATCCAGAGCAGGCCAGCCGCCAGGTATTGCGGGCACCATGCACATGGTTGGGCAGTCGCACATTGATCTGGCCTGGCTGTGGCCGCTTAAGGAAACGGTCCGCAAGGCCAGCCGTACTTTTTCTACCGTAATCACGCTGATGGAGCAGTATGAGCATTACCGTTATTCACAGAGCCAGCCTCAGCTGTACGATTATGTGAAGCGGCATGATCCGGAGCTGTACGCCAGCATTAAGAAACGGATTGCGGAAGGACGCTGGGAGCTGGTCGGCGGGATGTGGGTGGAGCCGGATCTCAACATTCCTTCAGGTGAATCCCTGGTGAGGCAGCTGCTGTACGGGCGGGCCTTCTATGACCGGGAATTCGGCAAAAACTCACGGGTAGAGTGGCTCCCGGATACCTTTGGATACTGCGCCTCGCTGCCGCAGCTGCTGAAGAAGTCCGGTGTGGACTATTTCATGACTACCAAAATGAACTGGAACGATACGAACAGGTTCCCTTATGATCTTTTTTACTGGCAGGGGATTGACGGCACCAAGGTGCTGTCCTATCTGAATCACGGTCTGAATGAGGATACGGCTCCGGCCGATGTGTCTGAACACTGGAACAGCTTCCGGCAGAAAAAAGTCCATCCCGAGCAAATGCTGCTGTACGGTTACGGGGACGGGGGCGGCGGTGTTACGCGTGAAATGCTGGAGACTGTGGAACGATCCGGCAGCCTGCCGGGACTGCCGGGCAGCCGGTTCAGCACTGCGCATGAGTTCTTTGACGGAATCAGGGACGCTGCGCCGCCGCTTCCGGTCTGGTCGGGAGATATGTATCTGGAGCTGCATAGAGGAACCTATACAACCCACGGGCAGAATAAGCGGTGGAACCGGAAAGCCGAAGCGCTCTACCGGGAGACGGAAATCTGGAACACGCTGTCGTATCTCTCAGGTGCTGCGGAACTTGCAGAATGCGCGAGTACACAGCACGGAGAGCTGCAGGAAGGCTGGAACCTGCTGCTGCTGAACCAGTTCCATGACATCATACCGGGAACTTCCATTCCGGAGGTATATGTTAAGTCGAAGTCACATTACGAAGAAATATTCGGGCGCGGAGAACGGGTGCGTGCTGCTGTATTGAACCGTCTTGAAAAGTCCATAGATACCCAAGGTGAGGGCATACCGGTCATTCTGTTCAACAGCCTGTCCTGGGAGCGCCGGGATGCTGCCGCATTGACTGGAGGCAAAGAGCTTACAGGCCTGCTTCCTTATGATGATCAAGGGGTTCTTTTGCCTTCCGATCTGCTTCCGTACAAGGACGGTTACGCCATGTATATCTCTGCAGGTACTGTGCCTTCAATGGGATACCGGACCGTATGGCTGAGGCCTGAACCATCCGCCGGTTCATGCAGCCATGCGGGTGGCCAGGCAGCGGGGACCTTGGAACAGGCTGAAGAGCGCGCTTTGCCCGTTTCCGTACCGGAGCAATGGGAGACCGCTCATTACCGGCTTGCCTTCGATACTGAAGGACGCATTGTATCCTGGCTGGATAAGAGCTGCGGGCGTGAGCTGGTTGAAGCGGGCGGAGCAGCCAATCATCTGCAGCTGTTCCACGACCGTCCGACGGTCTGGGATGCCTGGGATATCGATCCGCATTTCGGGGAGCAGCCGGCTGCGGAAGCCGTACTGCTCTCAAGCGAGGTTCTGCTCCAGGGCCAGACCCGGGATGTGCTGCGGATGTCCTGGCAGCTGAATCACTCTTTGATCGAGCAGCAGATTATTTTCCACCGGGATTCACGGCGTGTCGATTTTGAGACCCGGGTGGACTGGCGCGAGGAACATAAGCTGCTCAAGGCTGCTTTTCCTGTACAAATTCTATCATCCAAGGCTGTCTACGAGATTCCGTTTGGCAGCATCGAACGGCCGACTCATACGAATACAAGCTGGGAACAGGCGCAGTTGGAGGTATGCGGACACCGCTGGGCCGATCTGTCTGAGGGAGGGTATGGCGTCAGCCTGCTGAACGACTGCAAATACGGCTATGACATCAAAGGAAATACACTGCGCCTGTCACTGCTCCGTGCTCCCCGCTGGCCGGATTCCTCTACTGATATAGGGATTCATGAGTTTACGTATTCGCTTTTGCCTCATCAGGGGGACTGGCGGGAGGGAGGCGTTGTACGGGAAGGCTTTGTGCTCAACCAGCCGCTGTATGCGCATATTGCAGAGGCACATGACGGAGTCATGCCGTCCAGCCGTTCCCTGCTGGAATTGAAGGGCAATCATACGATCATTGATGCGCTGAAAATGGCGGAGGACGCAAGCGGAGCTGTAATCCGCATGTATGAATCCGGCGGCGGACGGGAGAATGTGCTCCTGACCCTGCCCGGAAATTCACAGGTTCCTGATGGCAGGTTCACCGTAGAGGAGACGAATCTGATGGAGCAGCCGGAAGCTGCTCAGGGTATTGAAGTGGAGGAAGAGGGGATTTCCCGGACCTTTACGCCTTACGAAGTGGTTACTTTAAGGGTAGGCCAGGAATAAGCATTTTGCGATTGGAAAATACCGTTATGACAACAGGAGCGTCCTGCAGGCCGAACATCGGCTGCTTGGGCGCTCCTTTTTCGTATTGGTGATCTGTGAAAAGTGGATAGATTTATCCACCCGGATTGTAGATTCATGGGATACGTAAAAAATCCCGGCCTTGCTACAATACAAGTAGGTTCAGAAGAATATGCGTACGAATTCTAAATCAGGGGAGTGCATAAAGGATGAGAAGAACAGGACGTTCACTGATCGGTTCGCTGGTAACGGCTTTTGCCCTGGCCGGAACACTGGCAGGCTGCAGCGGAGGGAACAATGGGAATAACGGGAACACGAGCGCCGGCAGCCCGGCAGCCGATCCCACCGCAGCCGCTACCGCCAAGCCGGCCGAAGTGCAGAAGGTTAATTTCTCGATTGTGTCCGCAAGACCCGGAGATGAAGCTTTCTATAAAGAACAAATGGATTTGTTCATGAAAGACAATCCCGACGTAAAAGTCACCGTCATCGCCAATCCGACCGAGCAGTATAACAATGCGCTTCAGCTGTCTTTTGCCGCAAACGAGGGTCCGGACTTGTTCTTTATCGAAGGCGGCCAGCCGCAGGCGCGTACGGTCTATGACAATCACTGGGTGGAGCCGCTGGACAGCTATATGGACGACGACTTTCTCGCCCGGTTTCCCGAAGGCGCTTTCAGCCGCACCAGCCAGACCCGGGTGAACGGGGAGGTCATCGGGATTCCGGTGCGGGACCCGCGTTTTGACAAGGTGAGACCGCTCTATTACAACGCGGATATCCTGGAGCAATACGGCTTCAGCGAGCCGCCAAAGACGCACAGCGAGTTCACAGCAATGGCAACGAAGATAACCCAGGAGGGGAAAGGCAAGGTCTACGGCTTTGCGATGATGGGCAAGGCGCCGGCGGTGTTCGGGCTGACGGTTTCCGGCCTCGGCTCGGGACTGGAGGGCGGCGTGATCGGTTATGAAGGCAACACGATCATCAATCTGCTGAGCGGGCAGTTCTCCTCCAAGTCGGCGACACCGGTCGTTGAGATGCTGCGGCAGCTGAATGCGCAGAAGATTGTGGCACCGGGCTGGGAGAACTGGGATACGGCGCAGATGCACCAGCAGTTCGCCGCCGGCCGGGTAGCGATGTTCATCGGGGCCGCCTGGCAGGCGGAGGAAATCCGCAAGCTGAACGAGGGGATTGATATGGGCATTGCAGCAGCCCCTGTACCGGATGACGGACGCAAAGGCTACCGGGATACACCGACGATTGCCGAGCCGCGGTATGCCATGAGCGCACAGTCCGAAGTAAAAGAAGCCGCGTGGAAAGTGCTTAACTTCCTGGGCTCCGTGGAGTTTGAGCGGGCGAATTATGAATATGCCAAGGAGCTGGTCGTCATGCCGGAAGCGATGGAAGGGATCGAAATGTCGCCCGATATGCAGGCGATTGTGAAGGTGATGGATGAGACGATCCGCATGACCCCGGCGATCAATACGAAGAACCAGAACTATGACCAGTTCTCGAAGAATATCAGCGACGCCATGCCGAAGCCGAAGATTCAGGAGGTCTTCCTGAAGGCCGTCATGGAGAATGCAGACCCTGTGCCGCTAGCAGAAAGCTATGACCAGAAGGCGAATGCGGTCATCGATGAGCAGATTAAGATTGCCAACGAGGGGGGCATTGCGTTTACCCGTGAAGATATGAAATATCCCGACTGGGACCCGATGCAGGATTACATTGTGGAGTAGCACTGCTGATACAGGCAGCTGAAAGGCTATAGAAATAGTACAGGAGTGATGCAGATGACCTACGGTACCAAGCCGCAAATGGCGATGCCCGGCGGACACAGAGAGCTTTCCAAAAGATCCGAGCTGTTCAAACAGATCAAAAAGCACCGTTTTCATTATCTTTTTGTTCTTCCTATGCTGGTATTCTTCGGCGCCTTCACCGTATGGCCGATGGTTGCGAGCTGGTATTATTCCTTTTTTAACTGGGACGGCATCGGCTGGCCTACGGATTTCATCGGACTGGGCAATTTCGTGGAGGTGGGCTCCGATCCGGGGTTCTG
Organism: Paenibacillus sp. PK3_47; assembly: GCF_023520895.1. Classification (NCBI taxonomy): domain Bacteria; kingdom Bacillati; phylum Bacillota; class Bacilli; order Caryophanales; family Paenibacillaceae; genus Paenibacillus; species Paenibacillus sp. PK3_47. Next base: position 6,080,322 of record NZ_CP026029.1, read on the forward strand.
GAATGCTTTTGTGAACACCTTTGCTTTTGCCTTGACCCATGTGCTGATCCAGATGCCGCTCGCGCTGATTGTAGCCGTTATTCTGAACAACCAGTTTCTGGCCGGCAAAAATGTCTACAGGCTGCTGCTGTTTGTTCCGGTCATTTCCACTACGGCAGTTATCGGGGTGATCTTCTCGATCCTGCTTAATCCGCTGGGGGGCGCAATTAATGAGATGCTGATGGGCACGGGCCTGTTGAAGGAGCCGATCAATTTCCTGGGCTCTACCAAAACAGCCCTGCCGACACTCCTTGCGGTCTCTGTCTGGAAAAGCTTCGGTACACCGATGATTTACTGGCTGGCCGGACTGCAGACCATTCCCGGGGAGCTGTATGAAGCGGCCAAAATCGACGGTGCAGGCAAGGTGCAGAGCTTCTTCCGCATTACGATTCCGATGCTGCTCCCGATCGGCCTGGTCATCATGCTGCTTACCTTTATCAACAACCTCGATCCGTTTGATCTGGTCCGGACCATGACAGAAGGCGGGCCGGTCAAAGCAACCGATGTGGTACAGACGTACATTTTCCGGTATGCATTTGAGCCTGAGAGCGGTTCCTCGCGGTACGGCTTTGCGTCGGCTGCTGGCATTCTGTTCAGTCTGGCGGTCCTTGTATTTGTTATCATTCAGGCGCTGGTGGGCAAAGCGGTCCGCAAGCCCGGCCCGAAAGGAGAGTGAGTCCGGATGTACTGGTTATCCCGTCTATGGAAGCAGCTGCCCGTTCAGGCGGTGCTGCTCGTGTTCACCCTGATCTGGAGCTATCCGTTCATCTGGATTATCTCCTCTTCGTTCAAATCGCAAAGTGAAATGTTTCTCGGCGGAATCAATATCATCCCTAAAGAGCCTACCTTTGATAACTTCATCCGGGCCTGGGATTTGGCTAACTTTTATCAGTTCTTCTTCAATTCTGTGATCGTGACAGTCTCGGTTGTACTGATCGTGCTGGTCATTACCTCCATGGCCGGTTACGCGTTAGGCAGAGGGAATATGCCGGGCAAAAAAATCATCATGACCCTGCTGGTCGTCTCCATGTTTTTACCGAAGGGGTTCACGATTCTGCCGCTCTTTGAGCTGATCGTCGGCCTCGGCTTCAACAATACGCTGATGGGTGTCATTCTGGCAGAATCCGGCCCGTCCAAAATTGTGTCCATTCTGCTGTTCATCGGCTATTTCTCATCCTTGCCGAAAGAGATGGAGGAGTCCGCGACGATTGACGGCGCCGGTTATTTCCGGATGTTCTTCAGCATCATGCTGCCGCTGTCCAAACCGATTCTCGGGACGGTGACCATTTTCAGCTTCATCAACGCCTGGAATGCATTTTTTGTACCGCTGACCTTTACCTTAAGCAAACCTTCGCTTCGCACACTGGGTGTGGGGATGTACAATTTTTTCGGCACCAACAGTGTCGACTGGACGGGACTGGCGGCAGGCGCCTGCATGTCGGTCATTCCGATTATCATCGTATTCCTGTTCCTGCAGCGCTACTTTATTGAGGGCCTGGCAGGTTCAATCAAAGGTTAACCCGGCTCTGTACATTCAGTGAATTGGAGGACTTGAACATGAGTCAGCAAAAAACGCTCTGTACCGGAGTTCTGGTGATCGGCGGAGGAACTGCCGGCTGTGTTGCAGCCCTGGCGGCTGCCGGAGAGGGAGCAGCAGTTATTCTGGTAGAGAGTGACAGTGCGCTCGGCGGTGTGGCGACCCGGGGCGGTATTCACCGCTATTATTACGGATCACCCGGCGGGCTTCAGGAGACCATCGACCGCAGAGCCGAAGAGGCTGCCAAGATATTCGGCGGAGAGACAAAGGGATTTCATCCGGATGCCAAAAGGGTGGTTCTGGCTGAAATGTGTGCTGAATACGGCGTAAAGGTATATCTGGATTCGGTAGTGTACGAGGTGATTATGGAACAGAGCGATGTAACCGGGGTGCGGGTGCTTACTCCGGAGGGCAGGCTGGATATAGAGGCTGAGGTTACCATCGATTGTACCGGAAATGCAAGCCTGGTAAGAATGGCCGGGGGCGGACTGAGGTACGGGCGTGAGCTGGACGGCATCTATCATAACTACTCGCTGATCCCGCGCAGATTGCATGAAGGGCAGATCGGGTACGACAATCTGGATGCGGGCTGGGTTGACCCTTATGATCCGTGGGATGTATCCAGAGCTTTTATCCGCGGACGGGAAAGGATTAGGGAGGATTACGCGGCCGGCAGCCATTACTTCGCGGTCTCCTCCATGCTCGGAGTCCGGGAAGGGGGATTAATCAATGGCGACGCCGTGATTACAATGGACGATTACATTGAGGATACGCCCTCGCCGGAGATCATCTCCCGCAGCTACTCCCATCTGGACAATCACGGGTTCGATACGGGCAATGAGAGTGACTTCAGCCAGCTATGGATTTCTGTACTGGGCTTGTTCGTAAAAGGCCTGTGGTGTGATATTCCTTACGGTTCTCTGCTGCCTCAAGGAATAGGAAGGCTGCTTGTGGCAGGACGGTCGCTCTCGGTGGAACGGGATGTGGGCATGGGCGTCAGAATGCAGAAGGACATGCACAAGGTAGGGGAAGCCGCCGGAACCGCGGCAGCGCTCAGTATCCGTAACGGATGCAGTCCGCGCAATCTGGACAGGTCTGTCCTGCAGGCACGGCTTGTGGAACGGAAAGTCATTGAGGCAAAGGATCTCCACAGGACGAAGGGCCGTAATCTCCAGTTCCGGCACGGGGCGCTTGCGGATGCAGACAAAAGTCCAGCAGAGCTTGCATTAATGGTGCCGGAACTGCTGGATTACCTGGATACGGAAGAACGCTGGAAAGCAGTCTGGCTGCTGGCCGGACGCCGGGGGTCTGCCCCGGATCCGGATAAGGTGGCGGCGCTGGTGCAGCTTTTGCAGGAGGGAACCCGGGAGTCGAAGTTCTGCGCGGCCGTTATACTGTCGATGCTGGGCAGGCGGGAACCTGAGCCGTATCTGCTGGAACTGATTACTGCAAGAGAGAGCAGCAAGCTTGGCAACCATCCCAAATGCGTTCCTTTCTGGATCGCGTCCTTTATTCTGCTCGGTATGCTGAAAAGTACCTCAGCGCTGAAGGAAGCCAGGTCTGTGCTGGCAGAGCAGCCGTCTTCGGTCTTCAGCACATTCATTCTTAATTATATCTCTGCAGTTACAGCAGAAATGACGAATGTTGAGCGTTCTATAATTGCAGCTGCAGTGAAGCAGTGGCTGGCTTCACCGGGACTGGGCAGTGACTACCGGATGCATGGGGAACGGCTGGAATCGCTGCGCTGGAGTCTTGAGCTGCGCGCGGCTGCCTTTTTGGCGGCATGCCCCGGGGAAGAAGAGACGGTCCATACGCTAACTGCGAAGCGGTATGGCGATTCCCGCGGATTTGTCCGTAATGCTGTGCAGCGTCTGGTGCCGGAATATGCACCAGCAGCTCATGAAGGGGGGGAAGCCTGCCTCGGAGAATTTGAGGCCGCTGTAATCGGGGGGTCTGCAGCGGGCGTTCTCTGTGCGGCGGCGCTGTCCAGGCAGGGGAAACAGGTCGTGCTGCTCGAGAGCAGCAGCAGCCTGATGACCGAGGTCACCAGATCACGGCAGACTGTTTTTCCGGCACTATGGACACAGCAGGACGATGAACTGCTTGAGTTTGCTGAAGTACTGCGCGCTGCCGGCGCCTGGGACGGACAGCAGCTGGAGCCTGTGCTGGCGCAATTGGCAGCTGACCGCTTTTTGACAGAAGCAGGGGTCCGCATTCTCTTTGAAGTCCGACTGCTGGAGGAGCAGCTGCCGGAGCACGGCGGGGCTGTCCTTACAGTGGCCCATAAGGGCGGAACCGGTACCATCAAAGCCGGTGAAATTATGAAATTCAGCAGTGAAAGCAGACCTGCCGCGGGGCCTGGCGGTACGATAACCTCCTTGCTGTTAGGCGTACCGGCTGAGGCGGAAACCTTTTATGAAATAAAGGGAGATCATGATGTGCTGCGCCTTCGTATCCGCCCGGGGTTTTATCCGGATGAGTCTTACCTTGATGTCCGCTGGCACGGGGAAGCACGCCAAGAGAAGGCCTCCGGCGAAATTTACATGGTTCAAGCCATGAAGGAGCTGAGAAGCAGAGGCATTATTCCGGATTCTGCCGCCCTTGCTTACATTGCAGATCAGCCATGGGCTGGCAGCGGCCTTGAAAGGGGGGATACCTGCACGGACTGGAGCAGCGGCCTGCACAGATGAAATATTGCAGAAGCTCAATCTTACCAATTTCAGAGAAGGAGTGACTATTCATGAGTATCTTGTCAGCGTTGCCTTTAATCCGGATTGCAGAACTAAAAGTAGAAGGAGCCCCGCAGCAGGAGGTGTCGTTCGCAGCCCTTGGGAGCCTGGTCCCGGCCGGAACGAAACATCTGCTCATTGAAGTCAATGCCGCTCAAACCTATACCGAGCGGAGATTCTGCGAGGTCATGATCAATGGCGATACCGGAAACCGCTACAACCGCAGAGAGTTCATGGCTTCCGGCACAGCGGTTACCACTACGAACACGACCAATACAAATGTAGCCCAGGGTGTGGATATCCCGCCGGCAGGAACCAGCAGATTCGGGGGCGGCTATATTTTCTTTCCCCATGCGTTCCGGACCGACAATTTGAAGCTGTGGCAGTCCATGGGCTCCTCCCTGGAGACGCGCCTGCAGCGCCATGCATGTTCCTGGGAGAGCACCGCAGCTATTGACACCATTACTCTGCAGCCCTGGCGGAATGTTCCCGGCGGAGTAAACCAATGGGCAGCCGGTTCCATCGTGACCCTGTATGCCGTAGATGAATCGCGCCTGATTGAGGAAAAGGCGCTGAGCAGCGCCGGCAAATTCACCTTTGGTTCGCTCCCGGCCGATACGCGCCATCTCGTGATGCTGATGCATCTGCGTTCCGGCGAGAACCTTGCTACACGTCAGGGAGACCGTGTATACCAGATCCTTAACAGCGATCAGCCTACGAGTAACTATAAGGTACAGCGTTTTGGCGGAGAAAATATGGCCAGCAATCTGATTATCGACGAAGCCTTTACCGAAAAGCGGGTAGGCTGGTCTACTGCTGCGGCGGCAGCGGCTGATTCTTATGGAAACCTTGTCGTCATGTATCCAGAATTCCGCAATACAGATTTCCAGAGACCTTGGATCAGCCAGCATGCCGCCTTTGAGGAGATTTATTTCCCGGTCAGCCAGGAAAACGGGCGCTGGACGAATACCAGCGCATTGACCCAGCTGCACTATTATCCCGGCTCGGGGGCCAATTACCTTCCGGGATCACGGATCGGGGCGTATAAGCCGAATCCTGGAACGCGGCATGTGGTTGCCGCCGGCGGAGAAGCGTCGGTTACTTTAGCCGTTCCGGCAGATGCCGCCGGCCTGCGGATTATCGTGGTAGCCCGGACGAATGCCAACCAGGCGGAGGACCGGATCACCATTGAGCTGAACGGGGACGCTGCTGCCGGGAATTATGCCATCCGCCGGGCCTCGGCTTTTGCCGGAACGGATGAGACTGCAGTTGCTGGCGGCAATGAGTTCGGTGTGGTGCCTGGAGGAACGGCGGAAGCAGGCATTTACGGCTGCGGAGCGGCGGCGGTAATCCAGCATGCGGCTGCAGACCGCCACAAGCATATGTTGTCAACCATAGGCGCTTCAGGCGGCCGGCTGGCCATCTACGGCGGGCAATGGAAGAATACTGCTGCTGTCACCTCCGTGACCTTCAAACCGCTGAGCGGCACACTTTTTGCCGCCGGATCTGTATTTGAATTGGTTACGGCAGAGGATAATCTGTAAATAGTAAGTTAGCACGCATTGTTATGCCCCCGCCATTCATTCCGTTTGGAGAGCGGGGGTATTTCGCGCGAGTTGTATTTTGTGCAGTTAAACCGGTCTATTTTTGTGCCGAAAGGTTTTTAATTGCAGATGCTGCACTTAAAAATCCCTCCAACCCGTAAAAGGAGACTTTTTGTTATTTTTAATTGCACAGAATGCACTTAAAGCTCTAATTGCGGTTTTTTATGGTCTTTTAGCTGCAGGAAATACAACTAGCCTCTTACTATACTGTACCTGTCCACATTCGTTACTCTCTCCTATTTGTTTGCAGAGTGCAGGAGCCGGCGTTGTTGGAGTCTAGTCTATAATAATTTTCAGGGTGAATAATGCTGGACAGAAGGGTGAGGTGGAAGCACGAACCGGATTCTATTGCACTTTCTGCAGCAGATCCCCTTTAAATTTGGCGAATAACGCCCTCTATTGCAATTTGTACATCAGAATAACCCTGAAGAAATCATTTATGAACTGGAGGCATGGGGATTTTTTGAGGAATAACGGTTCCCACAAACGAAAAGCCCGCACTGACCGGGAATTGTAACTTTCCTGAACAGTACGGACAACAGCGTAGTTTGCACTTATGCGATTAAACCGACTATAACAACGTCATCAATGTTCCGCCTGCCGCACCTGTTAACACGACGATCCAAGGCGGTACTTTCCAATACACTAACATACTGAATAATATAGCTGCAAAAGCAAAATCAGCAGGTGCCAGAATGGTGCTGGTCCAAATGGGCTGATAAAATGCAGAGATTAATATGCCTACTACTGCCGCGTTTACTCCCATTAGAGCGCCTTTTGCCTGCGGATTCCGGCGTACTGCATCCCAAAAAGGGAGTGTGCCCAGAATTAAAAGAAATGCAGGCAGGAAAACAGCAATGGTTGCCAATATTCCTCCTGTCCATCCGTTCATGACAGCACCCAGATAGGATGCAAATGTAAACAGCGGTCCCGGAACGGCCTGAGCGGCTCCATATCCTGCAAGAAAGGCCTCTTCACTCACCCAGCCGGTAGATACAAATTCCCGTTCTAGCAGAGGTAAAACAACATGTCCTCCCCCAAACACAAGCGAGCCGGAACGGTAGAAGCTGTCAAACACGGCAATCCAGTGTATGGAGGTGGACTCTCTTAATAACGGAAGAACAATGAGCAGGCCGAAAAATAAAACCAAACAAATAACGGCAAAACTGCGTTTAACCGGAAAACTCACTCTTTCCTCAGAATCATCTTTTTGCCGGCTGTAGAACAGGAAACCAAGACATGCTGATAGTAGAATCATACCGATTTGGGCATATGCGGTCTGCCACAATAATGTAGCTACCAGTGCCAATAAGGCAAGTGCTTTTCTTTTCAGATCCGGCGTCAGTTTTTGGGCCATTCCTATAATGGCGTGGGCGACTACGGCGACAGCAACAATTTTTAGCCCATGAATCCAGCCGGCGCTGCCGACATCAAATTGCTGCAGAAGCAAGGCAAACAAAATTAATGCGATTACAGAAGGTAAAGTAAAGCCAAGGAATGAGACGATTCCCCCCAGCACACCTGCCCGCATGACACCTATACCAATGCCAACCTGACTGCTCGCGGGTCCGGGTAGAAACTGGCATAACGCAACTAAGTCCGCATAATTTTTTTCGTCCATCCATTTTCTTTTGCGGATATATTCCTCATGAAAATAACCAAGATGGGCGACAGGGCCGCCAAATGACGTCAAACCCAGTCTGGTGGATACCCTTAAAATTTCGAGCAATGACTTCAACAAACCCCGTTCTCTCCCTGACGGATTACCCACTTAAATTGTCCCTCCACAAGTATGGAATGCCTGTCTGTATAGGATGTTACAATCAATAATCCGTTCCCACAACTCCTATACAAAAAAATGACACTGCCTTGACATTTCTCTTACTTTTGTAAATAAACTTTACGTTACTGCCCCCGCAGCATAGCCGCCTGCTCCTCACGGAATTGGCTCGGCGTCTTGCCGACCAGCCTTCTGAAGATTCTCGCAAAATATTTATAATCCGGTATTCCGACCTGCTCGGCAATTTCGCTGACCTGGCGGTCCGTTTCCATGAGCTGATTTTTGGACATCTCAATCCGGTACCTTGTGACATAATCCGAGAAATTGATTCCAGTCTGGGCTTTGAACAGGTGGCTGAAATAGTTGGGGCTTATGGCCAGATGCTCGCTGATCTCTGCAACGCTGATGGGCTGCCGGTAGTTTTTGGACACATAATCCAGCGCATTTTGGATCTCGGAGCGGTCAATCGGCTGGTCAAAGGACAACTGGCTGGCACTTTGTTTCCACATAAACAGCTGCAGCATGTACTCCTCGACATCGTAAATCGTTTCAAGACCGGCCAGCTCGGACATAAATCTGTTCCTGACCCGGGAATCGGCAAGCGTCCAGCGGGCAGCAAGCCCTTCAAGCCAGCTCAGCAGAGAATCGGGGCAGGTTTTGTTGCGGATTACAGGTTCGATATAGCACTCGCGGACCATCCGCTGAAGCTGGCCGGGGTCCGTCAGGCCGGTTATTCTGGAAACGGGATCGGGAAGGAGCGGAGAGGCAGCGGCCCGGCTGTCAACCCGAGAAGCTGCAGCATATAGATGAACCCCGCCATGTCCATGATAAAACACCTCAGATTGCAGGTCATCCAGCTCGACAAAGGCCTTATTGAAGGCACCGGGCCACTCTTCCGCAGAGGAGCTCATGGGATGTACGGCACTGATCCGGACCGATACGGAAAAGGGGAGATACTGGCGTGCATATTGCAGGATACTTTCATGCAGGGGCATAAGCTTTTGCTGGTCAAAAGAAACACCGGAATGGAGCATCCACAGCCCGATACAGTTTTCTCCCCAGGCAAAAACGTTGTAGGCGACGGTCTGTTCCGTAATCTCTTCGATCATCCGCATCATCACATATTTGAACAGTGAAATATCCTTGGAATGAAAGGTCTGGGTCAGCCGGCTGTAGCGGTCGATACTGACAATGCCCAGCGCAAACGCAGGCCCCGGCCGCTGCCAGTGCACAAAATCGCAGGTTGCGTTCAGTTTCTGCAATGAGGATATCCCGCCGCTGCGGAGATCCAGCATCAGCTGCTTGCGGAGCAGGGGCTGGCTGTCCTGCAGCTGTTTCCGCTCTTCAATAGTAAGCAGCATACGCTCGCGGTCGGCTTCAATTTCCCTGCGGGCAGTATTGAGAATATCAAGCAGCTCCTGATACCCGGAGGTTATTTTGAGCAGATAGCCAAGCGCCCCCAGCGACACCGCCTTGCGTGCAAATTCAAATTCCTGAAAACTCGACAGAATAATGACTTTTACCCTCGGCATCTGTTCCTTCAGCCGCTCCGTAAGCTCCAGGCCGTTCATCCGCGGCATCACCACATCCGTAATGACGACCTCCGGGTTCAGCTGCCGGCACAGCTCCAGCGCTTCTTCTCCGTCTTCAGCCTCGCCAACGATTTCGAAACCATGCTCCTCCAAGGGAAAGGCATAACGGAACCGTTCACGGATTAACGCCTCATCATCGACTACAAGGCAGCGGATTCTTCCCAGCACAAAGGTATCATTGTTCACTCGCTTCAGCCCCTTTCACCACCGGCAGTGTAATGAATATTCTGGTTCCCAGACCTTCCTGGCTCTCTATTCTTAAGCCGTAGGCGTCACCGAATTGAAGCTGCAGCCGTTCATGCACATTGCGCAGTCCCAGCGACGAATAATTCGGCAGCATATCCCCGGATGAAGCGGGAGAATCCGATACTTCCAGCAGGGCTGCCAGCCGTTCCGGCGCAATTCCGGTTCCGTTGTCCTCAATGATCAGCTGCAGGGCTTTTGGCGTTTTCAGCGTACCGCTGACAGTGATTTTGCCGTCTCCCCGCCGTTTCTCTTTGATGCCATGAAAGATTGCGTTTTCAATAATAGGCTGCAGCGTCAGTTTCAGAATCCGGCAGTCCAGGATCTGCTCATCAATCTCATAATTGACTTCAAATTTATTCTGATAGCGGATCTGCTGCAAATATACATAATGCTTCAGTCCCTGAAGCTCTCCGTTCACAGTGGTTAAGGCTTCACCTTTGCCCATGGAATAATCAAGCAGATGCACGAGCGCATGCAGGACCTTGGAAATCTCATCCGTCCGTTTCAGGTCGACCAGGGCATTGATTGAATTCAGCGTGTTATATAAAAAATGCGGGTTAATCTGCGCCTGCAGCGCTCTGAACTCGTATTGTTTCTTCAGCTTTTCCGTCCGCAGCTTGTCGTCTATCAGCTCTCCGATATGATCCAGCATGACGTTAAAAGAGTCGGCCAGCATCCGGAACTCATCCTTGCGCTTCAAGTGGATGCGAAGCTTGAGATTGCCCTTTTGCACCTTGCGCATCTGGAGAATGAGGCTGGAGATCGGACCGTCGAAGTAGCGGGCGAGAAAAAAGGAGATGACAAGTGAAAGGAAAATAAAGAAAAGCGTCAAATAAATGGCGTAGTAGCGGAGCTGGTTGACGGGTGCAAGAATGTCGTGCTTTTTGACAAAGGTGACCAGCCGCCAGTTCTGCGAATTGGGCGAACCCAGAAGGGCTACAAACTCCTCATTCCCGGCAAACAAAGGAGACAGACCGGTAACCTTATCCTGCAGACGGCGGGTGATCTGTTGATACAGGCTGATATATTCGTCCTGTCTGACCTTGATTGCGCTGATGATCGGTTTATATTCAGGGTTGAACAGCAGGGTGGAGATGGAGGGTTCCGGATTCATGCCGACGATAAGCTCATTGATGGCCAGCAGGTCCAGGTCAGCAGCCAGAATCCCCTGCATATCCATGCCTCTGTTCACCGTTACTGCGATCGTCAGCACCAGACCTTTGTTCGGAGACTGGTAAGGTCCGATGGTCTGCAGGGATTGCCAGGAGTTCCTTGCACCGGAATACAGCTGGTCAATCAGGGAATCCGGAAGCTCTGTCGCCGGCACTGTCTCATAAATAGATCTGTCGGGAGCGATGAAATACATGCCTCTTGAAAAAGGGTACACGGAATATTGATACATCCGGAGCACCTCGGTAACGGCCTCCTCAGACTGGCCTGTTTCCGCAAGCTTGCTGGCCAATTCCCCGAGCGGATTTTTGATATCCGCGAGAATGCGTTCGAGCTGATCGAACTGGCGGCCGGCATAGGATTCCATCTGGTTCATTTGTTTGTCGGTCAGGAGGCCGGTGATGTAACGGTAGGCGATAATACTTATGGATAAGGCTACAGCCAGCATGCTGGCCAGGATAATGATAAACATTTTGAAGCGGATTTTATGGAGGAAAAGGAGCGAATTCTTCATAGCCGTTAGCCCTCCCGCCTGAGTTCATTGCATGTTCAGTGTAACGATGAAATTTTGCCCCTGTCAATGAAATGCCTGGAAATCCTGAAAGTGGGTAGATTTCTCCACCCTGTTTGTAGCATTGTAGGATACGGGATGTCTCGGAGTCCCTGCTACAATACAACTGTGATCAAAGTAATTGCGCATGAATCTAAATCAGGGGAGTGCATGAAAGATGAGAAGAGCAGGACGTTCACTGATCGGTTCGCTGGTAACGGCTATTGCCCTGGCCGGAACACTGGCAGGCTGCAGCGGAGGGAACAATGGGAATAACGGGAGCACCAGCGCCGGCAGCCCGGCAGCCGATCCCACCGCAGCCGCTACCGCCAAGCCGGCCGAAGTGCAGAAGGTTAATTTCTCGATGGTGTCCGCAAGACCCGGAGATGAAGCTTTCTATAAAGAACAAATGGATTTGTTCATGAAAGACAATCCCGACGTAAAAGTCACCGTCATCGCCAATCCGACCGAGCAGTATAACAATGCGCTTCAGCTGTCTTTTGCCGCAAACGAGGGTCCGGACTTGTTCTTTATTGAAGGCGGCCAGCCGCAGGCGCGTACGGTCTATGACAATCACTGGGTGGAGCCGCTGGACAGCTATATGGACGACGACTTTCTCGCCCGGTTTCCCGAAGGCGCTTTCAGCCGCACAAGCCAGACCCGGGTGAACGGGGAGGTCATCGGGATTCCGGTGCGGGACCCGCGTTTTGACAAGGTGAGACCGCTCTATTACAACGCGGATATCCTGGAGCAATACGGCTTCAGCGAGCCGCCGAAGACGCACAGCGAGTTCACTGCAATGGCAACGAAGATCACCGAGGAAGGTAAAGGCAAGGTCTACGGCTTTGCGATGATGGGCAAGGCGCCGGCGGTGTTCGGGCTGACGGTTTCCGGCCTCGGCTCGGGACTGGAGGGCGGCGTGATCGGCTATGAAGGCAACACGATCATCAACCTGCTGAGCGGACAGTTCTCTTCGAAGTCGGCGACACCGGTCGTTGAGATGCTGCGGCAGCTGAATGCGCAGAAGATTGTCGCACCGGGCTGGGAGAACTGGGATACGGCGCAGATGCACCAGCAGTTCGCAGCCGGCCGGGTAGCGATGTTCATCGGGGCCGCCTGGCAGGCGGAGGAAATCCGCAAGCTGAACGAGGGGATTGATATGGGCATTGCAGCAGCCCCTGTACCGGATGACGGACGCAAAGGCTACCGGGATACACCGACGATTGCCGAGCCGCGGTATGCCATGAGCGCACAGTCCGAAGTAAAAGAAGCCGCGTGGAAAGTGCTTAACTTCCTGGGCTCCGTGGAGTTTGAGCGGGCGAATTATGAATACGCCAAGGAACTGGTCGTCATGCCGGAAGCGATGGAAGGGATCGAAATGTCGCCAGATATGCAGGCGATTGTGAAGGTGATGGATGAGACGATCCGCATGACCCCGGCGATCAATACGAAGAACCAGAACTATGACCAGTTCTCGAAGAATATCAGCGACGCGATGCCGAAGCCGAAGATTCAGGAGGTCTTCCTGAAGGCCGTCATGGAGAATGCAGACCCTGTGCCGCTGGCAGAAAGCTATGACCAGAAGGCGAATGCGGTCATCGATGAGCAGATTAAGATTGCCAACGAGGGGGGCATTGAATTTACCCGTGAAGATATGAAATATCCCGGCTGGGACCCGATGCAGGATTACATTGTGGAGTAGCACTGTGCAAGTCCAACTGAGGAAGGGGTTATTCTGTGAACACAAGCAAACGGTCATTTCTGCTGTTCCTGGTAATTACGCTGCTGCTCCCCTTGTCATGGCCAGGCGGTATGGCTCAGGCTGAGGGACCGCCGGCACCGGTGACTTACCCGTCATCTGCAGGCTTCAGTGATACGCAGGGCCACAATGGATGGAGTTATCTGAAGCTGGAGGGGAATGTATACAGTGAGCTTACCGTGTATGATGCCGCCAACAAACGCTGGCAGGCTGCCCCCTCCTCTCCTGTATATCCCTGGATCAAAGCCGGAGAAATGCATCCGGGCAATACAGGGGCTGCTGTCCGTGCCTGGACAGCACCCGGTAACGGAACCGTGGATATCTCCGGCGGTGTCCGCAAAGGGGATAATAACGGCGACGGTATGATTGCCTCCATCAAGAAGAATGATGGAGTGCTCTGGAGCACGCTGATCACCACAAACACAGCTATTGATCCCGTACAGACCTCGGGGATCTCTGTTGCGGCCGGTGACCGTATTACCTTTGAGGCCGGCAAAGGGGGGAACATCAGCAACGACCATACCTTCTGGTCGCCGGTGATTGTTTTTACAGCGGCGAATACTCCCGGTCCGGGTACGGACCCGCCTGAGACAGGCGGATTACAGCTGCCCGTCACGGAATCGGTAAATACAAGAGGCGGCGCGGAACATGAGAATGTCAACCAGATGATGCGGGTTCCTGCGGTAAATGTTCCTGCTTCCGGCAGCCAGTTCTGGGTTAAAGCCCGTCTTAAGGACGGCATCCCTGACCCCGTAAATACCCGCCATGGATATGTAAAAGCGGAGTTATCGGATTATCCGTACGGGGCTGCCGGGTCGGTTACGCTTAATGTGTATCAGACGGCAAGTCTGGCACGTGAAGTTCCGGTAACCTTGTATGGACTACAGGACAGCTTATGGGCCGAGGAGAGCATCACCTGGAACAATGCCCCGCAGGAAGCGGGGAGTCCGCTCGGAACACAGCGTGTCAAGGAACCGGGCTGGTACACCTATGACATTACTGGATTTGTAAACGCTTTATTGATGGCTGGTGCTCCAAATGCTTCTTTCCGTCTGACAGACGATGCCGCTGCTGATTTGAATGCCCAGTTTGCCTCCAGCCGGGCAGCGGATTACAGGCCCTATCTGGAATTTCAAGGCGGAATTGAAGGGACCGCACCTGTAACAGCTGATCCTCCGGCCGGATATGTGGAGCCCGGGACAGCAGTGACGTTATCCACCTTAACATCGGAAGCTGAAATATACTACACGGTAGACGGCAGTGATCCGCGGACTTCAGGCCTGCTGTACAATACGCCTGTTGTTATTACGGAACCATTGACCCTCAAGGCTGTTGCCCGCAAAGCGGGGCTCGCTGACAGCATCATAACCAGCTTTGATTATCAGACCGCTGTGCTGGAGCAGGGGGGCGTAACGAACCTGCCGGACAGCTTCTACAGCCGTCCGGGGCTTGAAACGATGCCCGTCCTGGATTATGCCTCGATGAAAGTGGCTAATGTCAGAGACTTTGGAGCGAAAGGGGACGGCATTACTGACGATAAAGCTGCCTTCGACCAGGCCGTCGATGCCCTGAGTGCCGCGGGCGGCGGAATTGTGTTTATGCCGTCCGGGAGGTATGTGTTTGCTGCCCCGCCGACACCGGAAGCCACTGCTGCCGACCGCAGATTCTGGGACCGCACCGGTGAGCGGGAGCTGCATAATATCCACTTTGTGGGGGAAGGCGAATCCACTATCATCGATTTCCGGAATCCGGGGATTCCGTCGCTGGCATCAGGCCAGTCTTACCATAACACCAACGGTGTGTATACCGGGGGCCGGCCGTACGGCTGGAGGTTTGCCGGAAGCGATTATTCCTTGCGCGGCTTCAGCACCACCTGGTCGCCTCGCATGGATATGAGGTCGATTAACGGCCCGTACAATATCGGGTTGTCCGGACAGAATATTCAGGTTACAGGCCTCAATATAGACCAGGGAGGCATCGGGATTGTTTTTTGGCAGGGCTCCAGGAACATCTGGGCTGTCGGCAATGAGGTAAGGAATACGGGGGCGGACGGCATTCATTTTGCCAACACTGTCAATGTGGTCGCTGCCTATAACTATGTCGAGAACAGCAACGACGATGCGGTCGGGTTTGTCTCGGATGCTCCGGGAAGCAATAACTGGCCGGTCTCCGAGAACAACGCCGCTTTGTACAATACCATTGTCCGGACCACCTGGGGCAGAGGCGTCAGTGCGGGAGGCATTGGCCACCGGATCGAACACAACAGTATTGAAAGCTCCCTGCTGGCAGGGGTGTTCACCAACTCTCTCGGCCAGGGCGGCGTGTCCGGTGTTCCGGTGAAGGATGTATCCATCCGGTACAATACCATTTTGTGGTCAGACCAGAATAACCGCCAGAGCAACAACAATAACCAGAGCTCTGTATACAAAGGTGCAGTGGTGCTGAATAACAACGCGGCAAATACGGCGATTGAGCATAACCGAATATATGGAAATCCGGGCAACGGCATTTTCTTCAGCGCCTGGAGTTCTCCTTTGCAGGGGAAGGATCTGCAGGTGAACGGCAACCGGATTGCCGGATCGGGAGAAGGTGCCATTAAGATCAACAGCAATGCAGTGATTGACGGGCTTGAAGTAAAAGACAATATTCTTCTGGACAATAATGCAAGCGTACTGTTTGGAGGGACCCTGAGCGGAACTCTTGATTACTCCGGCAATAAGGTGAGTCAGCCTACTGTCCCTGTGAAGGCAGGGTTCGATACGGTAACGGAGGCTTCAGAGTTTACGGATGTCTTTGCGGACAAAGCTGCCGAACCAAGCGGAACACAGTGGGAGGAGACTGCCTCGGCGCCGGTAAACGGCGGGATTGTCAATGTCAGGGATTACGGGGCAACAGGTGACGGAACAGGCAATGACCTGCAGGCATTCTACGATGCTCTGGCTGCCATACCTGATGCAGGAGGCGTGCTGTATGTACCCGCCGGAACGTATCTCTTGCAGCCGCTTGAGGGCCGGGACAGCTACCCGTTTACCGCAATCCGCCATCATCTGCTGCTCTCGGGCAGACATAATATCCATATTACAGGAGACGGCGATGCTTCTGTATTGAGGTTCGCTTCAGAAGACCATCAGGGAATCCGGCTGCTGGATGTCAGCGGTGTCTCCATCCGCAATCTGCGCCTGCAGCTTGATGATCAGCCTGCCCAGCGCCATAACCGCTCCCTGCTGGATATCTCTGCGAGTACTAACGTGGTGGTTGACAACGTTACCGCTGAGCGCTCCGGCGGGCCGGGCATTTCAGCGGATGCGTCCACACGCGTATCCATCCGGGACAGTAAGGTTTCGGATTCGGGGACAGCCGGCATTGAGCTGCTGGCCAGCCGCCAAATCGAAGTGACAGGCAGTGTGGTCTCCAACTCCCGTGACAACGGAATTCATGTGAACAAGCTGGGCAGCATTGCCCGCGAGCCGCAGTATATCCGGATCCAGGGCAATGAGATCCGGGGCTCCCGTGATTATGGCGGGATTGGCATTGCCAGCGGCAACTATATTGAAGTGGCAGATAATATCATTTCTGATACGCATCTGGCCGGGGTTCACCTGTACTATACCAGTGAGGCCTATTTTCTTGACCAGGTAAGGGTTACGGGAAATACGCTGCTGAATACAAATAGCGGTCCGGGAACCTATCACTATGGTGCAATTACGGTGCTCAGAAGCATGAGAGGCAACCTGGAGATCTCAGGTAATCATATTGAATCCACTCCATATGCCGGCATAGCCATTGACCAGAGCACACTGTCCAGCCTTAAGCTGGGCACGAACAGCTTCAGCGGAGTGGGCGGTGAACCTGTGCGTCAGAGCGGCTCAACGATCGCCTCTTTTGTGGATCTGGATAAGCAGGTTCATATTGCTTCAGTGACTCCTAAGCCGCTGAACAGCGGTGACTGGTCGGACTGGGCGCTGCTTGTGGAGCTTGAGAACAGCGGAGCCGCACCGGCTGGAGGGTCGCTGCATCTGGATGGGCCGGAACACTGGAAGAATACAGTCGCGGCGGTTCCGTTCGAGGCCCTGGCTCCGGGGGCCCGGACAACGCTGGTAGTCGATGTGCCGGCTCCGCCAAACACCCATGCTGTACCAGCGGAATTGCGGCTGAGCCTGTCCAGCGGTGCGGAAATAAAGACGTCTGCACAGATCAATTTTCTTGCTGCTGCAAAGACCAATGCTGCTCCGGAAATAGACGGGGTGATAGGTGACGACTGGTCAAAAGCAATGCCGTTCCAGCTGAAGCTGCCTTCCCAATATAAGCCGGTAAGCGGCGGAACCGTTCCGTGGGGAGGAGAAGAAGACTTAAGCGCTGCCGGCTTTACCCAGTGGGACGACTCACAGCTCTATGTCGCGGTTGTTGTACAAGACAATATACACAGCCAGCCGAGTACAGACGGCTCTGCCTGGATGGGGGACAGTCTGCAGTTCATGGTGGATCCGGGGAGGGTGAACGGGCCTGGGAGCAGCGGTTACAGTGAGCTGCTCTTTGCCCTACCGGACGCTGGCGGTACAGTGAAATGGCGCTGGTCCGCAGTTTCCGGCAAACAGCCGGGTGAGCTGATCAACACCAGCGCGGCCATTGTAAGAGACGAAGCCAGCCGGACAACCACGTACGAAATAGCGATTCCATGGGAAGAGCTGCTTCCGGCAGAGGCCCCGGCTGTTCCGTCTCTGGCGGGCTTCTCCCTGCTGGTGAACGATGATGACGGTCCCGGCCGGCACGGGTGGCTGGAATATATGAGCGGCATCGGCACCGGCAAAAACCCTAATTTGTTCGGGGAGCTGGTTTTGACCGAAGTCCCCGGTGGACCGGGCAATCCTGGAGGACCCGAGGAGCCGGGCGGACCGGAAGAACCCGGAGGACCGGAGTTCCCTGGGGGACCGGGGAATCCAGGAGGGCCGGAGAATCCTGGAGGGCCGGTGAATCCCGGAGGACCGGGGAATCCTGGGGGACCGGAGAATCCCGGCGGACCGGTGAATCCCGGCGGACCGCAAATCCCTGTTCTTCCTGGTACAGGGGCCGGTTCCAACCCTGCTCAGCCTGCGGTCCCCGGAACGGTCCAGTCTCCGGGAGTGGAGGAAGATGGCACTAATTTGTGGATGGAGCTGATTCCGCAAGGGGATTCTGCTAGCGGTTCAGCCAAGGCAGTGCTGACAGCCGATGCCTTGAAGCATTATATAAGCAGGGCAAAAGCCTCTGCAGCAGTAAGCCTTAGAATTCAGCCGCTAAGCGGAGCGGAGGCCTATGAAACCGTACTGCAAATGTCCGGGCTGAGGGAGACCCTGGCCGGGAGACCGCTCGAGATCAGCACTCCGCTGGGCAGCGTAACCCTGCCTTCGATACTGCTGAAATCCATCCCTGCGCAAAGTACGGGGGAGCTGTCTCTGATTATTAAGGCTGCGAGCGGTAATATTCCGGAAAAGCTGAAGGAGTCTGCCGGTAACCGCCCGGTTTTGGACATCGATCTGGCTCTGGATGGCAGACGAATCTTCAGCCCGGAAGGGGAAGTGACAATCCGTATTCCTTATCAGCCGTCTTCAGCGGAAATGACGAATCCACAGCTTATCTCCGTCCGTAAGATCAGCGATGAGGGAAATATTCAAGCGGTGACTAATGCCAGGTTCGATGCCGGAACCGGGAGCATTGTCTTCCGCACCCGGAAATTTTCCCGGTATGCAGTTGTTTATCACAAGTCCGTGTTCCAGGATATGAATACCTTCAGCTGGGCGCATCCTGCAGTGGAGGTCCTTTCCGCAAAAGGTATAATCCAGGGCGTAACCGAGACCAAATTTGCTCCTGAAGCCTTGATAACGAGAGGCGATTATATTCTGCTGCTTACCCGGATGCTGGAACTCAAGGCCCAAACCGCCGAACCGTTCCGTGACATCAAGCCAAGTGACCACTATTTTGAAGCTGCAGGAGCTGCCAAAGCACTAGGTATCGCTTCCGGTAATGGAAAAAATACTTTTGAAGCTGAGCGGCCTGTTACACGGCAGGAGATGGCAGTCTTTGCAGTGAGGGCCTTGGAAGCCGCCGGACTGTTAAGGCCGGAAGAAATACAGGCAACCTTATCAGGTTATACAGATGCGGACGAGATTGCCCCTTATGCCAAAGACAGTGTGGCAGCCCTTGCGGCCAGAGGGATTTTACAGGGCAAATCCGCTGAAAGGCTTCATCCGCAGGAGGCGGCTTCCAGAGCCGAGGCGGCTGCCATACTGTACCGGATTTACACCTCAATCATGAACTGATCTTTACGTCGTTTTTTGCCCAGGTCTGCTGATTATTCGAAATAGGTAATACCACAACGATTAAAGTACCGATCTAAGGCTTAGTGGGATTTTCTCCACCTAATTCTGCCCTTTTTCATCAATTATGATCTTTAGTTGGAAATTCTCCAGCTAATCGGACGGATAGAGGCCTTTGGAGGCACATCCGGTAATTTTAAGTGGAGTTTTTCCCACTAGTCTTGCAATACTGGTATTGTCCTTAGAATTAGGTGCGGAATTTCCACTTATATAGAATGGACTTGAAGATAATCTAATAGGAAAGAGTGGCGGAGGAGAAGTTTGGAACTGTAGGAGCGATAGCGTCCGCCTGATAGCTTTCCGCAGAAAAGCTCGCTTCGAAAGCATAGGCAGTCTGCGGATTTCCACCGCGAAGAGCGGTGTGAATCAATGGGATTTACAGGCGGAAGCGGCCGGAAGTCCAAACATTCTCTGAAGTCACGAACAATTCCAATTAGTGAAATCACCAGTTCAACCTATATAGGTAGATCTGTACACGCTCCGTGCAACCTTTTCCCATGATACGGATACAGATAACCAACATCGATATTTTTTTCCTGACTAATATGAACCAGCTTTACAGAAACACCCCTTGGATAACAGCCGGAATGAACCTGAGTTTACCGGTGATGATCCTGGGGGTATTTTTGTTAGATAAATGTTATCCTAAAAAAGCGTTCTTTCACTATAGACATGGCGGTACTGAAATCTGTTATTATAAAGTAGAAAATGAAAGCGACACAATATTTAGAGATTATGATGACTGGGAGTGGATTTGGTTGCAGACAATGATCAGCCTGGAAGGTGAATGGAAGTTACAGCTCGACAAAGAAAAGCAGGGACTGCAGCTGCCTTTCTCCGATGTGATTACACTGCCGGGTACGACGTCACATGCCCGTAAGGGACCGGTGAACGAAGAGGTACTGGTGGGCTCGCTGACAGATGAATACCTTTTTGAAGGACAGGCCTGGTACTCGAAGGAGATTGAAATTCCGGAAGAGCTTGCCGGAAAAACCGCGTTCCTGTATCTTGAGCGTACACGGATGACTACAGTATGGCTGAACGGTGAAGAAATCGGCAGCCGCAACAGTCTGAACACCGCACATGTATATGATTTGACCGGCAAGCTCCGGGCAGGAGTGCAAACGCTAACGGTTTGTGTCAACAATGTGGACTATCCAACCAAAGGCGGCCATATGACCTCGCCGGATACCCAGACCAACTGGAATGGCATCACCGGACGCATAGAGCTGCAGTTCTACGGAGAGTCGTATCTGAGCGGAATCCGGCTGGATCCGGATGTAGATACGCGGAGTGTCCGGATTACAGCCTCGCTGAATGGCGGGACGGCGGCAGTGGTCGGGGTCGAAGCACACAGCTTTCTCGAAAATGCTTACTCTGTAGCTGAGCAGGAGTTCCCGGTTTCATCTTCAGATGAGATTTCCATTGTGTATGAGCTGGGGGAAGATGCACTGCTCTGGAGCGAGTTCGCGCCTAACCTGTATAACCTCAGCATTGTCCTCAAAGACAAAAACGGTGCAGTCATCGACCGGAACAAGCTGATATTCGGGCTTCGTGCCTTCCGGACAGACGGGGACAAATTTACGATTAACGGTGAAAAAACCTTCCTGCGCGGCAAGCATGACGGGCTGATTTTTCCGCTGACCGGATATGCCCCGACAGATGTTAATGAATGGGTAAGAATCCTGTCGATTGCCAAGTCCTACGGCATCAATCATTACCGGTTCCATACCTGCTGTCCGCCGGAAGCCGCCTTTACTGCCGCAGACATGCTGGGTATCTACATGCAGCCGGAGCTGCCGTTCTGGGGAACGGTC
The DNA here is from genome assembly GCF_023520895.1 of Paenibacillus sp. PK3_47. Classification (NCBI taxonomy): domain Bacteria; kingdom Bacillati; phylum Bacillota; class Bacilli; order Caryophanales; family Paenibacillaceae; genus Paenibacillus; species Paenibacillus sp. PK3_47. The sequence continues at coordinate 6,101,498 of NZ_CP026029.1, forward strand.
ACCGAACCGTCGGATGAGGGCCACAATCAGGAGGAGCAGGATTATCTGGTCAGCGAAGGTTATGAAATTCTGAAAGCGTTCGGCAATCATCCATCCTTTGTCATGATGTCGCTCGGCAATGAGCTGTGGGGCAGCAGAACCAAGATCGATTCTATTCTAAAAGAGTACAAAGCATTCGATAACAGACCCCTGTACACCCAGGGCTCCAATAATCATCAGTGGGTGCCGGAAGTGCTGGAGCATGATGATTTCTTCAGCGGGGTGCGCTTTTCGAAAAACCGGTTGTTCAGAGGCTCTTATGCCATGTGCGATGCTCCACTGGGGCATGTTCAAACTGATCTTCCCGGAACCATGAAGGATTATGACGATGTCATCGTCCCGCCTAGTCTGCTGGATGGTGAGTCTTCCGGAGCGGAGGCAGGAGGCACCATTCAAATCCAGTATGGCACGGAAGCAAAAACTGTTGAGGCTGGAGACGCTTCCGGAGAGTGGATTCCGCAGATTCCGGTAGTTTCCCATGAGATCGGGCAATATGCAACGTTCCCGGACTTTGAGGAAATTGAGAAATATACCGGCCCGCTCAAAGCCAAGAATTTTATGGTTTTCCGTGATCGGCTCGAAGCTAAAGGACTTGGGCATCTCGCAGCCAAATACTTCGAGAGCTCCGGCAAGCTTGCAGCAGCCTGCTATAAAGAAGAATTGGAGGCGGCCTTCCGTTCCAGGAGACTTGCGGGCTTCCAGCTGCTGGATCTGCAGGATTTCAGCGGGCAGGGGACCGCATTGGTCGGCGTTTTGGATGCTTTTATGGATTCCAAGGGCATGTTGACCGCAGAAGAATGGCGTTCGTTCTGCAATGACGCTGTCCTGCTGGCCAGATTCCCGAAATTCAACTATGCATCCGGCGAACCATTCGAGGCCAGTATTGAACTGAGCTGGTACCGGAGCGTCAGTCCTGCCAGTCTTGTGCTTGAATGGGAGCTGGCTGCGGACGGCCTGTCGATCTCCAAAGGCTCTGCGGAGTCTGCGGTTCCTGCTGGAGAGAATTATGTGAACATCTGCCAGCTTAATGTGGAGCTTCCGGCTGTTGAGGTGATGACCAAGGCCGTGCTTAACCTGCAGATCGCCGGAACTGACATTTACAAAACCTATGACTTGTGGATTTACCCGCAGCAAAAGGCTAATCCGCTGGAAGGCATTCACGTATTTAATGAGCTGTCTTCTGAGGCGCAGTCTTTGCTTGCGCAAGGGGAGAACGTGCTGTTCATGCCTAGACCGGAGTCGCTTGAGAATGCAATTGAAGGCTTTTACTGCACCGATTTCTGGTGCTACCCGATGTTCCGTTCGATTTCCGAGAGCATGAACCGCCCGGTACCTGTCGGCACAATGGGGCTGTTGATCGACAACAGTCACCCGGTATTCCGTGATTTCCCGACCGAACAGCATTCCACCTATCCATGGTGGAACATCGTGGAGAACTCGAAATCGATTATTCTGGATGATACGGACCGTGCCTGGAGCCCGATTGTTCAGACCATTGATAACTTTGAGCGTAACCACAAGCTCGGCTTCCTGCTGGAGTGCAAGGTTGGAGCTGGCAAGCTGCTGATCTGCGCCCTGGACGCCGGCAAAGCAGGCCAATCTCCGGAAGGTAGACAGTTCCTGTCCAGTCTGGCCGGTTACATGAACTCCGAGGCGTTCTCACCGGAGTACGAGGCAAGTGTCGCTGAGCTTCTAAAGGTTATTCGTTAATAGTTAAAAAGTATAATGAGCTCTGGAAGCCGTGCGGACCTTCGCACGGCTTTTTCTTGTGGTTAAGTATCCATGGCTTGCGCCAGATCGGGGAGTGAGATGCCGGGGGGGGATGAACGGGAAAAGTCCCGTTGATTTCGCTGAAAATGGGCAGACGGGCGGAATTAGCGGGAAAAATCCCGTTGATTTCACCAGAAGTAAGCAGATGAGCCAAATGAACGGGAAAAGTCCCGTTGATTTCACCAGAAGTGGGCAGATGGGCCAAATGAGCGGGAAAAGTCCCGATGATTTCACCAGAAGTGGGCAGATGGGCCAAATGAACGGGAAAAATCCCGTTGATTTCACCAGAAGTGGGCAGATGGGCCAAATGAGCGGGAAAAATCCCGTTGATTTCACCGGAAGTGGGCAGATGGGCCAAATGAACGGGAAAAATCCCGTTGATTTCACCAGGAAGTGGGCAGATGGGCCAAATGAGCGGGAAAAGTCCCGTTGATTTCGTAGGAGCCAGGTGAGGTGGGAGGGAGCAATTGAATGTTGGCATGTAATGCACAAATACCTCTGAATCCGCAGAAACCAGCCACAGCGGCCTAGTGAGACGCACATATACCCTTGATTTGGCCGAGATCAGCCACAGCAGCGAAATGAGAAGCACTTATACCCTTGAATCCGCAGAAACCAGCCACAGCAGCGAAATGAGAAGCACTTATACCCTTGAATCCGCAGAAACCAGCCACAGCAGCGAAATGAGAAGCACAAATACCTCAGAATCCGCAGAAACCAGCACAGCGGCGAAATGAGACGCACGAATACCTCTGAATCCGCAGAAACCAGCCACAGCAGCGAAATGAGAAGCACATATACCCTTGAATCCGCAGAAATCGGCGACAGCGGCGAAATGAGAAGCACGAATACCTCTGAATTCGCAGAAACCAGCCACAGCGGCGAAATGAGACGCATAAATACCCGCGACCATACTTAAGAACGCCCGCCCGGCACCATCCGGAAGTTCACCCCAATCCCGAGGCTCCCTGTACCTTCACCGACCCAGTATTCCCGCCAATCACACGCACTGACCGTGAAGGAATGCGCCGATACAATGGTGTATTGACTTTCAACTATCCAACTACTATTATGAAAATAGCTAAAAACGGGCGATGGAGTTCGCCGTAACCGTCTCGTGAGACTAATGACTCCTACCAGTAAACTTTTACTGGTAGGAGTCTGTTTTGTTTCAGGGATTTAACAGATAACCGGGGGCTGGGAAATGGGCAGAATGGCTGAACAATGGAGAAGATTTGCAGGAAGAAGCAGTTATCTGGCACTGTGGAGTACTTTTATCAAGTGGACTGTGCTGGGCAGTATTGTAGGTGTCTTATCAGGGACGGCGTCGGCAGTGTTCCTGAAAAGTCTCGATTACGTGACAGATATCCGGCTTGAACATGGCTGGCTGCTGTTTCTGCTGCCGCTGGGGGGCGCACTGGTTAGCTTTCTGTACATGCGCTACGGGCTTAACAGCGCCAAGGGGAATAACCTGATTCTGGAGCAGATTGGCGAAGGCAAAGAGACCATACCGCTGCGCATGGCCCCCCTGGTATTGTTCGGGACGCTGGTTACCCATCTGTTTGGCGGCTCGGCGGGCCGTGAAGGGACAGCTGTGCAAATGGGCGGCAGTCTGGCCGAGGGGTTCGGCCGGTTGATTCGAATCAATCCGCTCGACCGGAAAATTCTCCTGATGTGCGGGATCAGCGGGGGCTTTGGCTCTATTTTCGGCACACCGCTGGCAGGGACTATCTTTGGACTGGAGGTTATCGCGGTCGGCATGATCAGTCACAAGGCGCTGCTGCCCTGCTTCGTTGCCAGTTTTACCGGAGATCTCGTGGCGTCCCGTTTATGGAGGGTTCATCATACCCATTATGCTGTGGATGTGTTTCCGGGGATCGATGCACTGGTCATTGCTAAAGTTGTCATCGCCTCAGTGATCTTCGGTCTGGTCAGCATGGTGTTCAGTGAACTGACGCATGTTCTGAAGCGGACCTTTACCGCCCTTTTTAAAAATCCGATGCTGAAAAGCGCCGTTGGCGGCCTGATCATCATTGCACTTGTATATATCGCAGGGACGAGAGACTATCTGGGACTCGGTCTTCCGCTGATTAGCGGAGCTTTTGATTCCGACGTATCGCCGTTTGCTTTTCTGTGGAAGCTGCTGTTCACCTCCATTACGCTGGGAACGGGCTTTCAGGGCGGTGAGGTGACACCGCTATTCGCCATAGGCGCTACGCTCGGAAACAGCCTTGCCGGAATACTGTATGTGTCCGGTCCATTTTTGGCCGCGCTCGGGTTCATCGCTGTGTTCAGTGGAGCGACTAATACGCCAATTGCCTGTTTTATCATGGGGATTGAGCTGTTCGGCTCCGGCGGAGCGGTCTATATGTTCATCGCCTGCATAGTCAGCTTTCTGTTCTCCGGGCATACCGGCATCTATACCTCCCAGCGGGTCGGAGTATCCAAAAGCCCGCTGATTTCCATCCCTGAAGGAACCACATTAGCTGCCGTCAAAAGCCTGCGCAAAACCAGGCCGGAAGAGCAAAAAGAGACTTCGGAACAATAGATGGAAATATCTGCGTGTCCACTTTTCACCAAAACCTTGTTAAGGTATATGGACAATATTCATATGAGGTGATAAGTTATCATGCTTAAAAAGCACTGTTTGTTCTGCGATGAGATTGTCCCGATCACACCGGAGGGTGATTACGATAAATATAACAGCTGCGCCTGTTCACCAGGCGGGTCGTACAGCCTGCTTAGAGAGAGCTATGAGCCCATTAATGCGCTGCCGCATGCAAAAAAGCGGGATATGCTGCATATAATCTCGGCTTATATCCGTGAGACTACAGATAACGGCGCCAAGGTACGGCTGTCTGCGGACGATTTGGATTCCATTGCGAATTCCCCAAAGATCCCCGTAACGTTAGAGGATAAGGGAAACCGTCTGCTGCAGTATTTGTACCGGCACGCCAACAGCGCGGAGGAGCCGGTCGTTATTCATCCGCTCTCCAGCAGCTACAACCTGACGTATTCTCCCAATCTGCAGGAGCTGGTATATATCATCGACAAGCTGAGCACCGCCCAGCTGCTGATCAGGGAAGGCATGAGCTTTAAGCTTACAGAAGCGGGATGGGCGGAAGCTGCGGCCAGTGCCGGAGGCAAAAAATTAAAACCTTGCTGTGTTCTCATTCCGGATGAGGAGCATCTGCGCACGGAGTGGATAGAGAAGCTGCTGCCCAGAATTGAGCAGTGCGGCTACCAGCCGCGCCTGCTTGCCCACGGGAATTCCCCTGGCGGAGAACAGTATCCGCTGGAGCTGATTGCCGACGCCAAGCTGATTGTTGCGGATTTAACGGACCTGTCGCCTGAGGTGTATTTTGCCGCCGGTTATGCGCTTGGCTTGAACGTTCCGGTGGTCTGGACTGTGAGGGAGAGCGATGCGGATAAGCTGAATGTGCAGATTCAGGACATTCGTCCGATAGTCTGGGAGACTGCCGAAGAGCTGGCAGTAATCCTCCAGCAGAGGTTAACAGTACAATAGAAGAGATTCACAACACAGGCGCTTCTCCCTGGTGGGAGCGCCTATTTTTGTTGTTAACGGAAACGTTTACGCCCGGCAGGGAGCGAAGAAGGATTTTATTGATCGATGACGAATTGTAAGGTTTGAAAATCATTCTTGAACTGCATCTGGGATGAATACATAAGGGGGAAGTGGATATATGTCGGAGAAGCTGCTGGAGCTTCATTCAAGAAACAAATTACTGGTTGTGCTAATGTGCGCGGCTTTCCTGCTCGGAATGGCCGTGTCCGTCAACCACATCAGGGTTACCCTGAGCATGTTCGCTCTCCCCGTAGTGGTGCTGAGTGTTATTTTGACGTGGAGTAAAATCGGAATCCCTAATATCATGTATTTGGTGGCGCTGGGACTCAATCTGATTTCCTTCTTTTTTATTAAAGAGAGCTCATCGTTCAGCAGCCTGTTCCTGCTGTATTTCTCTCTGGGTATTGTCTCCATTTACCACAATTACCGGCCGCTGCTGCTTAATGGACTGGTGGCTGCCGTAATGCTGAACTACTTTGTGCAGACGAAGGATTTCCTGGGGACGGAAAGTGCTGTGAATATGACTGCTTATCTGGCCATTACGCTGGCAGTTCTGGTCGCACAAAGTGTGATCGGCGCGCGGATGATCCGCAAGCAGGAAGCGAGTGCCCTGGAATCAGCGAATGCGATGACGCGGACAGAGGCTGTGCTGACGGAAGTGAGAAATTCTGTATACGTGCTGGGTGAATCTATCGGTAACCTGCAGAGAAATGCGGCTGAAACCGGCGAAATTTCATCTCAGGTCTCCGTTGCCTTCAGTGAGATTGCAGGAGGTATCGAGTCACAGTCTGTAAGCGTAGCGGATATTTCCGAGGCGGTCGGACAGGTGAATGGAACTATAATAACGGCTACGGAGGCTTCTGTCCGGATGAGTGATTCCTCAAGAGCTACGGCTGAATATGCCGTTCAAGGCAAGGTATCGATGGAAGATCTGTCCGGAAAAATAGCTGAAATTGACGGGATCGTTACTCATACCTCGGACGTGATGATTCAGGTGAACGGGGAAAATGCCAAAATCGGAACGATCGTTGCGACGATTCATGAGATTGCCACCCAGACCAACCTGCTGTCATTGAACGCATCTATTGAAGCGGCGAGGGCTGGAGAGCATGGGAGGGGCTTTTCGGTAGTGGCATCTGAGATCCGCAAGCTGGCACAGCATACGCAGGAGGCTTCTGCGGACATCTCGGCTATTCTCGCAGCCATACAGGGAAATTATTCAGAGGCGAACGGGCTGGTGGAACGCGGGCTTGAGGCTGTAGCTGCCGGCAAAACATCTGCCGGGAATGTTGAACAGCTGTTCACAGGCATTCATGCCAATACCGCAGAGGTGCTGCATCAGGCGGAACAGATCCGGGAGATGAACACCAGGCTCCAGCAGTCTTCCCAAACCGTATTAAATGAAATAACTGCGGTGGCTGCATTCACGGAACAATCGGCAGCATCTGTAGAGGAGGTACTGGCAAGCGCTGCTGTTCAGCAGCAGAACGTCGCCGGCATTGCCCAGTCCATTAACAGGCTGCAGGAATTGATGAACAAGCTTGAAGCTGTCGTTCATTAGCGGGATTTTTTTGAGCTTCCGGGAGGTGTCTGAGCAGATTGCCGATGTGTCGGCAGCGGCCGAGCAGCTGTCTGCGGGCTCGGAAGAAGTTGCTGCTGCGGTTAGCGGCATGGCCCATATTGCCGGCGGGGTATCCGAAGGCTCCAGAATGATCAGTACAAATACTAACAGCATGCGGGAAGCGATCCCACAGGTTAGTGTATAGGCAAATTTGACATCGGAGTGAAAAGTGTATACATTTGTATACAACACTTATATGTTATACGACAAATCCATGAAAAGGTGCTGAACTCTATGAATATCATTGAGCTTATTACAACCCGCAGAAGTATCAAGCAATTTAAGCCGGATGCTGTCAGTGAAGAGCTGCTCTATTCGTGGCTGGAAGCAGCCAGCTATGCACCTAACCACCGGATGAATGAACCCTGGGAGCTGCTTGCTGTCGGACCCGAAACGAGGGCGAAACTGAAGCATAAAACAGACTTTGGCAATGCGCCTGTGGTGCTGGCCCTTTTATCCAAATCTGCAGCCACACCGTTTGAGCGTGACGAGAATGTCATAGCTGCCGCGTGCTTTGCGCAGAATCTGCTGCTGGCGGCACATGAGGCCGGTGCAGGCGCTTATTGGGCTTCTCTGGGGGCCTTGCCCCATAACCGGGAGATTCTCTGTGTCCCTGAAGGTTATGATGTTATCGGTGTCTTCGGGATCGGTTACCCGGCAGAAGTTCCGGCCGCCAAGCCGAGAACCCCGATCCGCACCAAGATTACTCAACTCCATTAACAGCAAGGCCCTGTCCACCCGGAAGCGTCGGGAAGGAACAGGGCCTTTTTTGATGCAGATTTATAAATGAAATTCACTTCACAAACTGGTCGATAAGCTTCAGGATAACTTCGCGTTTGACCGGCTTGCTGACATATTCGTCCATTCCGGCTTCCAGACATTTTTCCCGGTCGCCTTTCAGGGCATTGGCGGTAACCGCGATAATAGGCGGGCAGTTCTCCTGAAGCTCCTTTTTGATAAGCTTAACAGCCTCAAAGCCGTTCATAATCGGCATGTGCAGATCCATTAGGATGAGATCAAAATACTCCCTCCGGACAGCCTCAAGCGCATCTATGCCGTTGGTGACAGCTGTAATGGAGTGGCCGATTCTTTCAAGCGTCTTGGTCAGCACCAGCTGGTTGATGTAATTGTCTTCGGCCAGCAGGATTTTTACCTGTTTGTCTGCAGAAGGAGTGTAGATCGATTGGATTTGAACAGGAATTTCTGCGGCCTTTTTGGGCCGTATGGTGAACGTAAACGAAGAACCGTTTTTACCGTCACTTTCCGCATAGATCCTGCCGCCCATCATTCCGATGATTCTGCGGCTGATGGCAAGCCCGAGACCGGTCCCCTCATGTCTGCGCATCATAAAGCTGTCCACCTGCGCAAAAGGCTCGAAGATGGCGTCAAGGTGCTTGGGATCAATCCCGATGCCTGTATCTGTTACCGTGAAGACGAGTAAAGAAGGATCTTCCTTATCTAATTTAACTTTTACCGATATGCTGCCTTTATGGGTAAACTTGACAGCATTGCCGAGCAGGTTCAGGAGCACCTGCTTCAGGCGTTCACTGTCACCGTAGATATAGTCCGGCACATCATGATTGATGGTACAGGAGAGCTCCAGCTGCTTTTGTTCGGCTCTCACGGAAACAACAGCAAAGCTGTCCTTGATGCACTTGCCTAGCTCAAAGGTATGCTCCTGCAGCTCGGTCCGGCCGGCCTCTATTTTGGACAGGTCCAGAATGTCATTGATAATGTTGAGGAGGGTTTCCCCGCTCTTGCGGATAATCTCCACATAATCCTGCTGTTCTTCGCTCAGCTCTGTGGTCTCCAGCAGAATATCCGTCATGCCGATCACCCCGTTCATCGGGGTCCGGATTTCGTGGCTCATCATGGCCAGGAACTCGCTTTTAGCCCTGTTGGTGCTCTCGGCGGCCTCCTTGGCAAGCATAAGCTGCTTCTGTTCTGAAATGTCTTTGCATATCAGATAAAAACCGATGTTCTGGTTGTTCACGTAAATCGGTGCGATACTGGTGAGCACTTCAACGACTTCGCCGCTTTTGGTGGTAAGGCCGTTAATATGCTGATCAACCGAATCATCATACAGCGCCCGTGCAAGAATGTTCTGGACATTCTCCTGCCCGATCAGCCTGGCAAGCTCCATTCCGCTAAGCTCAGCCTCGATGGAATAACCGGTAATCTTCTCCGCCATGCTGTTGGCGTTAATAACTCTCCCGTTAAGACCAAAAGAAATTACGGCATCGTGGTTGTATTTTTTCAGGGAAGTATACCGCTCAACAGACTCCTGCAGACGCTGTTCGGATTCCTTTTGTCTGGTGATATCTATGATTTGACAAATATAATATAACGGCTGGCCGGACTCATCACGGAACAGCTTGAGAGAGAGCTGGCCCCATAAATAATTTCCGTGCTTTGAAATGAACCGCTTCTCAAGCTCCACTTCCGGTTGATTCCCCATAAGCTCCCTGAGATCGTGGACCGTTCTGAGCTCATCATCAGGAGAGGAGAGGTCTTCCAGTCTCATTCCTTCAAATTCGTCTGCCGTATAGCCAAAGATCCGCTGAAATGCGGGGTTTACAGTCAGAATTAAATCTTCGGGCCCGATAAGGGCTATGCCAAAGGAGGCATGGTCAAACACCTGCTGGTTAAAAAGCTCCGGATTTAGGTTTACGCGATGCATGGCGTCCTCCATAATTAATAGTTAGTATATATTTAGCGATAAAAATAGACCTCCTGCTATGAAGGCCTAAGCGATATAGTCTGGGTAGATGCAGCTCCGAAAACATTATACCCGCAGTGCTGTTTGTTGAATCAGCAGAAAGGCCGTTAGATTAGAGGAAAATGCTGGGCCTCCAGCGAATGGTGTATAGCGCTGTTCCGGCACCTTGCCGGATAGTTAGCAACCACTGGGGGAAGGAATTGAATTATCCATGAAAAAAATTGTAGTGCTGTTTACCGCCCTGCTGATCCTGATCGGCCTGGGCTATCCTGCCGGGGCCGGCACAGCCGCCGCTGCCGCTGCACCGTCTTATACGGAGATCTCCACCTTTGTGGACGGAAAACTGATCATTTTGCCGTCCAAAACCATACTTGTGAAGGGCTCGTCTTACGTACCTGTGAAGCTGCTCAGCCAGATTCCTGGCTTTACCGCTGCTTCAGCAGCCTCGGGAGTAACCGTTACAGGCAGCAGAGGAAGCGCCGTGCTGAACAAGGACAACTCCGTCCTGTACCGCAATTCCAATTATGTCGCTTTCAAAACGCTGCTCAAGCTCGGAGCCATCGACGGAAAATACGCTTCAAGCGCGACTTCCCTGTTCATCTGGAGTACAGATGAAGGCAAGACCAAGAGCAACAGCATGCTGTATGCCATCAGCAAGCTTCCGGGAACCATGGGCTATGCTGTCGGCAAAAAAGTCCACATGGCCGGCACGCCGGGAAGCTTTTGGGTAACAGACGTTATTTACACAGAGGGCCTGGCCTTAACCTTCACTCTGCAGGATGAAAAGGGCGGGGAATGGACTTATGATGTGGAGCATGATTACGGCACCGAGGACTATATTTACACGGCGGAGTTTCTGCAGGCACTGAAGGAGTTTTTTAACGGCCGGCCGGTGTGGGCCGTAAATTCGGAAATTCCCGACAGCCCCTTTAAGAACATGGAGAAAGCGTCGGTCCAAGACTTCCGGTCCAACCCGCATAACGGCAACCTGGAAATGATCATCCGCCGGGCGAACGGGCAGGATATTTATATCAAGCTGCCGACGGACGGCAGCGCGGCAGAATATATCACTGACCTGTTCTTTTTCGAAGATCCGCGTAAGGTTGCCTCCATCAGTGATAAAGTATGGGCAGCAATCCGGGAAGAACAGGTTATTGTCGGCATGAAGCCGGATGAGGTATACCTGGCCTGGGGAGAACCCGACAGCATTAACGAGACTCTGGGTTATATTGTGTACGGCAACGTGTATTTCTACTTCATCAACAATAAGGTCAAGTACATTTACGAGCTGTAGTCCCGCGCTAATTATTCTAAGACAAATAAACACGGCATACCCGAAAATCATTTCTTGGGTATGCCGTGTTTGTCTGCAGGGAGAAGCCTTACTCTATAAATCGGCCAGTGTCTGGGCCTGCTGATCCAGCTCCCGTGCGGCTTCTCCGATGACACTGAACTCATGTACCGCATTCTTCACCAACGCTTGACTGTCTATAATGATCGTCTGTGACTGCTTCATCCCGGAAGTAATGTGATTGACCTGCGCGCTGATTCCGCTCAGGCTGATATTCACTTGCCGGGTCGCTTCTTCCGCCTGCTTGGACAGCTTACGCACTTCATCCGCCACTACGCTGAAGCCGCGGCCATGCTCACCGGCATGAGCAGCTTCGATCGCCGCATTTAAAGACAACAGCTGGGTCTGGGAAGCGACATCGGAGATTGTATTTATTATGCCGCGGACCGAATTGGCTTCCTGCTGGAGTGATTTCACCATTTCCATAGTGTCATCAACCTTTTGCACACCCCGGTTAATCGCCGCAGCAATTTCATGTGTGCTGGCAATTCCGTCATCGGTACGTTTCCGCAGATCCTCTGCCATAATTTTCATTGTATTTGTAAAAGAAGTCGTAGTGTTCTCACGGGCAGTAATATCTGTAGCCACCTTAAGAATGCCTTTGACAAGACCTTTTTGATCAAAGATTGGCGTGTATGTCGCTTCGAACCACAGGAGCCTGCCATCCTTGGCCACTCTCAGAATTTTATCCTGGAACGAAAGTCCGCTCCGCAGATTTCTCCAAAGCGCTTTATATTCGGCGCTGACGACAAATTGCGTGGTACAGAACTGGCGGTGCATCAGACCCGGCATTTCGGCTGCTGTATAGCCCATGGCTTTTGCAAAATTATCGTTGGCCCATAATACCCTTCCTTCCGTATCGAACTGTATCATCGCCAAAGATTGTTCTATAGCTGCCATCACAGCTTGGGGATCCAGCACTTGAGTTCTGGAATTATTAATAGTCTCCTCGTAGATCATACGGCATCTCCTCAATCTATGTATAAGGTTTGTATAGTTATATGGTGATCATTATACACACATTCGACAATGTTAGCAAAAAAATAGTTCCATGGGCATATAGTAAATTTGTTAAATTGTTAATTTGTAATGTATAGTTTAGATGTAAACTCTTACATAGATGACCGGAAAGGAGAGGTATTACATGAACGTTGAGCTGGCCAAAAACCTGGATGAGGCTTCCTCTGAACCCCTTAAGCTTAGTGTGCTGGATCTGGTCCCTGTACTGGAACAGGCGGATTCCGCATATGCGTTGAATCAGGCCGCTGCGCTGGCACAGATTGCCGAAAGACTGGGCTATACCCGTTATTGGATCGCGGAGCATCATGATATGCCGGGACTTGCCTGTACAGCACCGGAGGTGCTGCTGGCACATATCGGAGCAAAAACACAGCACATCAGAATCGGCTCCGGGGCTGTACTGCTGCCGCATTATAAGCCGCTGAAGGTTGCGGAAGCTTTTCATATGCTGGCCAGCCTGTATCCCGGACGGATTGATCTTGGAGTGGGACGGGCACCCGGCGGGGCAGCCGAGGTCAGCCTTGCGCTTAGCGGCAACTTCCTCGAAAATGTCTGGAAAATGCCGGAGCTGCTTAAAGGCGTCTCCGAGCTGCTGCAGGGGAATTATGAGTACGAAGGCCGGCAGATCACTGCCCGTCCGGTTCCGCCAATCCCTCCGGAGCTCTGGCTGCTGGGTACGAACCAGAAAAGCGCGGCCTATGCTGCAGAACTTGGAGCCGGGTATGTATTCGGCCAATTCATGAGTGATGTGGCGGGAGAGGAAGTGCTGCGTGCTTACCGTGAGGCATTTGTTCCATCCAAGTTGTCTGCTGTACCGCGGGCTATCGTTGCTGTAGGGGTTGTTTGTGCGGAGACGGAGCAGGAAGCAGCGCGGCTTGCTGCAGCTATGGCATCCTTTCAGCAGGAGGCTTCCGGCGAAGAGAGGTCTGCGGTCCATGAGCGCAAGCTGCTGATTGGTACCCCTGCAGGTGTCAGGTCAAAGCTGGAACAGCTATCCCGTTTGTATAATGTTGATGAGTTCATCATCGTTACCATGATTCCTGATTACAGCGCACGGCTGCGTTCTTTCGAACTGCTTGCTGCTGCTTGCTGGAGCGAGTGACCTTAAGGAGAGGAGAGTGCCGGATGAACGGGAAATTGAGCAGCAGCAGGGTGCAAGGATTTTTAAGGGCGGAAGGCCGGTCGGTTGTAAATGAAGCGGGAGAAGAGATTGTTTTGACGGGATGGGGGCTGGGCAACTGGCTTCTGCAGGAAGGGTATATGTGGACTACAGACGGCAACAGCAGGTTTGACCGGCCGCGCCGGATTGAAGCAGTAGTACGTGAACTAACAGGGAGTAAATATTCAGAGCGGTTCTGGACTGCATTCAGAGAGAACTATATTACGAGGGAAGATATCCGGATGATGGCTCAGCAGGGGTATAATTCAGTCCGGATTCCGTTTAACTGGCGTATTCTGATGGAAGATGAACCGGGAATCATCTGGAAAGAGGAGGGCTTTCGGCTGATTGACCGCTGCCTGGACTGGTGTGAAGAGTTCAAACTGTATGCTTTTTTGGACCTGCATGGAGCGCCGGGCGGACAGACAGGCCAGAATATCGACGACTCCATTGATGATGTGCCGAGACTGTTTACAGATCAGGACAGCTGGGATAAGGGCATCGCACTGTGGCGGACGCTTGCGGACAGATATAAGGACCGCTGGATTGTCGGCGGCTATGACCTGCTCAACGAACCGATCCGGACACCTTCCGCTGACAGTGATTTTGGTTATCTGGTGCCGAGGCTTGTGGCGTTCTATGAAGAAGCCATTGCAGCCATCCGGGCGGTGGACAGTAAGCATATGCTCTCGGTGGAAGGCCATCACTGGGCAACGAATCCAAGCATTTTTTACAAAAAATATGATGATAACATGGTTGTGCATTTCCACAGATACGCCTGCTACCCGGAGCTTTCTTCCTTTCGCGAATTTATTGAAGTGTCGGAGCGGCTGAATGTGCCTCTGTGGATGGGGGAGACCGGGGAGAACCTCAATGAATGGTACACTGCGCTGTATCCTTTGTCTGCGGAGCTGAATATCGGGTATAACGTCTGGCCGTGGAAAAAAATGGACAACACCAATTCGCCCTACTCCGTCAATCTGCCTGAGGGCTGGAATCAGATTATGGATTATACCAGGGGAGGTGTCCGTCCCGGATATGAGCAGGCGTGGGCTATTTTCGACCGGTACCTGGAGAATATTAAGATCGAAAACTGCAGATATAATGCTGAAGTCACGCAGGCGGTGCTCAGGCTTCCGGGCTGTACCGTGCGTGCGACGGATTTTGATGAGCTGCCGGGTAAAGGAATAGCATACAGCGGACTCAGAACGGAAGGCAATTTGTACAATTACCGGTCAAATACAGGTATGCACATTGTAGAAGATATTAAGCTGGGAGAGCTGCGGAAACGCTTTTTCTTCGATATTCTGTGGGACCGCTTTCTTCTTGAAATGACGGACGGGGAATTTGCGGGTTATTCTATTAACGATACGACGGAGGAGAGCAGTGTTGCTTTTGTATACAGCTGCAATCAGCCGGTGTCTGTAACGGTGCGGCAGGATGAGAAGGATTTGGTCACACTGACACTGCAATCTGATGGGAAAAAGCAGGCCATAGCCCCTGTTCCGCTGTTCCCTGCGGGAAGCTCCAGGATCAAGATTGTGGTCAATGCCGGAACGTTACGACTGGAAAAGTTAATGTTCAGGTAAGCGCACAGCCGCGGGTTTCCGCGGTATTTTTTATTGCCCGGAAAGTTACCGCGTTAACGATTGCCGTCTCCAACCCGTCGACTCACTCTTACCAGCACGTACTGATTATTTTGAAATGCTAATGCTAACGGACCTCAGGTCCGTTATTTTGCGCTGGAAGTGTGTTTTGAAATCCTAACGGACCCTAGATCCGTTATTTCATCCGAAGGGGCATCATTTATCATCCAACATTTGGCGGAATAAAGGAACTACGGTCCGTTAGCGGTGGAAACGGGGCGGTTTTCGGCAAATAACGGACACAGTGTCCGTTAGAGTGCAAAAGAGGACGGGACTTATAGCGGATGCAGTGTCCGTTTCGCCTGAAAGGACGCCTCCGGCAGCCAAGCTGCGCCTGTCCAGTCCTTGCACCGGCGCAGCTTGGCTGGTGTGCAAACTAGGTAATATTTGTTGACCAGCCCGGCACCCACGCCGACTGATGCACAAGTCTTGCGCGGACTGCCAAATGTCAGGGAACATATGCTGATGACGGCAGCTGTCCGCTCTGCTCTCTATCTAAGTCACCTTCTTTTCCAACAAGACGTAGGCACAAAGCACCATTCGTGTTATTCTAGGAGAGCTTGTTAATATTAGGTAATTTACATAGGAGGTAGTTTGTTGAAAAGATTGCTCAGTTGGTTATTGGCGGCCAGTTTGCTGGTGGGAATTACCGTTATTCCGGGCAATACAGCAGCCGCTGCCGCAGCGAAGCAGGTTTTGCGGATCGGTTATGAAGTATTGCCGGGCTCTGTCGACCCCGCCAAGTCCTCGGACGATGCAGCATCGACTCTTGTCAAAGGCTTGTTCGAAGGACTGGTCCGGCAGGACCGGTCCGGCAAGGTCATTCCGGGAATGGCCAAATCATGGAAGGTTTCAGCGGACGGCAGGACGTATACGTTCAATCTCCGCTCCAGCGCCAAGTGGAGCAACCAGGACAGTGTGAAGGCTTCTGATTTTGAATACGCCTGGAAAAGAGCGCTCGCACCCGAAACCGGCAGCACGTATGCGTTCAATATGTACGATATTGCCAATGCGGAGGCTTACAACACCGGCAAGCTGAAGGACGCCTCCAAAGTCGGTGTAAAAGCACTGGACAGCTATACTCTGCAGGTGACGCTCAAAGAAAAAACGGCTTATTTTCTGCAAATGCTGGCTGAGGATATTTTTGCACCGGTAAATGCTGCTGTAGTGAAAGCGGACAAGAACTGGGCCCTTAGCAGCAAAACGATGGTAACCAACGGCCCGTTCACCGTGAAATCCTGGAGCAGTAATACTATCACGCTGGCCAAAAACCCGAAATATTACGCTGCTGTTGAAATCAGGCTCTCCGAGGTTCAGCTCCTCCGGCCCAAAGCCGGTACTGAGAACACTACGGTGGCCTATCAGAAAAATCAGATCGACTGGGTCGGAGGCAAGGAAGCGCTGGTCTATTCTGATTTAACAGAGGCGTCGCGCAAACAGATTGCCGAAATGCCTTATAGCTCAACTTACTACTACCAGTTCAATGTACATGAGGCTCCTTTTGACAATGTGAAGATCCGCAAGGCTTTAGCTATGGCTGTTGACCGGGAAGCGCTTATCTTCGGCACGCCTGCATACGGATTTATCCCTCCGGCTATAACAGGCAACGGTCTTAACTACCGGAGACAGGTTGCAGATACTTCTTATTTCAAAGAAAACGTCGCCCAGGCCAAAAAGCTGCTGCAGGAAGGCTTGAAGGAAGAGGGGCTTTCGGAGCTGCCGGAGTTTTCGATTATCGTGAATGAAGAAGGGGGCCACGATCTTGTTGCATTCTCCGTCATTTCGGACTGGAACAAGAATCTGGGAATTGAAGCGGGTCTTGAGTTCCAGCCCTGGCAGCAGCTGTTAAGCAACCGCTACAGTCAAAATTATACTATTGCCAGAGCAGGGTGGGGTGCAGACTATAATGACCCTTCAGCGATGCTGGGGATTTTCACTTCAGAAAGCCCTGACAACGATTCAGGCTGGAGCAGCCCGCAGTATGACAGTTATGTTGCCCAGGCTAAAGCTGTATCCGACCCCGCCAAGCGTAACGCGCTGTATGCCAAGGCCGAAAAGCTGCTGATCGATGACATGGTTATCCTTCCGCTCTATTATTACGTTGCTGATGTCCTGCACAAGCCGGAAGTCAAAAATGTATACTTGGATTACGACGGCAATATTATTTTTTCGCGGGGATACATTCAGTAGGCTAAACGGTGTCACAACTTCCTTCCGCTGATCGTCATGTATGCATCAGAGCGGAAAGGGTTGAAGGATATGCCGGATAATCAGAGCAATAACGGGCAGCCATGGGATGTAATCATTGTCGGAGCAGGAATTGCGGGATTAACATCATCCATATTTTTGGCTCAGGGAGGGCTCAGCGTTTTGCTGCTCGACAAAGGGTCACAGCCCGGAGGCAGAGCGGCTTCGACCGGGATGGCTTCCGCCAGCGTTAATCTGGGTGCGCATGCGCTTTTCAAAAGCGGACTGGCAATTTTGCAGGAAGCGGGGGCAGTGCCCGCAGGATCGGTGCCGGGACCGCCGGATACCTTCGTTTTTAAGGGGGAAGACGGCGGGAGTATAGCGTTTCCCCTGTCCCGGCTCCTGCTCGGTTCTTTCCTGAAGTGGCATGAAAAAACAGAGCTTATCCGCTTCTACAGCCGTCTGCGCAGAACCGATACCTCACGGCTGCAGGCTGTTACCCTGCAGGCTTACCTGGAATCGCAAATCTCCAGTATGCGGGTGCGCAGCGCCCTGCTTGCACTTGTACGAGTATCCACGTACTGCGATGCGCCCGGGCTGATCAGTGCAGGCGCTGTGATTGAGCAGCTTAAGCACGGGCAGGTATTATACGTGGACGGGGGCTGGCAGACCCTCGTGAAGCAGCTGACGAATCATGCGCGCAAGGCAGGCGTATCCATCCGTACGGGTTCACCTGTAAGTAAAATTACCGGCAGCCATCCCGAAATGACTGTATTTTTAAAAGATGGAACACAGCTGAACAGCCGTTATGTCATCTCTACAGCCGGCCCCAAGGACACCCTCGCTATGCTTGATCCGGCGCTGGAGGCGGAGGAGGCTGCAGTCTATAATAAGCTGATTCCTGTTCATGCTGCCTGCCTGGATCTGGTGATGCCGGAAATTCCCCGGCCCAGGACCAGATTTGTATTAGGTGCAGATTACCCGTGGTATTACTCTAATCATTCTGCTGCTGCAGTATTGTCGGAGGATCCAACCCTGGCTGTGGTTCATGTCATGAAGTACCTGCCGCCGTCCGGAGCGGATGACCCTGCAAGTGATAGGGTGGAGCTGGAAGGATTCCTCGACCTTATCCAGCCGGGCTGGCGCAGCCATGTGATTAAGCAGCGTTACCTGCCGAGGATGCTTGTCTCCCATGCGGCCGTAACCGCAGAGGGCGGCGGTACCGCAGGCAGACCCGGGGTTGCAGTTGCAGGAAGGCCGGGATTGTATGTTGCCGGGGACTGGGCAGGTCCGGTTGGAATGCTGGTGAATGCTTCACTCCACAGCGCCAGGCAAGCCGCCCGCAGTATACTTGCCATTCGTGAGGTAGGTAAATAAGAAGATAAAGAAGGGGTGTACTGTGGAGCTTGATTCCGTATACCGTTCTTACAGGCCGCTGCTGCTGTCCATCGCATACCGGATGCTCGGGTCGGTTACACAGGCCGAGGATCTGGTACAGGACGCGTTCGTAACGATACAGCAACTGGTCAGCGGTAAGGATAAGGATGGCAATCCCATCCTTAATATGAAGTCATACTTGTGCAAGATCGTTACAAACCGCTGTCTCGATTATCTGAAATCCGCGCATAACCAAAGGGAATTGTATGTGGGTCCCTGGCTGCCTGAACCTCTTGTTCAGCATTATGCTGTGGATGGAATCCCACCCTCCGCCGCAGGCCGGGACCCTCTTCAAACAGTTATGCTGGAAGATACGGTTTCGTACGCATTCCTTGTCCTGCTTCACCGGTTAACTCCGGTGGAGCGGGCGGTATTTATTCTTCGTGAAGCTTTTGATTATGATTACAGCGATATTGCGGAATTTGTTAACAAGACAGAAGCGGGATGCCGCAAAATCTACAGCCGTCTCAAACAAAAAATTCAGACTGAACCGCCTGCCGGGCTGAAGACCAGCGGGCAGTCTGACCAGCTGGTCCTCCGATTCCTCCATGCAGCCTCCACAGGTGACATGGAGGGGCTTTTATCCATTCTATCCGAGGATATTGTGCTGTACAGCGACGGGGGCGGAAAGGTCACGGCAGCCGTCCGGCCGGTGGCTTCAAGCCAGCGTGTTCTGGCTTTTATACAAGGCCTGGTCTCCAAAGGGAACGGCGCCGGTGCCGTGCGTCTTGTACAGGTAAACGGACAGTTAGGATTCGTGGTGAGCAGTTCCTCCGAGCCCTTCCCGACAGTTGTCAGCTTCTTTTGCAGCGACAACCGGGTTCAGGAGATTTATCTTCTGCGCAATCCGGAGAAGCTCCGGCATTTACGCTTAGGGCCGGATCACGAATGATCCGGCTGTTTTTTCTTCTTTTTTCTCTTTCTGATCATGATGACGATAAACAGCAGTAAAGGAAGGGCCAGCTGGAATACAGGAGATACGTAATTCAGCACTTCACCGCGGCCTACCTGAATGTGATGGGTGTAGTTGGGAGACAAAAAAGCTAACCCGTACAGTAGCACTGCCACTGGGATCACCCATTTTTTGTAGCCCACCCCGGTAATTCTCTCCAGCCCTATTACAGCCCCGCTGAAGAAAGCGGCAATCTTGATACCCAATCCAAGGAACAGAAGCAGCGTGAACAGGGCATCCATCCGTTCCAATATTTCCGCCAGGTCGATCATCTGCACAGTTTCAAGCAGCGGGAGCGTGCTGTAGGCAGCGAGCTTGGGGCCCATAACAAATATAATCAGCTGATTAATAAAGGTTAGGGAAAGGGCAGTGGCCAGATAGGACAAGATAACGGTCTTAATAAGATTTCCGTCCTTATGTACATGAGGATAGAACACCAGGAACAATACGACCTGGCCGAAAGGAAAGGAAATAATTTCGGGTACCGCTGCCCGGAACACCGGAGTCCACCCGTTCTCCAAAACAGGCAGAGAAAGTTCATAATGAAAAAGACCAGTGGCCGGAATTAACACACTGATCAAGAGATAGCCGAATATCATCAGCGGAAAAAGCATCATGCACATGAGGAACAGTACTTTGTACCCGTACCGGACCGTATTGGAGATCACCAAAATTGCTATAACCGCAATAATCCATACGGAGGTATTGTTAAGCAAAGTCAGCACGGTCACTTCGCTCAGATCACGCAGATTACGCGAAGCCTCATAGGTGAAATAAATAACAAACAGCAGATTCAGCAGGCAGCCTAAATATTTTCCTGTGAACCGCCTGAATAACATGAACAGATCCAGCTTCGGCTCCTGCCGGTGTATCGCCAGATGCAGCAGCAGAAGCAGCAGGCCGCCGAGCGCGCCGATGAGCATGGCCAGCCAGGCATCCTGCTTTGCTTCACCCCCAATTAGAAACAAGGTAGTGCTCCCTACTTCAAAAAGAGAGAGAGTCACAGCCAGCTCTGATACACGCAGTGTACTCCGGTTCATTTATGGTCTCACCCCCATCTAATTGTCTTTATTGCTCTCCAAGCAGCTTGTTGAAGGAAGCCTGGAGCAGTCCAGGCTGGATAAGGTTCACCTTAACGCTAATATCAATATCCATTTCAGCTAAAGCTTCAGGCCAGCTGCCCTTGATTTCCTTCCAGTCCCCGGGATGCTTCCGGTGGATGTTATTTCCGATGCCGGCAAGATCCAGGTTCAATTTCTGCATCCCGTTCCAGCCCTCCAGAATCTGGGCTTCAATGCGCTCTTCGGCCTCCCGCTGCAGGACTTTTAGCCCCTGGGCAGTGGTTATATCT
This sequence comes from Paenibacillus sp. PK3_47, assembly GCF_023520895.1. Taxonomy (NCBI): domain Bacteria; kingdom Bacillati; phylum Bacillota; class Bacilli; order Caryophanales; family Paenibacillaceae; genus Paenibacillus; species Paenibacillus sp. PK3_47. The sequence continues at coordinate 6,122,336 of NZ_CP026029.1, forward strand.
TCATCAGATGTGGTTTCCGTAATCTCTGCATTAACTTTAACATTTACACGCAGGGTGTAGTGCTCCGGTCCTTTTATCGGGGTAATCTTCACCTTCGCTTTGCGGACCAGAAAAGCGGTGATTTCTCCTTTGCTGTTTTCGCTGCTAAGGGTGGTCGACTGCACACGGTCATTCAGCCAGTTAAGTCCCAGGCTCTCATTCCGGCTCAAAGTCCCTACCTGCTTGTCCTTGTAAAAAACAGCCAGACGGGATAATTTTTTGGTACCGGCAGGTGCGGTTTCTTTATAAATATCAATAGATTCCAGCGTATCACCGAGACCTTCAATAGATAACTCCGGCACGCCTGCAGCAGCGCTATCCGAGCTGATTTGAAGCGCCAGCTGGTGGACAGACATGGAAGGGTAGTACGAGGATAACTGGGCATTTCTCTGCAAAATATTGGCCAATGCCTGTCCGGGAAGCTTCTCCGGGGGAATCAGCACCTTCAGGCAGTCACTGGCTTTTCCGTCTGTGACGAACACTTTTACCGTTTCCCGGGCATCCGGATTACGGTAGTAATTGTCGAGGATTTCTCCAATACCCGCTTCTGCTGCTTCTTTGCCGATGATAACCACATTGGTATGGGCAAAATACAGCTTCCGCGGGTGTTCTATACTGCTGGCCGCTACAGCTTCTCTAATACTTCTGCCTTTGGTGGAGAACGTATGGATGGCAGATTGCGATCCTCCGCTGCCTGCGGAGCCGCTACCGGCAGTCATTGCCGAAGGAACGATCACCTGGTAGCTAATTGTCCAGTCGCCTTTGTGCCCATCGTACCCCGTGGCTGTCGTTATCCCCAGCTCATTAAGCTCTATGCGGTTTCCGCACCCTGTAAGGAACAGAAACAGGATGGACGGGATAAAGAATGCCCGGAACAGGCGCATGTCAATCCCTCCCTTGCTCTTGTGGATCGGTCTCTTTCATACTGCTGATAATATTGTTGGAGCCCGCAGGATACTGATGGGAAGCCTGTCTGGTTCGGTTCGGGCCGGATTTCGTATGAGGCCGTGTCTTCATGGCCCACCAGGGAACTCTGAGCACGAGATCTTTCATATTAGACTTGTAGAACGGGCTGTAAGGAGTCATATAATCCACCCCGAAGGACTGAAGGGAGACCAGATGCGCCAATACCGGAATTACCCCCACGAGAATCCCGAACAATCCCAGTGTCCCGGCCAGAACCATCAGAAAAAAACGCAGCAGCCGGACCGAGGTAGCCATGCTGAAGTATGGAATCACAAAGTTTGAGATCGCCGTAAAAGCAACCACAATGACCATTGCACCGGAGACCAGTCCGGCCTCTACTGCAGCCTGCCCGATGACCAGCGCCCCTACAATGGAGATGGCTGGTCCGATCGCCCGGGGCATCCGTACACCGGCCTCCCGGATGACCTCAAACGTCAATTCCATAGCCAAAGCTTCAAGCAGCGCCGGAAACGGCGAGCTTTCACGCTGGGCGGCCAGTGTCACCAGCATAGTAGTAGGGATCATTTCCTGCTGGAATGTAGTCAGCGCAATAAATACAGAAGGAAGCAGCAAAGAAATGAAAAACGAAATCATCCGGATAATCCGTAAAAAAGAGGAGATATCATACCGCTGGTAGTAATCCTCGGGGTTCTGAAAAAAGTTGAAGAAGGTAACCGGTGCAATCAGCGCAAATGGGGTACCGTCAACCAGAATAGCGACCTGCCCGTCCAGCAGGCTGCCTGCTACCGTATCCGGACGCTCCGTGTTTAACATCGTAGGGAAAACGGAAAGCGGTGCATCCTGAATGAATTCCTCGATATAGCCGCTCTCCAGTATACTGTCTGTCTGGATGGCTTGAAGACGCTTGTTGATTTCCTTTACCACTTCCGGATCAGCGATTTGCTCAATGTAGGCTACAATTACTTTGGTTTGTGAAACCTCCCCGATCGTATGGCTGGTAAGCCTCAGGTCAGGGGTCCGGATTTTTCTGCGGATCAGCGTAATATTTGTTGTGATTTCTTCGGTAAACCCTTCTTTAGGCCCGCGGATGACCGTTTGGGAGGTCGGTTCCTCCACAGCTCTTCTTTCTCCGCCTGCGATGGACACGGCGAGCGCTGACTGCATGCTGTCGATCATAATCAGCGCACTGCCCGTAAGAATAGGCTGGTACATCTGCTCCCTGGTGCTGATGACAGTAATGCTGCCGGCAGGCAGCATATTTTTGAAGAACGAGACTGCCGTGTGCTCATTGTTGAATTCCGGCATACAAGCCAGCCCCTGAATAATTCCTTCCAGCAGGTCAGATAACAGAGCGGAATCCGTCAAGCCCTCAAGATAACATACAGAGAGGACAGGGTCAGAACCGGTATTACCGGTGAAATCGCGCATGATAAAGTCGGGACTGTTTCCCATCGCATTCAGCAGGGCTGCACGTGTGCGGGGTAACGAAGGATCTATAGGTTCGCCGGAATTTTGCGGATTCTGCGTATGCTGATTCTGTTTTTGCTTGTATTTCTTTTTGTTCGGTCTATAAGTTCCGGCAACCTTTTTAATCCAGCCCATCCATGTGGCACCCCCGCTCCCCTGCATACCTCTAACTCTCTTTCTGGAATATAATGTGTGACAAAGATAACAAGTTTATACGCTGAAGACATAAGCTGCCTGTAGAACCTCCCCTGAACCTCAAAAATGTAGGTGTACAAGATGTATGAACAGCTGTTTCCCGTCATAAAGTGTACAAGGTAGTACCTTTGGACAGGGAGTGAAGATCTTTGAGCATTCAGCTGTTACTCAGTTATATTTTTTTGGGTTTAACCCTTGCTGCGCCGATGGGGCCGGTGAATTCTGCACGTCTGGATAAAGGGATCAAGAACGGATTCTGGAATGCATGGTCTGTCGGAGCGGGATCCATGATCGCCGACGGGATTTTTATGCTGCTGATCTATATGGGGATGGTCCGTTTTTTGAATATGCCTGAAATTCAGATCTTTCTATGGATTTTTGGCTCATTAATACTGGTTTATTCAGGTATTGAGAGTATTCTTACCGCTGAAAAGGTAGATATCCATGCGACTATGCGCAATAAAGAGTCTTTGCTCAGAAGCTTTATGACCGGGTTTATGGTGTCCATCACCAGTCCGTTATCCATATTGTTCTGGCTCGGCATCTACGGCTCTATTTTGGCGAAAACAGCCAATTCGTACGGGACATCCCATCTGTTAATTTACAGTAGCATGATTTTCCTCGGACTGGCGCTTTGGGATCTATGTGTCGCTTCACTCACCACTGGGCTGCGGCGTTTTTTGAATGAGAGCATGCTGAAGTGGATTTCTATCATTTCGGGTGCTTCGCTGGTCGGCTTCGGGGTTTATTTTGGCATTCAGGGTATCAAGGCTTTGTGGGGATGAAGCGGGTCATTGTAACCATTTCTCATTTTTCTCATAGGATACATCGTTACTGCGATGAGGCAAAGGCCTATAAACTTTGAGAATTCTGGAGGAAAAATATTATGCCGACGGTGAACATCCCTAAGAGTTATGAATCCTTACTTAATTTGACACAGACCGAGAAAGCGATCAAATTGGCCAAAGAGCTGTTTGAAGCTGAACTAAGCGAAGCGCTGAATCTGCAGAGAGTTTCCGCCCCGCTTGTGGTGAGAAACGGCAACGGAATTAATGATAACCTGAACGGGGTAGAGCGTATTGTCTCCTTCGATGCCATTGATATTACGGACGGAGAGCTTGAGATTGTCCAATCCTTGGCCAAATGGAAGCGGATGGCCCTGCAGCGCTATAATTTTAAGGCAGGAGAAGGACTGTACACCATTATGAACGCTCTGCGGCGGGATGAGATTCAGGATAATCTGCATTCCATCTATGTGGACCAATGGGACTGGGAAAAGGTAATCCCCCGGGAGCAGCGTAATCTGGACACCTTGAAATCCGCCGCACGGTCGGTTTTTAATGCGGTCAGAACGACCGAGCAGCTGTTGTCACAATTCTTTCCGGAACTTACGCCCGTTCTCCCGGAAAAGCTGCATTTTATTACTTCCCAGGAGCTGGAGTATCTCTATCCCGACCTGACACCGAAGGAAAGAGAGAACCGTGCCGCACAGCAGTACGGGGCAGTTTTTATCATGCAAATCGGCGGAGCGCTGCTCTCGGGGATCAAGCATGACGGCCGTGCCCCGGATTATGATGACTGGAATTTGAACGGGGACATCGTGCTCTGGTATCCGGTTCTGGAGCAGGCCTTTGAAATATCTTCGATGGGAATCCGCGTCGATAAACAGCGTTTGGCGGAGCAACTGGAATTATCCGGTGATGAAGACCGGAAGGCTCTGGAATTTCATCAGCTGATCTTCCGGGATCAACTGCCGCAGTCTATTGGAGGCGGAATCGGCCAGTCGAGGGTCTGCATGTTTCTGCTTAAAAAAGCCCATATCGGTGAAGTGCAGGCTTCCGTGTGGAATGAGCAGATTCTGAAAGAATGCCGGGAAGGCAATATCAATCTTCTCTAACACGGGGATGACGCCAAACAAGCAGCCGCTCACGGAGCAGGCTGCTTGTTTGGTTTGCCGGATTTTTCCCATTTCCTGCTCATCATCCAGGTAACGGCCGCTATTATTGCAACGAGCACGATGCTCACGACAAAGCCTAGCCGGATGCTTTTTTCCATAATAGTCCCGGTTACAGCAAGCAGCAGCAGGAGTAGACCGGTGACGGACAGGATCTTTTCCTTCACCTTCAGCTTCAGGATTTTATATGCGGAGATGATGATGAACCCCCAGTTATACATTTGCAGAATTCCTGCCGCCGTAGTGATATAGGCATAAATTTTGCCCGGCAGAAGCAGGGAAGTGACCACAGACAGGGATAATCCCGCAGCGGCCAGCGCCAGGGAGGCCAGAGGCAGGCTCCGGAACTTAAGCTTCTTCTGAAATACACGGGGCGCATCGCCGTCCTTGGCGAGTGTGACAAGCAGGTTGGTGACCGCAAACAAAGAAGCGGTCATGGTGGAGAAGCCTGCGGTCAGGATCGCTGCATTAAAGACATGGGGAAAGAAGGGCAGCTTATAGGTGGACAGTGCGGTTACGAACGGGCTCTCTTTTTCCGTAATGGCTTTGTAGGAGACCATAGCAATCACCAGACCAATGGAAATCACGTAGATGATGGTCAGTACGATCAGCATGACTTGCCCCGCTTTCGGCGCATCCTCCTTGTTTTTCAGCTGCATTGACATCAGGCCGATGGTTTCAATTCCGCCATATGCAAAAAAAGCATAAATCAGTGAAGACCAGAAGCCGCGGAAGTTCCCGGGGAAAATCTCATTCATGGAGCCCGGCATACCCGGCCGTCCGTCATTTCCTCCATGAATCCAGCCGAACAGGGCCGCAGCGGCGAGAATGATGAACATCACAATCGCAGCGGTTTTCGTAACAGCAAGTATATTCTCGACCTTGTCAAAGCCCTTAGTCCCGAGAAGCACTACGGCGATGGAGAGCACCGCATAGATGGCGGCGAATACCCAAAGCGGTATGCGGGGGAACCAGAATTGTGACAGAATGGCGAGCGCCGTCAGCTGGCTGCCCATAATCAGGATTTTGGAGCTCCAGTAATTCCAGCCGCAGCTGAAGCCGGCCCAACGGCCGAAGGCCTTTTCGGCATAGAAGCAGAAGGAGCCTTCCTGAGGGTCGGCAGTGGTCATCATGGCCAGCAGATGATAGACGATATAGGTGCCGGCCGCAGCGAGTAAAAAGGAGAAGACCATGGCAGGTCCGGTAATTTTAATACCAAGGCCCGAGCCCAGGAAATAGCCGGTCCCGATCGTACATCCGATGCCCAGCAAAGACAGCTGCCACCATTTTAATTCCCCGTCTTTGGCAGGTGATGCCTGTTTCTTGGTATTTTTAGCACATGTTTGAGTCATTCAGCACCCCCTAGAAATATAATATGGTTCTTTAGGAAAGGGTTTATTCGGGAGGCTGATTATGGGGTAAGTAATGAGAAATACCTGCATAGAAGGGAGTAATGATCATGGAAACTCAAACGAAAAAGACAATCGCAATAGGGGCAGCGCTCGGTGCATTAGTCGGTGCCGGTCTGGCCGTTCTCCTTGCTCCTCAGCAAGGTCAAGGCGGACGCACCAAACTGGCGGATGTGGCAGAGATTGTTAAGGAAAAAGGCGCCATGCTTAATGAAAAGGGCCAGGTGCTCGCGGAAAAAGGGCAGGAGGTCGCAGAAGTCATCAAGGAATCCCTGGGTGTATTCAAGGAAATCAAAGATGAGGCTCTAACCGTTACAGAGGAGATTAAGACGGAGATTCAGAATTTCAAGCAGGATCCCGCACCTCCGTACAGCATATAATTCTAAAGGCAGCCTGTCCTTGCGACAGGCTGCTTTTTAAGTGCGCCCGGCATGGGCGATAACTAGGCGGTGAAAAAGTCCGCTATTTCAAGTTTCCAGGCTTTGCCCTGGGGAGGAACGGAAATGGGTTGTATATTCGCGGCTGGGTAGAAAACCTAAGAAAACTGGAAAATACCGGAGTGGCAGGCCTGCAAAACGGGCTTTGTCCAGCATTGTCATGGCTGTATCCTCAGTGGCTGAACTGGAAACAAGAGAGTAAAGCAAGCTTAAGAAGAAGGACCTGTCGGGGACAGGTCCTTTTCTGGCGGAAACAAGTTATAGATCCACCGCGGTAACTTGGGCAAAGGTATTTCCATGAATATCCTTAAACAGCTTCAGCATATTTTTTGAAATTATCCAAAATGGCCTGCCATCCGGCTTTCTGCATTTCTATTTCGTTAGTATTCTCCGCTTCAAAGGTTTCCGTGATTTGGGTATCATTGCCGAGACGGGTAAAAGCAATCTGCACTTTTCTGCCGTCACCGACGGTATAGGAGAGCTCCTCGTTAAGGGTTACCGTGTCATATACTCCGCTAAAATCAAATCCGAAGCTGCCGTCTTTGGCTTCCATTCTGGAGAGAAATGCACCGCCGGGCTTAAGATCGTTCTCAGCGTAAGGGGTATGCCAGTCTTCGGAAGCATGATTCCACTGTGTGATATGCTCTGGCTCAGTCCAGTATCTCCATACACTTTCTACGGGGACATGTACAATTGTTTCGATAGTTATCGTTACCGGACTCTCTGTTCCCACTATAACGCCTCCTCATATCAACCTGTTATTTTCAGATCATATCACGATTATTTGCCAAAAGCGACAAGTCTGTACTGTTATGAGGCTGATGTTGATTTAGTTACAATTTTATACATAAAAATGCTAGAATGGATGTATTCCTGACTATTTGGAGGCTGCTCATATGTATTACAGCGAATACGCCAAAACATTAATTATACTTCTGTTAATTATTGTATTTCTGCTGGTCTGGTCCTTCTATAAATGGGCCAATAATTCCCGTAAGAAATGAGTGCTTACATAATTTTGAGATGAACGGGAGAGAGTCATTGTTGGAGACATTATTAACGGACAAGAACGGATTGTATGTGCTGCCGCTGGAGCAAAAACATGAGGCTAAATTAAGAGGGTCACAGCACATTCTGTATGGATTGATGGAAGCGATATTTATCGGATGTATTCTGCTGCCCGGCGATGACCGGACGGCCAAATTTATATTTAATATTTTCTTTTTACTTTTTGCTGTTTTTTTCGGATATCTTTGGCTTGCGATGACGTTTTTTAACAAAGCTTATTTAATAGTTACCGACGAATACCTCGAATATAAATGGCTGTTCGGGCACAAGAAACTTCCGTTCCATAGTATCTACAAAGCTGAGTTTGTTTCGGAAAGCGGAGTGATCAAGCTCGGAATCTGGGCGGATGAGCAGGGAGCGAAACGTTCCTTCTGGGAAAGGACTGACCGGCTCTTCGGCAGGACTTATTCTGCAGGTATTGCTGTTTCAGCCTTCCACCACATTGACTTTGAAAAGCTGCGCTTAACAATCCTGTCGAAGGCTGGTATTCAGTGAGTGTATGTGCTGCAAGAATTATATCCAGCAGTCCGTAAGCATCCGAATAAATGTAATAACCCGCAGGGATTAGCCTGACGGGTTTCTTGCGTTGAATTGGATATACTATGCATGGCTGTTCATTTTAATTGGATTTTCTCCACGTAATTCCATCATTTCCTGGGGGTTGTGAGGATTAGTTGGAAATACTCCCGCTATTTCGGGCTATATTTGGCTATGGAGCGAAATTCATTGGATTTAAGTGGAGCTTTTCCCACTAAAACATCAAAAATGCTGCAAAGCGGAGAATTAGATGGAGAAAATCCACTTGATGGGCGGCGGCCGCTAATTTAGCCTGACAAATTGCCGAAATACCGTGATGGAAAATAATTATTCATAATCCTTCCAGCAGAGGAATATACTCTTGATTGATTAACGAACACCTGTTTGGTTATAATACAAACAAATGTTCTTATTATGGAGGCGATCGGTCATGAGAATGGCTAAGGGTCAAATCATTGAGATTGTATATATGGATAAGGCGGGCAATATCACCCAGCGGCAGATTGAAATCCTCGGCATCCAGAACGGACGAATCCGGGCAACCTGCTTAACCTCCGGTTCGCCGCGGGTATTTCTCCTCTCCGGTATTCTGGCCTGGCAGGCAGTCCGGGGGAAGAGGTATGCCTAAGGAACGTATTATTCTGCTGTCAGACTGTCAAAGCTTCTACGCCAGCGTCGAGAAAGCGGCCCATCCCGAATACAAAGACCGGCCGGTCGCCGTAGGAGATCCCGCACGGATGAACGGCATTGTATTGGCAGCCTGTCCTATCGCCAAAGCCCGCGGCGTAACCACCGCCTCACGGGTGGGTGAAGCGCTGACCAAATGTCCCGAGCTCGTAGTGATCCGGCCGCGGATGCGGACTTATATTAAGGTCTCCCTGCTGATCTCGGAAATTTATCAGAGTTACACTGACCTTGTAGAGCCGTTCAGTATCGACGAGCAGTTTCTGGATGTGACCGGCTCCGTGAGTTTTTTTGAACAAGACCTGCAGGACATCATCCGCTCCGTACAGCAGCATGTCCTGTTATCCACGGGCGTGTGGACCCGGGTAGGGGTTGGACCGACCAAAATCCTGGCCAAGATGGCCAACAACATGGCAAAGAAGAAGGAGGACGGCGTATTCAAGCTGGATTACGGCAATCTGGATACCGAGCTCTGGCCGCTGCCGGTTCATGAAATGTTTATGGTCGCCGGCAGAATGACCAAGAACTTTTACCGGATGGGGATTACTACGATCGGCGACATTGCCCGGATGGAATTGGGGGAATTGAAACGGAGAATGCGCATGACCATGGGCAGACAAAGCGATATTCAGGCCGAATATTATTGGCAGACTGCCCGCGGCATTGACCCAAGCCCCGTAGTGACCGGAATACGCCACCAGCTCAAATCTGTAGGCCACGGCAAGGCGCTGCGCTGGAATCTGTACACCAGGCTGCCGGAAATCGAGGTTGTCCTGCTGGAGCTGGTTATTGAGGTATGCCAGCGGGCACGGCGCCACGGGTACATGGGATCGGTGGTAACCGTTGCCGTATCCGAAACGGACGGTACAAGATCGAACGCCTACAGCCGGCAGACGACTTTGCCTGAACCCTCCTCCTTAACGCATGAGGTGGCCGCGGCGGCGTATCAGTTATTCGTCGACCACTGGACCGGCATGCCTTTGAGCCGCCTGACCATATCCATCTCCCAGCTGACCGATGACAGCGTCATGCAGCTCACCTTATTCGACGACAGGGTCCGCAGCTATAACAGGGAACAGGCTATTGACCACATCAAAACAAGATACGGCAGCCGAGCGCTTATACGCGCGTCCTCATTGCTGGAATCCGGGGTGGCTCTGGAACGGGCTGAACAAATAGGGGGACATTACCAATGAGCAAATTAGACGGGAACGAGAGATGGAAAACCAAGATGCTATTGAGCGAGCATGTGGAACAGTACGACCAGCAGCAGAAGAAAGAGGAATCCGGCCGGCAGATGCTCACGATCGCGGAACGCACGATGGTCCGGGATCTCATTCTGCTGCCATACATAGATACGATGGTAAGCAAGAGCATCGAAGAGATTGAACATTCGGGCAATGTGCTCAGCAGAATATACTTAATGGCCGGCCGTTATATCCAGCACCGCGTCATGCAGGATACGTACCGGCTGCAAAAGGAGCTCAGACAGCGCAACATCAAGGTTTTGCCGGACGAACAGGAGGATTTCCTGGTGTACCACAAAATTTTGTTCCGCGGCTACCAGGAGCGGTTTGGACTCACCCGGGATGTTATGCGCACGGAAATAAGCTTGAAGCTCACCCGGTACACCTCTGATCTGGGGGCGGTGCTGAAAGAGCATTTGAAATAAAACAGCAATCTCCTCCCGGCGTTCCTCCCGTAAATTTAACTAATCTTTAGGTTCGGCTTAGGTTATGTAAAGGTTGGGGCGCTATAAATGAATATGTAGAGAGGAGATACTGAATGAACCAATTAACCAAGGCTCTGACGGTAGGGAAGGCGGTCTTGCTGGTTCTTGCCATCATTTATGTGGGCTCATTAGTGGATTTTATTTTTGAACCGCTGAAGTCACTGACCGGCATGATCCTGATTCCTTTATTGCTGGCTGCTTTCTTCTATTATTTATTACGGCCGCTGGTCAGTCTGCTGGAGAAAAAGCGGATGCACCGGACACCGGCTATTCTTCTCATCTATGTGGTTGTAGCCATGCTGATTTTGGCCTTCTGGGGCGGGGTGTGGCCCCCGCTGAAATATCAGCTGATGAACATGATCAATAACGCGCCAGCGCTGTTTAATTTACTGGATGCCAAGGTGAGGGAGCTTGAACAAAGCGGCTTTCTGGCAAAAATTTTCCCCGGGGACAGCGGTCTGCTCTCTCATTTGACGGAGTATCTGAACAAAGGGTTCAACCTGCTCACGAACTATGTATCGGGACTTTTTTCAGCGGTATCCAACTTTGCGATTGTTCTGTTCACCTTCCCGATTCTTCTGTTCTACATGCTGAAAGACGGCGAGAAGTTCGGAAGGGTGATTGTCAGGATTTTTCCGAAACGTTTCCGTAACAGAGCCCGCACAATTCTTAAAGAAATCGACGCTGCCCTGAACAGCTATATATTGAGCAGAGTAATGGTTAACGTGGCCCTGGGAATCTTAATGTACCTGGGATTTCTGCTCATCGGGCTGCCGTATGCGCTTGTGCTGACACTGGTGGCGGTAATCATGAACTTCATTCCGTATTTCGGCGCCATTATCTCAGCGATTCCGATTGTGATCTTCGGCCTGATTGAATCCCCGAGTGTGGGCATCTGGTCGCTCGTCATTATTCTGCTGGCGCAGCAGATTCAGGATAATATCATCCAGCCGCTCATTTTCGGCAAAAGTCTGGATATCCACCCGATTACCACAACGGTTCTCGTGCTGGGTGTAGGCAATCTCTTCGGAATTATCGGGATGCTGATCATCGTTCCAGTCTATACCGTGTTCAAAATACTGGCCAAACATACTTACCATGTGTTCTTGAAGGAGAAATGGGAAGGGCTGTAGCTCACACTAACCGGAGGAGGGACTAAGATGACTACTGCACACAGCGATTATATAGGAAGAGTGGCCATTTCCAACCGGACAATCACCAAGATTGCCGGCAAGGCGATAGAGGAGATCCAAGAGGTCATGGCACTGATGCAGGGTTCAACCAAACGTAAAAATAAAACAGACTTCTATAAAGCCGTGAACCTTACCATTGAGGACGGGAGTGTATCTATCCGCATCTTTCCTGTCCTGAGACTCGGAACTCCCCTGCACGAAATCTCCAGGAAGCTGCAGCATGTCATTAAGAGTCATGTGGAAAAAATGACCGGCTTCATCGTCTCCGAGGTCCACATCACAGTATCCGGAATCGTCCCTAACCCTGGTTAGGCGAACGATTCCGGTTTTTCTGTATTGGGGCCGAAGCAAAGCTCCACCTTGCGGGAATTTTTATCATACAGGAATTTCTATCGTAAAAACAGTTGTTTCCGCAGGGCTGCTGCCGAGCTTCAGCGTACCGCCCATTCTTTCGGTGTTTTTCAGCGCAATCGCAAGCCCCAGGCCTGTTCCCCCGGAAGCTGTTCTGGCTTCATCCCCCCGGACAAACGGATCAAAGATCACCGCCCTGAGCTCAGGGGAAATCCCGATGCCCGTATCCGCAATTTCGATGGCTACCCGCTGGTTCCCCGGAATAAGCTCAATGCGCAGCTCCGTTCCCGCAGGATTATAGGTGAGGGCATTGCTGATCAGGTTATGAACGGCGCGGGAGAGCAGCTCCGGGTCAAAACGGGCATATATCGCATGCTCGGGCACTTTGAAATGCAGAGTGAAGCTGTTCTGTTCAATCTCGCCGTAAGTATCGGCAATAATCTCCCGCAGAAAATCCCCCAGATCATAACGCCCCAGCTTGAGCAGGAAATCCGGTGAATCGGTCTTCAGCAGCTCTACCATATTCTGAATCAGCTTCGTCACCTGGGAAGACTTGTTGTAGATATAGGTCAGATATTTCCGCTGCCGCTCGGGGTCCGTAACCCGGCCTTCATAGAGCGCCTGCGCATAGCCCTGAATGCTCGTAATCGGCGTCTTCAGATCATGGGAGAGATCCATAATCATCCGCTGTTTGCTCTCTTCCGCCTGCCGCCGCGCCTCGGTGGTGGTCTCGATCACGTCAGCCATGTAATTGAACCGCTCACCGATCTGGATGAACTCCTCCTCGGCATCGACCATAATCCGTGTGCTGTAATTGCCCTGAATCATTTCATTCAGACCCTCACTGACCGTTCTGAGCGGTTTGCGTATTCTCCGGGCCACGGAATAACTGTAGCCGACAACTACCAGCAGCATGACAATCGTGCCGGATAAAATATAGAAGGTTACCGGCTGATTCAACTGGGACTGGAAGGGGTAGCTGTTAATGGTGATCTCAATCCGGTTGCGGGGAATTTTGAGCAGCAGCCATGCTGCGGTTCCCTGATCCTCATAACGGGTTAATGAATAGTAATACTGCTGCTGCGGGCCGTTCTCAAGCAGCCCGTACAGCTGTTCTTCGGTATAGCTTTGCGCGGTGTCAGCTTTGGCTCCGATCACATCTATAAGGGTTTTGTCCTGATTGAGCACTTCCAGCCAGCCCCCGCTGCCGAGCAGCTTTCCGGTTTCTGGTCCGGTGTAGGGGTTGTCCGAATAAAGGCTGGCCTCAGGCTTCAGATCGGGATCAGCAATCATATAGTCCTTGATTTTACGGGTGACATCGATCTGAATGAACAGGTACGCAGCAAGCACGATGACCACAATAATCAGAAAAAAACGTAAAAAGTCAAAGGCAAGAGACGTTTGCAGCGGCCGCTTACTTCTATCTCTCCACAGGCGCATCCATTTTGTACCCCAATCCTCGAATGGTTTTTAGATATTCCGGCTTTTTGGAATCCCGTTCGATTTTTTCACGGATATTGCTGATATGCACCATAATGCTGTTATCTTCATACATGTAGAAGTCTTCCCACACCGCTTCATAGATTCTTTTGCGCGTAAAGACTCTGCCGGGCTCACCCATCATCAGCTTCAGAATCTTGAATTCCGTCGAGGTCAGCACCACCGGTTCTCCGGCGACATGCAGGACGCATGTGCTGATATCCAGCGACAGATCTCCGAGCACGAGGGTGCTGACGGTTTCCTTCCCGGCTTGGGGGACATCGAAATGATGGACTCTGCGCAGCATGGCATTCACCCGGGCAACCACCTCAAGTGGATTGAACGGTTTGGAGATATAATCATCCGCCCCAAGCTCAAGACCGAGAATCTTATCATGGTGCTGGCTTTTTGCCGATAATAACAGAACAGGGATGTGGCAGGTACGGCGGATATTTTTAAGCAGCTGCAGGCCATCCATTTCCGGCATCATGATATCGAGGATCGCCAGATCCACAGCTTCGGTATTAACTATGCCCAAGGCCTCTTTACCATTGGCTGCCTTTAATATATGAAAATCCTTTTCCAGATAGAGCTGGAGCAGCTCCACAATTTCCGGTTCATCGTCAGCTATAAGAATTGAGTACAAAGCAATCCCTCCCTAGTACATTTTTAGCGCATCAAGCTTTATTCAACCTAAACCGAATCTAAAGATTACTTAAATATTGTGCTTGACCGGAATGTGGAAGATACCTACAATTCTAAATACCGCACAACTTACTTGCAAAATATATATTTGAAGGGAGCACACACTAATTGGAATCCGGCAGCCTGTTCACACTCATACTTTCTATCATAACCTTACTCAATATTATTTTGGCGGGAGTTGTCATCTTTATTGAGCGCAGGGACATCGGGTCGACCTGGGCCTGGCTGATGGTCCTGTTCTTCATTCCATTACTCGGATTTCTCTTCTACGTCTTCTTCGGCCGGCAGCTCAAACAGAAAAACTTCTATAAGCTAAGCGCAGAAGAACGGATCTATCTGCAGTCCGCAGTGGATGAGCAGGTGATGACGGTTGATTACATGGGCGGACTTACCGCCAAATATGCGAACCTGCTGAAGATGAATCTGCGGTCGTCCAATGCGCTCATCACACTGGATAACGAAATTGAGATCTTTGAAGACGGGCAGGACAAGTTCAATTCACTGATCAATGATATCCGCGGTGCCAATCAGGAAATCAATATACAGTACTATATCTGGCAGCCCGATGAGCTGGGAACCAAACTCCGCGATGAGCTGACGATCAAGGCAAAAGCCGGCGTTCAAGTGCGCATTCTGTACGATGAGATCGGCTCGAGGCTGATTAACCGCTCTTTTTTCAAGGATGTGATCGCTCATGGCGGTAAGGTAGAGGTCTTTTTCCCGTCCATCTTCCGGCTGATTAACTTGCGGATCAACAACCGCAATCACCGGAAGCTGTGCATTATTGACGGCACGATTGCTTATATCGGCGGATTTAACGTCGGGGATGAGTACCTGGGCCTGGATAAGAAAATGGGATACTGGCGGGACACGCATTTCAGAATACAAGGGGGTGCCGTTGACCAGATTCAGGGCCGGTTTCTGCTGGACTGGAACAAGGCGGCGAACCGTCATGATATGCATCCCGAGCAGCTGGCCTTCCGCACAGAGAAACATACAGGCAGCAGCGTGGTGCAGATCATCTCCAGCGGACCGAACTCCCAGACGGAGCATCTCAAGAACATGTACCTGAAGCTGATCGCCTCTGCCAAAAGAAGCATCTATATCCAGACACCGTACTTCATACCGGATGCAAGCTTTATGGATGCCTGCAAAATCGCGCTGCTCTCCGGCGTAGATGTCCGCATTATGATTCCGAACAAGCCTGACCATATGTTCGTCTATTCCGCGACTTTGGCGCATGCCGGTGAACTGCTGCCTTACGGCGTCAAAATCCTGCAATATGAGAAGGGGTTCATGCATGCCAAGACGATCGTGGTGGACCAGGAGATCGCCTCTGTCGGAACTACGAATATCGACACCCGCAGCTTCCGGCTGAATTTTGAGGTCAATGCGCTTGTCTGTGATGAAAAGATCGCTACCGAGCTGCATGACCTGTTCCTGAAGGACAGTCTGTCCTGCTCGGAGCTGACACTTCAGCGCTACGAGGCACGGCCGAATTTGCTTAAGTTCAAAGAAGCGATCGCGAGATTATTATCTCCGATTCTGTAATACCAAAAAGGCCAAGCTCTTGTCACTAGTCCGGACAAGAGCTTGGCCTTTTAGTTTTGCAGTGAACCGCCAGAATGAAGAATTAGGAGGCCTGTTCAAACTGGCTGTTGTACAGCTCGGCATAGAAGCCGTTCCCCGCGAGCAGCTCTGTATGGCTGCCGCTTTCGAGAATATCGCCATCCTTAAGCACTAGGATGACATCGGCATTCTTAATGGTAGAAAGTCTGTGTGCGATAACGAAGGAGGTTCTTCCTTCCATCAGCTTATCCATAGCCTGCTGAATGAGCAGTTCTGTTCTTGTATCGACGGAGCTGGTCGCTTCATCAAGAATGAGCATCGGCGCATTTTTCAGCATGGCCCGGGCAATCGTAAGCTGCTGCTTCTGGCCGGCGGACAAGTTGACTTTATCATTCAGGACCGTATCATAACCTGCGCTAAGCGTCTGGATGAAGTGGTGCAGACCTACAGATTTGCAGGCGGCTTCTATTTCCGCATCGCTTACGCCTGTTTTGTTGTATACGAGATTTTCTCTGATCGTACCCTCGAACAGCCAGGTATCCTGCAGCACCATGCAGAACAGATCATGAATATTCTCTCTCGTCAGGCTGCTGACCGGTGTATCATCAATGTAAATTTCCCCGCCCGTTAATTCGTTGAAGCGGATCAGCAGGTTGATCAGCGTTGTTTTACCGGCGCCGGTTGGACCGACGATCGCGATTTTCTGGCCGGGCTTCACACGGGCTGAGAAATCTTTGATCACAAGATTGTCAGAGCCTTCATAAGCAAACTTTACATGTTCAAATTCCACTTTGCCCGCAGCGGTTGCCAGCCGGCTCTGCTTGCTGTCCTCATTCTCCATTTCCTCGGCATCCAGGAATTCAAATACCCGGCTGCTGGCAGCGGAAGCGGATTGCAGACTCTGTGCGGCCTGGGCAATCTGCGCAAGCGGCTGGGTGAAGAAACGGACGTACATGATGAAGGCCACAATCACCCCGAACGAAATCGATCCGTTAATGGCCAGCACCGCACCGACGACGCAGACGGCCACATAACCCAGGTTACCGATAAACGTCATGATCGGCATCATAAGACCGGAGAGGAATTGCGCTTTGTACGCACTGTCCTTCAGCTGCTGATTCAAGGCATCGAATTCCCCGCGCATTTGCGCTTCGCCATTATAAGCTTTGACTACAGTGTGCCCGGTGTAGACTTCCTCCACATGACCGTTAATTTTGCCCAGAAAATCCTGCTGGCTCTGGAAATACTTTTGCGATTTCTTCATAATTGCCGCCATCAGGCCAAAGCCGATGACTGTAGCTGCAATAGCTGTCAGGGTCATGAGCACATTGGTTTTGAACATCATAATGATCGATCCGATGAACAGGGCGAGGGCAGTGACCAGCGTTCCGACACTTTGGTTCAGGGCCTGACCGATGGTATCGACATCATTGGTTACCCGGGACAGGATATCACCGGTTGTAGATTTATTATAGTAAGAGATCGGCAGCCTGTTCATTTTACGGGACAGGTCTTTTCTCAAGCTTCTGGAGACCTTCTGCGTAACATTTGACATAATCAGACCCTGGGCCAGCGACAGGATGGCGCTTAAGGCGTAGATGAAGACCAGAAAGAGTCCGATAGAGGTGACTGCGTCCATATCGATGCCGGCGGCAAGGCCTTCGGTAATCAGGTCGGTCATCTCCGACAGCTTATCCGGTCCCAGCAGGGTCAATACGGTTCCGGCAGCCGCACTGATCACGGCAATCAGAATAATGGGAATATGGCTCCGGCAATAATTGAGCAGTTTGCTCCAGGTGTTATTTTGCTCTTTATTCTTTTGGGTATCCATTAGGCAAGCTCCTCCTTCGACAGCTGCGAGTACGCAATTTCCTGATAGATGCTGCAGGACTGCATCAGTTCATCATGCGTGCCCATACCCGCGATCCGTCCTGCTTCCAGGACAATAATTTTGTCGGCATCTTTGATCGTACCGATCCGCTGGGCAACGATAAGCATTGTGGTTCCGCGGGATTCCTTTTTCAGCTCACTGCGCAGCTTGCGGTCTGTTTTATAGTCCAGCGCAGAAAAGGAATCGTCGAAAATCAGAATTTCAGGACGCCGCGCGATCGCCCGGGCAATCGACAGCCGCTGCTTTTGTCCGCCGGACAGATTGGCACCGCCCTGGGCGATTTGCGCGTCGTAGCTGCCTTCCATTTTCTCGACAAAATCCGAAGCCTGCGAGGTATACACGGCATCCACTACATCAGAGGTGACATCCCGGCCGTTATCGCCAAAGGCGATATTGGAGGTTACTGTACCGCCGAACAGGACCGCTTTTTGGGAGACATAACCCATTTTGTTGCGCAGGGCGCTCTGCTCATATTGATTTACATTCAAGCCATCGACCAGCACTTCACCTGACGTGGCATCATAGAAGCGCGGAATCAGATTTACGACAGTGCTCTTTCCGCAACCGGTTGAACCGATGAAGGCAACAGTTTCACCTTTTTTGGCTGTAAAGCTGATATCCTGGAGGACATACTCCTCGGCATCCGGATATTTGAAGCTGACATTTTTGAACTCCACTTCGCCGACCAGATCGGAAGGAGAAGAGGTAATCGTTCCGTTGGCCAGGCTTGGCCGGGTATCCAGCACCTCGTTGATTCTTTTCGCGGATACTTGGGCACGCGGCAGCAGGATAAAGATCATGATCAGCATCATAAAGGCCATGACGACCTGCAGGGCATAGGAAGAAAATACGATCATATCTGAGAACAAGCCCATTTTTGCAGTGGCATCAGCACCTTGAATCATGACTGCACCGATCCAGTAGATCGCCAGACTCAGTCCGCTCATAATGAGAGTGATGCCGGGCATGAGGGTGGCTAATACATTTTGCGCAAAAAGATTGGTCCGGGTCAGTTCATTATTCGCTTCGCCGAATTTATCTTCCTGATATTTCTCGGCATTATAGGCGCGGATGACGCGAAGCCCGGTAAGGCTCTCCCTCGCTACACGGTTCAGGTTATCTGTCAGCTGCTGCAGCTTCTGGAATTTAGGCAGTACCAGCAGGATACAGATGCCGACGATAACGATCAGCAGTCCGACGGCAGCGCCGGTTGCGAGCGACCATTCCCAGCTCTTGCCGGTAATCTTGAGCACCGCCCACACCGCGAGGATAGGCGCTTTTACCATCACCTGCAGTCCGATGACAATCAGCATCTGCACCTGCATAATATCATTTGTCGAACGGGTGATCAGGCTGGCCGTAGAGAAGCTGTTGATTTCCTCCATGGAGAAGGACTGGACTTTGTTGAACAACTTGGAACGGAGTCTGGAAGAGAAGTTAGCGGCAATTTTGGCGGCAATACCTGCTACTATAATTGAAGTGGCTAAGCTTCCCAGTGCACAGAGCAGCATCCAGCTGCCGGTGGCAATAATCTCGCTCATCTCGCTTCCCGGTGTCTGGATCAGACGGGTAATGTCGGCCATATAATCCGGGAGTTCCAGATCCAGCCATACCTGGGCAACAATGAAGAGGACGCTGATTCCGAATAAGGTCCATTCCTTTGCTGTCAGATTCTTAAGTAATTTGATCATAGAGTTGCGGCTCCTTTATGTGATGTTGCCAGTATCATACCGGAGGAAGATAAACTGAAAATTAACTTTTCTGAAAAAAGAAAAAGCCCTGAAAGAACCATCCGGTTCTTTCAAGACTTCATTTATAGCCCGGCGGGCAATGTAACAGTAAACGTCGTTCCCTGTCCCGGGGAGCTGGTGCATTGAATGGTGCCTTCGTGCAGCGTAATGATTTTGTGTACAATCGTAAGTCCAAGCCCGTTGCCGGCAGTGGAGTGGGAGGTATCCTGCTGGTAGAACTTATCGAAGATTTTGGGGATGGCGTCCGCAGCTATGCCGCTGCCGTTGTCCCGGAACAGCATTTCAAGCATATCCCCGTGTCTCTTCATGCCAACCTCAATCTCGCCCTGCTCAGGCGTGAACTTGATCGCATTATCGAGCAGGTTGAGCCAGACCTGATTCAGCAGCTCCTTGTTCCCGGCCAGCTCATAATCCTGGATATTCAGGTTCAGCGACAGGTGCTTTTTCTCCAGATTGGCGTTAAGCAGCAGCACACATTGGCGGATTTGCTCCCCGACGTTATAGCGCTGCTTGTTGCTCAGAATCGACAGGGTTTCAATTTTGGACAGCTCCAGCACATTGGAGGCGAGCGAAGCCAGCCTGGCCGATTCCTCAATGACAATATCCAGATATTCATCCCGTTCCTCTTTGGAGAGGTCATCATATTTCAGAATCTCCGCAAACCCTTTGATCGATACAATCGGGGTTTTGAATTCATGGGAGAAGTTATTAACAAAATCTGTGCGCAGAATCTCGATGCCGCCAAGCTCTTCGGCCATGCGGTTAAAGTTCTCGGACAGAATCCGGAACTCCGGCGGGCTGGTCAGCTGCAGGCGCATAGAGAAGTCGCCTCCGGCCAGGCGGTCGGTTGCATTGATAAAGGTCTGGATCGACTTGACCATCTTGCGGCTGGCGAACATTGAAATCACTGTACCGATCAGGATACAGGCAATCAGGATCAATATAGGAAAGACGGTACCGTCCCTGATGATCGCCTCATTCAGCAGGCCGGTGACATCCGCCAGAAAGAACAGCAGCCACGTAGTGCTCACCGTAATCAGAAAGATAAGAAATACCGCTATGGAAAAAGTGATGGGCAGGCTGAGCCGGTTGCCCAGCTTCATGCTGATCCTGCTGCGTATTCTGCTTTTGCTCAAACCTTCTTCACCGCCTTATAGCCGAGGCCGCGCACAGACACCAGTTCAAAATCCGGATAATGCTCGAACCGCTTGCGGAGGCGGTTAATATGCACGTTTACAGTGGTGTCCACACTTTCGTTGTTCATGCCCCAGATTTCGTCCATGAGCTGGATGCGGGTAAAGATCCGGTCGGGATAGGAGAGCAGCTTGTACAGCAGGTAGAACTCTTTTTGCGGCAGAGTCTGCTTCTCGTCCTCCCGGGTAACCGTCAACGCCTCATAATCCAGAATCACTTTGCCGACCACCAGCTTGCGGCTGGTTGCAATCTGCGAACGGCGGAGCAAGGCCTGAATCCGGAGCAGCATTTCCTCGGTATCAATCGGCTTGGTCATATAATCGTCGGTGCCCAGGCGGAAGCCTTTTTTCTTGTCCTCGGGGAGATGCTTGGCCGTAGCCATCAAAACCGGGATCGTACTGTTGGATGCCTGCAGTTCCGCCGCAAATTCATAGCCGTCCATATTCGGCATCATAATATCAAGCACGATCAGATCAATATGCTGTACTTCCAGTATATCAAGCGCCTTATAGCCATCCTCGGCCGTATACACATCATAGCCTTCACGTCTAAGAACAGCTTCAAGAAGTCTTCTCACATGCCTGTCATCTTCCACTACGAGAATGCTGATCATATTTTCACTCCATGTCTAAAGGGTATCAGAGCCATAGTATCATCTTTTCAGGGGATAGAACAGGCTTGGGGGAGCAGGCGCCGCGGGTGAACGGAAAATTGACTTGCCTGGGGGAGCGAACTATAATGCACTGATAATATGAACAGGAGAGTGCAGCCGCGATGACGATGACGGAAAAGGAAAAAGCGCAAAAGGGACTATTATACGATAATAACAATGACAAGCAGCTGGTGGAGGAGCGTCTTCAGGCCAAAGAGCGGTGTTACGACTATAACCGGTTGCGTCCAAGACAATTAGAGGAGCGGAAAGAGCTGATCCGCAAGCTTTTCGCCAAGACCGGGGAAGAGTTTCTGATCGAGCAGCCGTTTTATTGCGACCAGGGATACAATATTGAGATCGGTGAGCACTTTTACGTGAATCATAATTGTGTAATGCTGGATGCGGCCAAAATTTCGTTTGGAGACTATGTATTCATTGCACCGAACTGCGGATTTTACACCGCCGGGCATGCGATTGATGTGGAGCAGCGTAACATGGGACTGGAGGTAGCTCTTCCGATTACAGTAGGGGACAATGTGTGGATCGGAGGCGGGGTATCAGTGCTCCCGGGAGTCAGCATCGGCAATGATACCATTATTGGGGCCGGCAGCGTAGTGACCAAGGATATCCCTTCCGGGGTGATTGCTGCAGGGAATCCCTGCCGCGTGATCAGGGAGATTACGGAGGCGGACAAGGATAAATACCCGCGGGGTTGATGACAGAAATATGTAACTTCCGGAACCCCACACTCAGCACTCTTTCGGAAGGAGACGGTGGGAGGGGGCGGTGTTTAATTGTATTTCCTGCAGCTAAAAGACCACAAAAAACAGGATTTGGACGTTTAACTGTATTTGGTACACGTAAAACCGGTGGAAGGTCTTCTTTTAGGACTTAAGGGAATTTTTAATTGCAGAATCTGCAACTAAAGCGCTCCTGGTCCAAAAATCGCCGGATATAGCTGCATGGAATACAGTTAAAGTATAAGCTGAGCTAACTCTCGATAATCTGCGGTTCATCCAGGAGGATGCGGGAGAGAACAGGGAGCGAAAAGGGAGCGCCGGTGCTTCACTTTAGTTGGATTTCCTCCATCTAAATCCATCATTTTTCATGAAATATGATAGTTAGTTGGAAATACTCCGTCTATTTCGGCTCAAATCTCCCTTCGGGCACGGAATCGGTAAAATTAAGTGGTGTTTTTCCTGCTATCGCTGAAATTACGTTGTTTGAAGAAGAAATAACAGGAGAATTTCCACTTCGCTTGATCTGATCAGAGCTCAGAAATCCAAATACTCACGTGGTTCGGGCGGAGCATCAAAGCTCATATCACAACATAAACCGTATAGTTTGTTTAAAAGCGCGCACCCGGAGCATACGTTATCAGAAGAACCTTGCTCACTCCTGCGCATACTCCCGTACGCTCACGTCTCATCTCTCATACGCCTGCACTTTCACATACCTGTACGCCCACACTCTTATACGCCTATACTTTCACATACCTGTACTTTCATACGCCTACATTTCGCATACTTGTACGCTCACACTCTCATAGGCCTGCATTTCGTATACCTGTAAGCCCACGCTCTCATACGCCTACACTTTCACATACCCGTACGCTCAATACGCCCATATTCTAACACGCCGTACGCACTCACGCCCATTTCCCCTCTTATTCGACACACAAACCGCTCTTCCGACGGATATTTAGCCTGCTGATTATTTTAGCATATTAACAATTTTCGCCATCAGATTTTATATCCCCTTCACTTTTCATAGGTAGTATGGTCCCTATGGGTTTGTCCCGGTGGGACACGCACCAACTACTACTGCATTGGGAGGGGTATCGCAATCGTGAAGAAGTATTTGCGTCAAGTGAATGCCGCAGTAATTTTTCTATTACTCATGTCATTGTTTCAACCAGGAGTGTATGTAAACGCTGCAATGACCGATCTGCCTGCAACAGAGTACGGTAAGGTCATTGATGTGCGTAAAACGGAACTGGCACCGGGAGCGGTGTATACATGGCTTAATATGGAGAATGAGCGCGGGCAGCAAAAAATACATGCCGTTGAATTTGATCCGAAAAATCCGAATCTGGCGCTCCGGGCAGGCACCAAGAACGGCAAGGTATATGGAATGAAGGGTGTCACCGAAATGGCCGCTTATACGGATGCGCCGGGCAGCCGTGTTATCGCAGGGATCAACGGTGATTTCTACGAAATCTCCGGCTTTGCTACGGGCGTGCCTAACGGGCTGTTCATGGACGAAGGAAGAATTCTGAACAGCGCCAGTTCTACATATGCTTTCGGCCTGAAAGCGGACGGCAGCTCCATTTACGGTTCTCCCAAGCTTACAAAGCAGGTATCGGTCGGCGGCCAGACGGTGAATCTGACCAGCATTAACCGGTACCGGGATACGAACCATCTTGTTCTATATACGACAGACTACAATACATCCACCAAGTCGACGAGTGAAGGCGATGAAATCGTACTGGACATCGTGGAAGGTGAAGTGAAGAGCGGACAGACGCTGAAGCTGAAGGTAGCCGAAGTCCGCAAGAACCTGGGCGATACGCCGCTGGCTGCCGGACAAGTGGTTCTGTCCGCTTCCGGAACCTCCCGCGCAGTGGTAGCCAATCTGCAGGCGGGTGATGAAATCACGGCAAGCTTTGCCCTGGACGGGGAATGGAACGATGTCGTGATGGCGGTGGGCGGACAGGGGCCGCTAGTTAAAGACGGAACCGTACAGACCAATGTAGGTCCGGCCGGTATCCACCCGCGTACTGCGATCGGTACCAAAGCGGACGGAAGCATCGTGCTGTTCGAAATCGACGGCAGAGCTCCGGGCTTCAGTGAAGGCGTCGAGACAGACGAGCTGGCCAAAATGCTGAAGGACATGGGCGTGGTGAACGCCATGAATCTGGACGGCGGAGGCTCTTCTACTTTTGTAGCGAGGATGCCGGGAACTTCCGGCGTCCAAATGATGAACCACGGCTCGGACGGCTACGAGCGGAAGACAGGGAACGGATTGCTGCTGGTCAACACCGCACCCGAGCTCACGACAGCTTCCACGCTGGCAGTACAGCCGAACGCCGAGCGGATTCTGGCAGGGGCGGCCTTTAAGTTCACAGCCGCCGGCATAGATGCGAACGGACAACCGGCTGCATACAGCGGACCGCTGACCTGGCAGGTTGACCCAAGCCTCGGAACGATTGACGGGGAAGGTCTGTTTAGAGCATCCGCTCAGGCAGGCACTGGCGTTGTAACTGCTGCAGCGGGAACAGTGCAGGGCAGCGGGGAGATTGAAGTGGTCGGCCAGCTGACAGAGCTGAAGTTCCCGGATGTAGTCAAGACCTACACTTCAGGTGCTGTAGAGAAGCTGTCCGTAACTGCACTGCGGGAGGGCCAGGTCATTCAGGCGGCTAACAGCAGTTACGAATGGCGGGTGGAAGGCGGCATCGGGACGGTGGATGCAGACGGGATCTTCACCGCGACTAACGGGAATGGGGAAACCGGCAAGATTTATGTGAAGCACGGAAATGTGGAAGCCTCATTTGAAGTGAATGTGGGTCTGCCGCCGGTGATTTTGGAGGATTTTGAAGCCGGACTCGGCAAGTATACGGCTACCGGTGCAGCAGCCAACTACACCCGGCTGGTCGAAATCACAGATCAGGATTTTATCCGGAACGGCGATAAGGCGCTGAAGCTGGAGTATGATTTTACAGGCAGGACCGGTACTTCGGGAGCCTATTTGACGGCATCCTCTACGGACAATCGCATCCAGATACCCGGCTATCCGGAGAAAATCGGCATGTGGGTATACGGAGACGGCCAGAAGCATTGGCTCCGCGCCCAGATCAGGGACGGGAACAACGCGGCTGTGCCGATCAACTTCACGGCTGCACTTCCCGGTGTGGACTGGACAGGCTGGAGATACGTTGAAGCGGATGTACCAACAGGAAAAGCAACTCCGCTGACTATGGATATGCCGGTCCGTTACATGGAGACAAGCAACAATAACAAAACGGCCGGTGCTTTGTATATTGATGACATCCGCGCTGTATACGGACCTCTGAATGAAGATACAACACCGCCGGTGATGAAGGATGTGTATCCGGCTGACAACGAGATCGTCAAGACGGCCACACCGACGATTTCAGTCACTGCCGAGGATGCAGGCTATGATCCGGTCATTCATCCGGGGACAACATTGATAGATCCGGACAAAACGCGTGTGTATGTAGACGGCCAATTGGTTGAACACGGCTTCTATCCGCCAAAAGGCACCATTACCTACAAACCAAAAACCGCCTTGGCGGAAGGACGTCATAAAGTGAAGGTGGCCATCCGTGACCTTGACGGAAACCAGACGATTAAAGAATGGTACTTCATGGTCAATCTGGGCTCCCCTTATTATGTGTACGATACACCGGAGACAGTATATGCCGGTAACACCTACACACTGGATGTAAGAGCTGTGAAGGCGAACATTCTGAAGGAAGGGCACATTGCCTTCAAATTCGATCCTGCTGCAGTACAAGATCTGCAGGTGATCCGCGGAGATAAAGTAACATCAGCGCAGCTTGAGCCGGTCATTGACCCGGCAGCAGGGGAAGTGCGCCTGAATCTGAGTAATCTGAATGAAGCGAATCTGTCGGACAGCGAGCTTATTGGACAAATCCGTTATACGGTAAGCAATGCGTATGTCGGCCCGCACACGCTTGAAGAAATATCCGATCCGGCCAAAGAAGTGTCCAAGCCGCTTGTCATCGAAAACACTTCAGGGTCTGTAACCTCAGCCGAAGGTACCGGAACTCCGATCAACTTTGTAGGAGCCGCTGCCGGGCTGACGGTAAAAACACAGCTCAAGCTCACCTGGAATCACTATGACATGGCTCAGGGCTTCCCGGCAGCGTTTGCTGTCAGCGAGATGACCGGGGGCGCGGCCGTTGAAGGTGCGAAGCTGCTGATAAACGGAGCGGAAGCAGCTGCTGCCGTCACCGGAGCAACCGGTGTTCTGACAACCGAGGCGGCGACGGCAGCAGCAGGGACCTATAAGGTCCAGGCCGTTAAAGGCAATGCCTACAGTCCGGTCATGACCTTTAAAGTAGCACCGCATGCCGGAACAGCAGCACCCCGCAACATCAATGTAACTATGGGAGAGGATGCGGAAACTTCACGCCAGCTGACCTGGCAGACTGAGCCGCTAACGACAGAAACTGTAGTTGAGCTGGTGAAAGCATCAGAATTCACGGATTTTGCAGACAGCAATGTGCTGCGGATTACGGGTACCAGCTCCATCTATAACACCAACAATGACGGAACGGTGCGTGTGCATAAAGCCGAGGTTACCGGCCTTGAGCCAGGTACTTCCTATGTATACCGTGCCGGTGATGGAGACAGCAATGTCAGCCAGCAGGGAACCTTCCGTACGAACGCAGCTGAAGGAGAAGCAACTAAATTCCTCTTCATCGGCGATTCACAGGCAGATTCACAGGCCGGCTTTGCCCTGTGGGGCGATACGCTTGCCAAAGCTATGGAATCTATGCCCGATGCAGACATGCTGGTGCATGCCGGGGATATGGTTGATAAAGGCTTTGAGCAGGAGCAGTGGAACTGGTGGTTTGAGGCTGCTCAGGAGCAGCTGCTGAATACAACCCTTGTTCCCGTTATCGGCAACCATGAAGTGAATGGTTCGAACGGCACCGGGGACTATACAGCCCAGTTCCATAATCCGCAGAACGGCGCAGCCAGTGTGAAAAACACGAGTTTTTCTTTTGACATTCAGGATACACACTTTGTCGTGCTCAACACAGAATACGGAAGTCTGTTTGATGAGCAGGCCGAGTGGCTGGATGAAGACCTGGGCAGCACGGACAAGAAGTGGAAAGTGATATTTTTCCATCAGGGACCTTACGGCAGCATGTACGCCAATCAGAATGTTCAGGCCAAGTGGGTGCCGGTGTTCGATCAGCACGGGGTGGATCTCGTCATGAACGGCCATGATCATATCTACCTCAGAACCTACCCTATGAAGGGCGGAGCCATCGTGCCGGAAGGACAGGGAACCAGATATGTGATCGGCGGCTCCTCCGGTCCGAAGTTCTATGCGCTCACAGAATACTTCTGGCAGGAAAAGATTGACGACAAGCAGGAACAGATTTTTACAGCCGTAGAGATTACAGGTGATGAAATTAATATTGTGGCCAGAACAGCCGGAGGACGTGAGGTAGACCGGTTTGCGATTGTCAAAAAGGACCCGGAGACCCTGATTCTTGACCGGACGTCTGCCGAAATGCTGCCAGGCGAAAGCCTGAAGCTTGAGGCAACCGTAGGACCGGAAGATGCATCGGTAAAAGAAGTGGTGTGGTCAGTAGTGGAATCTGATCCGGCCGCTACAGTAACCGTTGATACGTATGGTTTGGTGACGGCTCTACAACCGGGTACAGCCACCGTAAGAGCAGCTGTATACGGATATCCCGGGATTTACGCAGAGAGCCAAATTACAGTAAAAGATGCTATTCAAAGTCTTGAGCTGCAGGGCAGACTAACGCTTAAACCGGGGGCTCAGGATCAGACGGTAACAGAAGCCGTCTACTATTCGGGCAGCCGGCACACAGTGACGGAAGGGCTCGTCTATGCCAGCACTGACGAGAGCGTCGCTACGGTAAGTGACAATGGATTAGTGCATGCATTAGCACAAGGCTCCACCGTCATTTCGGTCACATATCAGGACTTCAGTGCCAGTTATAACCTGAACGTCACGCTGGAAGATCCGGCAATGACAGCGATTCAGCTTGACGGACCTCGGGCGCTTGCTGCAGGAGCATCCGGAACAGCGGTTGTTCAGGCGGTATTCAGCGATGGAAGCCTGGTGGAGATCCTGGAAGGCATCCTGTACAGCACTTCCGATCCGTCGGTTGCTGCTATTGATGACAATGGATTTATTCAGGCTTTGGCAGAAGGAACTACAGTGATCAGCGCGGTATATCAGTCATGGAGTGCAGATTACACGCTAACCGTAACTTCCGTTACGCCGGAAGTTACCCTCGAGAAGCTTGAGTTCAGCGGGCTTGCTGCCCAGCTGATAACAGGCCAGAGTGCTGCGGCAGCTGTAACAGCAGTCTACAGTGACGGAACTTCAGTCCTGGTGACAGGAGACGCTGTAATTACAAGCAGTAATCCTGCTGTGGCTGACATTGTGAACGGTTCTACAGTCCGGGCACTGCAGGCAGGCAGCACCACAATTTCAATCAGCTTCGGCGGTAAAACCCTGGAGTTTGTGATTGCAGTAAGTAATCCGTCAGGAGGCAATCCTGGACCTGCTCCAACACCAACACCCGCACCAACACCGGGACCTTCGGGTACACCTGCTCCAACGGGACCGGTGAATACAGGCATCCTGCAAGCATCAGCCGAACAGCTGTCGGTGAAGAACGCAGCAGGAGAGGTAGTGCTGACAACTGCCGGCCATCTGAATGAACTGATCCTGCCGGGTAATGCAGCCGGAGTGCTGGGTAACGCACCGCTGCGCGTGGAGGCGCCCAACCTGAGTCTGGGCATTCCCGGACAAGTGCTTGCCGAGCTCAGCAGTCTGCTTCCAGGCGGCCAGCTTGAAGGCAGCACCATATCACTGGCAGTGAGGCCTGTAGCACCGGCTAAGACAGCTGCACTGCTTACGGCTTCCTCCAGCCGCACAGGTGCTGAGGTGAACACGGTAAGCGATATGATGGAATTTGCACTAACGATTACTGCAGAAGACGGCACAGCTTATACATTAAGCCAGTTCCGCCAGCCGGTCAGCTTAACATTTAACGTAAATCCGGGAACTGATCCGGAGCTGACAGGTGTCTATTATATTGCAGAAGACGGTACGCTTCAGTATATCGGCGGAAATTTGGCGGACGGCAAAATAACCGCCTCTGTCAGCCATTTCAGTAAATATGCCGTACTGGAATACAACAAAACATTTGATGATGTACGTCCAGGACACTGGGCGGAAAGCGCAGTAAAGCAGCTCGCGGCGAGACAGCTGGCAGAGGGCGTATCCGTAAACCGGTTTGATCCGGACCGGGCTGTAACCCGGGCGGAATTCACCGCGATGCTCGTAAGAGCTCTTGGGCTTACAGGAACGGGAAGCTCTTCCTTCGGCGATGTAGCAGCAGACAAATGGTACGCAAACGATGTAGCGCTGGCTGTACAGGCCGGCCTCGTGAACGGCCGGACATCATCCAGCTTCGCACCGGATGCCGTAATTTCACGCCAGGAAATGGCGGCGATGCTGGTCCGTTCTTATGCATATGCTGCGAATCTGGAGCTTTCCGAAGCTTCTGGCAGCCCAGGCTTTACCGATGTGACAGCTGCTCCACAGTGGGCACAGGCAGCCATCGGCCAGGCCCGTGAGCTTGGACTGATGAACGGGCGGACCGCAGAACGGTTTGCACCGGCAAGTAATGGAACACGTGCCGAAAGTGCGCAAATGATCCTGAACCTGCTGGACAGCTTAGACTAGACCCCTATTACAGCTGAAAAGACAGGTATGGCAGCAGTTCTCCGGTGATTTGGAGGGCTGCTGCTTTTTTCTATGAGACGCTAAATGTTTATTCTGTCCGCACATATGTTAAAATGACAATTATACTTCATGTTTTAATACACAAGGAGGCTTCTATGCTACCGATTCAACCTCAAGACATCCAGGTCCGGATTGACCAGTTCACCGGCCAGGATCTATACATGCACCTTGAAATGACAACAGGGGCTTATGCTGTCAGCCCGGCGTCTGCGTTCATCAGCAATGCGGCCGTCAGTTTTACCAACGGATCTATTTCCGGCTCCGGCCCTTACCGTGTGGGGCTTAAGACGCCCCAAGGCTGGATCTATGCTGAAGGTCTCACCCATGTGGATGAGAGTGACAAGGAGCGCCTGATTATGGCAGGGCATGACAGCCAAGGCAAGCTTATTGTCGCCTTGCAGCTGAGCCGGGAGAAGTTCTGATGAGACTGGAGGAGCAGGTAACTATGAATACTAAACAAACCGAGCATAAACGTATACTGGCCGTATTTCCCCATCCCGACGATGAATCTTTTGTATGTGCAGGGACACTGGCTAAGTACATAGATGAAGGTGCTGAGGTCACCTATGCCTGTCTGACACTGGGGGAGATGGGCCGCAATATGGGCATCCCGCCTTTTGCCAACCGGGTGACATTGCCGGCGATCCGCAAGGAGGAACTGGAAGCGTCCAGCCGTGCAATCGGGATCCAGGATTTAAGGATGCTCGGCTTCCATGATAAAATGATTGAGTTCGAAGACCAGCAGCTGCTGGATTCCCGGATTCTTGCGCTGATCGAGGAACTGCGGCCTTCCCTCGTTATAACCTTTTATCCCGGCTTCAGTGTACATCCCGATCACGATGCCACCGGAGCCGCTGTTACCCGGACCCTCCGGGCGCTTCCCCCGGCAGAACGTCCGTTGGTATACTGCAGCGCGTTCTCCATCAATCATGAACAGGTCATCGGCAAAGCTGATGTGAAAGTAGATGTTACCGGCTATCTGGATAAAAAAATGGCGTCGATTGAGTCTCACCGCTCACAGTTTCAGGCGGCTGAACTCGTTGGGAACAAGGTTTTGACCGAGCAGGAGATCCGCAGCCGTTATGGAACCGAACAATTTTGGACTTACCGGTTCAACTGATTATTTATAGATTGAAAGTGGC
Organism: Paenibacillus sp. PK3_47; assembly: GCF_023520895.1. Lineage (NCBI taxonomy): Bacteria > Bacillati > Bacillota > Bacilli > Caryophanales > Paenibacillaceae > Paenibacillus > Paenibacillus sp. PK3_47. Next base: position 6,153,280 of record NZ_CP026029.1, read on the forward strand.
AGGATATCACCAGAAATGGTGGTATCTTTTTTTTGTCGAAAGCAGGTAAAATATGTATTTCATATTTTTTTGGATTTACTATATATCTCACATGCTAAGTTAAGCTATAATGAGGTCTAAAAAAAGAGAAAATGGGGACAGTCGATGAATCAAACAAAAGGTGACACAAATCTGCTCTCGGAAAAGAAGGAGCGGTTTTCTTCCAGCGGTTTTATTCTTGCCGCTATCGGAAGTTCGGTAGGACTGGGAAACATGTGGAAATTCCCCTACATTACAGGTGAGAACGGCGGCGCTGCATTTTTCCTGCTCTTTATCGTCTGTCTCGTGCTGATCGGCTTGCCGGTGCTGCTGGCGGAGCTGGCCATCGGACGCAGCGGGCGCGGAAGCGCAGCAACTTCATTTATCCGCGCCGGAGGCGGCAAAGGCTGGAAATTACCCGGAATTCTGCAGGTCATTGCACCGTTCCTGATCCTTTCCTTCTATGTGATCGTTGCCGGCTGGACGCTGCATTACGCTGTGATTGCTTTTAACGGAAATTTGTTCAGCACCAATGATTATGCAGGGCAATTCGGCTCCTTTGTCTCCGGATATATGCCGATTGTCTGGCAGGGTGTGGCGATGCTGATTACAGCTGGCGTGGTTATTCTCGGCGTATCCGGCGGGATTGAGAAGTTTAATAAAGTGCTGATTCCGGGACTGGTTATTCTTCTTATTGTGCTGATGATCCGTGCGCTTACGCTGCCGGGTGCAGACCAGGGGGTATCGTTCTTTCTGAAGCCTGACTTCTCAGTGCTTACCGCGGAATCTGCGCTGGTTGCCTTGGGACATGCTTTCTTCTCCCTGTCGCTTGGCATGGGGATTCTGCTGACCTACGGATCTTATGTCGATAAGAATCAGTCGCTCGGCACGGCTACCCTGGCCATTGGCGCCGGAGATCTGATCTATGCATTCATCGCCGGACTGATTATTTTCCCGACGACGTTCTCGTTCGGCATTGCTCCGGACCAGGGTCCCTCCCTGATCTTTGTAGCGCTGCCTGCTGCATTCTCGGCTATGCCTCTGGGTGCTTTCTTCGGCGGGCTGTTCTTCATCCTGCTGGCGATTGCCGCGATGACCTCGGCCGTTTCTCTGCTTGAAGTTCCGGTATCCTATGCGATGGAGCGCTGGAACTGGAGCCGCCAGCGTGCAGTCTGGATTCTGGCGCTGGTCTGTTTCCTGGTCGGAATTCCTTCAGCCATGTCACTGGGTATGTTCCCTGAGCTTACGTTCGGCGGCAAAGCGCTGTTCGACTGGGTGGACTTCATTACCTCCAACATTATGCTGCCGCTTGGCGGTCTGCTGATTACCGTATTTGCCGGATACTTCTGGAAAGGGGCAGCCGAAGCGGCCGGACTGAAGGCAGGCTGGTTCCGCATCTGGCTGTTCATGCTCCGCTATGTTGCGCCTATTCTGGTGTTCCTGGTGCTGCTGCATACTTCGGGGATTCTTAAGTTTTAGCGTTCAGCTGAATTATAAAGAAGGGGTGTCCCATAAGCCATATCATGGCTGCTTGGGACGCCCCTTAGTTTTGTCTTAGAGGTTTGTTATCGCTTGGGCGAACGCTGCCGCTTTTCCACAATCGTTCCGTCCGCTCCGCTGCTTTAATCGTAAGTACTCCCCAGTCTTCTTAAAATCACAAATAACTAAAGGGACGCACTTTTTTGTTATTCAGACGGATCAGGCCTCTGCTGATTGCTCTGCTCCGCGGCTGCGCCGGCTCATAAATACCAGGGACAACGCGATCACGGCCAGAATAATACCCAGCCTCCGCAGCCCTCCGGCGCTAAACTGACTGCCCATTACGATGTTTATCAGCAGTGAAGAAAAGATGGTTCCGAGGTATCTGGAGGTATTAAACAACCCGGAGGCTACGCCGATGATTGCTTTTGGTGAACTCTGGAACAGCGCCGCCTGCATCCCGACACTATTTAGCCCGTTGCTGATTCCGAATGCAGCCAGCGCGGCACATACACTGATAACCGGCGAGTCTGGGGTAAGCATAACAAGCCATACGGACCCGAATGTCATTAATAGTGCTGATACAGTCAGCGCAGGGCGGGGACCGGATCGTTCAATCCATCTTCCGGCTGCCGGAGAGGCCGCAAGCGAGCAGAGCCCCAGGCTTAACATAAGAATCCCTGTGTGGAACCCGCTGATTTCCCGTACCGTCTGCAGGTAAGAAGGCAGTCCGAAAAATACCGCATAAAAAAGCACGTTAACCAGCATGAACTGCACATTAACCCATGTCATCGAAGGGTATTTGGCGAATGTCCGCAAAGGAATGAAAGGAGAAGCCGCTTTTAGCTCATGTTTTACAAACATCCACAGCAGTACAAGTCCAACTGCGCCAAGCATAACATGCACTGCGGAGAGCTGCCCGGAGGAACTTACAGACAGCAGACCGGTAAGGAGAATAACCAGACCCGCAGTGAACAGCAGAATCCCCGGAAGATCCATGAAGTCCGACCATTTGCGGATAGACATGCCTTGGACAACAGGAGACTGCGGCGCTTCCTTGGGAATCATTTTCCAGGCCAGAACGAAGCTCACCGCAACAAACGGAAGGTTGACGAGGAAAATCGCCTGCCAATCCTGCCAGTGGATCAGCATACCGCCTATAAAGGGTCCGACTGCGGCCGCTCCAGAGAGAAAAATGGACATCACCGACAGTGCAGCACCTTGTTTCTCTGTAATATGTATCCGTACAATAGCCATTCCCACCGCGACCATCATACTGGTTCCAGCCGATTGGACAACACGGAATCCGATAAGCCACCCAAAGCTCGGAGACAGCGGTGCCAGCATCGATGCAGCAAAGGCAACTACAAGACCGGTGAGGAAAATTCTCCGGCGCCCGAAGAGATCACTGGCTTTTCCCATTACCGGCTGGGCAATTGCGCTTGCAATATAGAAGGAGAAAATAATCCAGGAAACCGAAGCATAATCAAGCTGGTACGCCTGCTGCAGTCTTGCAACAGCTACAGCTATCATCGATGAGTTTAACGGATTCAGCATTATCCCCAGACTAACGGAAATCAAAAGCCAACGGCTGCGTGCATTCATTACTTGTTCCCCCCAATATGTGTTGATGCCATCGTACTTGAATCCTGTTATTTATTCCAACGCATTTTATGGTATATTTTCATAGACTGGAAGGAATGTATGGAGGGATAGAATGGAGCTTCTTCAGCTGCAATATTTTATTGCTGTAGCCAGGTTAGAGCATATGACCGAAGCTGCACGAAGTCTGCATGTAACTCAATCATCACTTAGCAAGACCATTCAGCGTCTGGAAGAGGATCTGGGAGTTCTGCTGTTTGACCGGACTGGAAGGAAGCTGCGGCTGAATGAATATGGAAGCCGTTTTCTGCCGCGCGCAGAGAAAGCGCTGTTTGAACTGGAGCAGGGAAAGCAGGAGCTGAGCGATCTGGCGAGCCGGGCGCAGGGCACACTTGAACTTGCGGTGAATACTGCCAGCACTTTACCGCAAATACTCCGTAAGTTCCGCCAACTACAGCCTGCTATCCATTTTCACGTGCAAATGCTGAATACACAGGAGATGGTTACGGCCCTGCACCGGGGAGAGGTCGATTTTTGCCTCTCTTCGCCGCCGGTAGAAGGGGAGGATATAGCAAGCCGGATCGTGTGTATCGACCCGATTCTGCTGGCAGTGCCTAAGGGACACCGGCTGGCGAGGAGGGATCGGGTTACGTTAGATGAACTCCGGGAAGAATGGTTTATTGCTGTGAAAAAAGGCTACGGAACGCGCGATTTGGTCGACGCTGTGTGCGGTGCGGCGGGCTTTGTGCCGGATTATGTGTATGAAGGGGATGAGCCTGCGCGGATTATCACGCTGGTGGAGGCCGGAATCGGGATCGCCTTTATACCCGGTACCGCCAGAGATTCAAGGGATACTGTGAAATACCTGCGGGTCGATAACAGTGAGCTGGTGCGGGAAATCGCTTTACTGTGGAATAAAAGCCGCTACCTTTCACGCGCTGCCCTGGAGTTCCGGCAGCTGGTCTTCGCACACTTTCTGGAAAATACTTTTGCATAAAAAGAACTCAAGAGCCATACCCTAAAGGGGCAAAACTAAGCCTTAAAGGAGATGTGCTCACGATGGACAAACAGCCGAAACAAGCTGCAGACAAAAAAACAGTTAAGAAAGTGGAAACCACTTATCCTTCCGGCAAAATCGAATCCGAGTTCGCGGAAGAGCTGACCAGCAGCGATATCGAGTCAGCGTTCAAGAATCCTGTAACCGGTGAGGAACGGATGTATTAAGAGCAAATAAAAGCTGCAGCCCGGATACAGATTTAGGTCCAGGACTGCAGCTGTTTTATTTATTGGGCTCCGGCATAGGTGAAGCTAAAGAGGGAGTCTCATACTTTTCCCAATGGATGAAATTTTCCATCAGCACTGCGAGAATGACACCTACGACCAGGCCGTTTGAAGCCAGCGGTGTCAGCAGCGGAGGGAACTCGGCGAAGGCGGTTGCCGGAATGTTCATAATTCCGATGCCTGTCAGGGCAGGCAGAGCGATACGGTAAATGGTTTTGGCGTTAATGGACAGTTTACCCAGCGCATTCAGCGCCGTTCCGAACATTTGCAGATAGGCAACGAACAGCACGGCGCTGCCGACTGACATCGGAAGCAGAGCCAGCCAGCCGCTCAATGCGGGAACGAGGCCGACCAGCACCAGCAGGGCCGCACCTGTGATGAGCGCCGAACGGCGCAGCACCTTCGTGTTCTCCAGAAAGCCGATCGAAGACGCGAATGTGCCGAACGGAATGAGGCCGAAGCAGGCGCCAATAATCGAAAACAGATTTGTAAACAGCAGCGAGCGCAAGAATTGTTTATTCCCGGCGGACTGCTGGTAGAGCTTATCTGCGGCAAAGATGCTTGTTAATGTATTGGTCATATTCACGAGACCGGCAACAAGTCCGACCATGAGAATGCCGGGCTGAAAGGAAGGCTGACCCCAAGGCATCCAATGCCAGATTTTCATTGAGCCTGCATCTGAGCTCCCGGTACTGCCGCTGCCCCCGAACAAAACCGCATAAGCAATCCAGCCGATAATGATGCCGATGAGCAGCGAGAACTGCCCAAGCTTGCCTTTACCCTTCAGATGGATCAAAGAGACAAGAATAATGACGAACAGGGACAGCCCGGCCAGCTGTAAATCCCATTGTCCGCTGTCGCTGTAGCCGATCATTCCTTTGAAAAAAGTATTTCCGAGCTGAAACGTAAGCAGCAGCAGATAAATCCCCATAACAATCGGCGTAAAGATACGCTGCAGCACCTTCAGGAAGCCCAGCAGTCCGAGCACAACCGCAATCACACCAGCCAGCAGAAATCCGCCGGTCAGATTGGCGGCGACTGCGGCGGCGTCCATCCCCATAGCCGGAGCGGAGGCGATTACGCTAAGCACCAGCCCCCACCAAATTCCGGCCGGACCGTCCATCAGTGCATAGCGGTGGCCCCATAACGCCTGTACGATGCACAGCAAGCCCGTCAATATGAATGAACGCTGCATGGCGGCTGTAATATCTCCTGCACTCATGTCCAGCGCATGACCTACAGACAACGGCACCAGCACCGTATTCGTGAACAAAAAGAAAAGCCACTGCACGCCGGCGAACAGTGAGCTTATCCCGTAATCCGATTTTTTCAGTTGCATAAATTCTTTCCCAGCTTTCTATATCCAGTGATGAGTGTAGTAAAAATCAGCGGGCGCCAGCTTCCTTGAGAATGGCTGCAATTTCGGAATATCCGCGGTTTTGGGCATGCGCAAGCGGTGAAATTCCGTCCTTGTCGGCCAAGTTGGCGTCAGCGCCATGTGCGGTGAGGAGACGGACAATCTCTGTATGATTGCTTCCGCCGTCCCCCAAAATAACAGCTTCAAGCAGGGCAGTCCAGCCCAGGTTATTTACATGGTCAATGTTAACATCCGAATGTTCGAGCAAATATTGCACGATATGGGCATGCCCACGGTCTGCTGCCGGGATCAGTGCTGTACCGCCGTACCTGTTCGTCAATGCAGTATCTGCACCTGCTTCCACCGCTAGCTTGACGATTTCAGGCATGCCTTCAGCTCCCGCATACAGTAACGGGTTATCTGAACGGTGGTCACGGATGTTAATGTCTGCCCCGGCATCAAGCAGTGCTTTGAACGTTTCCGGTTGATTGCCGTGTGTGGCCGCAAGCGCGGCTGTCCGTCCGCGTTCATCCACGCCGTTAATATCAGCTCCGTCTTTTAACAACCCGGTTACCCTGGCCGTGTCTCCGCGTTCAGCGGCTGCAATCAGTTCATTCGCCATATGTTGATCTCCTCCTGGATTTAAAGGACCAGCTGAACAGCCGGTCAGCATAACTACCCCTATAACAAGTAAACAGCGGATGAAATAGCTCACATTATCCCTCCATGAATGTGTAACGTATTTATGGTATCATGGGGTGAAGTATATGAAAAATATTAATTTTATTCTAAAAGTATATGAAAATCATATAGTTGGAACGGAGCAAATCTATGGACATTAAGCAGCTGCGTTATTTTATTGCCTTAGCCGAGGAGAAACAGGTTACCCTTGCAGCCCATAAGCTGCACATGTCACAGCCGCCGCTCAGCCAGCAGCTGAAGCTGATGGAGAACGAACTGGGCGTACCGCTGTTTTACAGACACGGGCGTCATCTGGAGATGACGGCTTCAGGCAAAACGCTCTACGAACATGCATTGACCATTACCCGTCTGATGGATGAGGCCAAGGAAGAGGCACGGGAATCAGGGCTGGGGATCAGAGGAAAGCTGTCTATCGGGGTCAATACATTGTCAGACGCCCGCCTTCCCGGTGCACTCAGCGTGTTCCGCAGTCATTATCCGAAGGTGACGTTCAAAATCCAGCAGAATGAAACGAATACACTCATTAAGCTGATCCGGGAGAAAGCGCTCGACATGGCGATCGTCCGCCTGCCGATTGATCTGGAGGGTTTTGACTACACGATGCTGGGGGACGAGCCGCTGTATTTCGTAACAGGGGAAGAAGGGCCGGGCACGATGCTGGAGGATGGCGAAGCCGTGAGCTACGAGCTTATCGCCGGATATCCCTTGCTGCTTCCCAGCACCGAAGGTCTGGGACTGTACAATCTGCTGCTGGAGCAGTTCCGGGCAAGGGGACAAGTCCCCTCGATTATTGGGGAATGTTCCGATATCGGCATGCTGATGGAGCTTGTAGCCTCCGGTTTCGGCGCTTCCATCCTTCCCGCCACACCGCTGGCAAGGTACAAGAGCGCACGCATTCGTACATACGTAATCGATGACCCGCAAGCCGTGTCCGGCTCGGCGGTAATCTGGCTGAAAGATCATTATCTTAGTAAAGCGGCTGTGCTGTTGATGGAGTCTATCCGGAACGCTGTTGTCTAATAGGAGCGGGGAACCCAGTTGACTTCTTGAGTCCAGAGCAATAGAGGGACACATAACAACAGCGGCAGTCCAGGACACCATATCGTCCAGGGCATACCGCTGTTTTTTTAATGGAGGCTAATCCACACTCAAATGCTGAAGCAGCATCCCCGCAAAGCGGTCGGCAATCTTGATCTCCTCAAGCCCGGAATGCTGCTCTGACCCGGGAATCAGGCTCATTTTCTGCAGCAGGGCCATCATTGACGTAAAGATGAACTGGGCAGTTTTCACAGGCTCAGCGTCCCGCTTTAAAGATCCGTCATTTGCTCCGGTTTCCAGGGCTTCGAGCAGAAAATGGCGTTCTTTTTCCCGGCTGATGAATTGTTCATACTGCTCTCTGAGCTCTTTAGTGGAACCATAAGCCTCATAATGCAGATCAAACAGCAGGACAAACCGGATATAACCCGGGTGCTGTGAAGCATAGTCAATCCAGCCCTTCAGCATGGAAGACAGCATCTCCTTACCGTTCATTCCGGCAGAAGGCGCTCTCCGGACGAATCCGGTCATGTCCTCCAGAATTTCGATCTGCACCTCGAAGACCAGCTCATTCATAGTCTGAAAATGCTTATAAAATGTTACCCGGCTGATCCCTGCAAGGGTGCAGATTTCTTTGATGTTCACGGTGAGAAAGCTTTGCTTGACGAACAGCTCTTTTGCAGCCGTAATGATATCTTCACGGTTCTTATTCTTTAAGTTTGTGTGCCAGTTTTCAGTCATGGGCAGCCGTCCGTTTCTGATCATTTTTGGCCGTTCTGACAGTTAATATGAGGGCAACGGCCAGGATAGCAGCCCCAAAAATATAAGGCATATTAGTATGCCTGTCAAACATTTGCCCCGCGATAACCGGCCCCAGTATGCTGCCTATACTTGTATAGGTCGTGCTTAATCCGGCAGCATAGCCTTGGCGTTCACCGGCGGAGTTCGCAATCAGCGTGCTGATTGTCGGCCGCAAAAAGGCATTAAATGCAAAAAACAAAGCCGAGACTGCCAGCAGGTACGCCATATTCACCTTAAAAATCATAAGCAGCAGCGCCGCAGAGGTCATCACCAACGATAGGCGGATGAGCTTCATTTCACCGAGCTTTTTGATAAACCGGTCGAGCAGCCACACCTGCACAATAATGCCTATAACTGCGCCTACGGTAATGAGGACAGAGATTTTGGCGGAATCGAAGCCGTATTTTTGTTCTACAAACAGCGCATACACCGTTTCGTAATTCATCAGTCCAAAGGTAATAATCAGCGTGAGCAGCAGATAAGGAAAATACGGCGTCCGGAAGGATTCCAGAACCAGATTGTGAATGGGCACCCGTTGGGCAGTATGCTTCAGGGTACGCTTTTCCTTTGGCAAGGTCTCAGGCATGAACAGGCTTAACAGCATAGCCACAAGTCCAAGTCCCCCGGCAAAAAAATACGGGATTCGAATCCCGAACTCTGCAATCAGGCCACCCAGTCCCGGACCCAGCACCATCCCCAGATTCATGGCAGCCCCCAAATATCCCATACCTTTAGCGCGGGTATCCGGCGTGGTAATGTCAGCAACATAAGCCATGTTAGACGGAACCATCAGGCCTACACCTATTCCGCCGATAAATCGGGCAGCATACAAGAGAGGCAATGTGTGACCTACAGCAAACATGAGATCCGATATTACTGTTAAAAAGAGTCCGGCAATCAGCAGCGCTTTGCGCCCCAAGCGGTCCGACAGCTGTCCGCCGATCGGCGAGAACACAAACTGTGCAGCACCAAAAGCAGCAATGAGATAACCTGCAGCAGCACCGGCCGCATTGAATTGCTTGAGATACTCCGGCAGGATTGGAATGACCATTCCTTGGCCCAGCAGGGCAATGAACAAATTCAGCATCAGAATAAACAGCGGTAATTTGGCAGACTTAGGCAAGCCGCTCATGTTGTAGCCTCCTTGATGGTTTACATCGTATAAATAGTTACACAGTGTAAACCATCATACTTGATTGAACGGGAAGTTGTAAAGAGATTAAATGATACTGGTGGGCCGGCGAGTGGCGGAACGTCAATTGGAGGGAAGCAACAGATTGCTATTGGAGGGTCGGGTCGCTACCCTTTAACTGTATTTCGTACATCTATTTGGAGCCTTTTTCGGTATTTGCAGACTTTAATTGCAGTTTGTTCAGTTAAAAATCACCATTTTCCGTAAAACGGTACTTTGCGCTAGTTTTAATTACACAGAATACACTTAAAGCTGCAAGGCTGGCTTTTCGCCGTCTTTTAACTGCAGGAAATGCACTTAAGTGAGGAACATTCCCGGGCTTCGGTTCAGCGCGCATCATTTTCAGAAATGTTAACAACAACTTTTACAAAGCTCTGATACTAAGACAACAATAGAGCTTTAATATTGGTTTCAGGGCCGGATACAAGCTATGCCGGACGAAGCAAAACACAGATGAAGCAAGATACAGACGAAGGGAGCATGCCTCGGAATGATGCATAACCCCGTGATTGCCTCCATCACACAGGAATCGCAGATTGCACCGGCGGTTCAGTGCGGTGTAAAGCGCGTAAACCTGATGACAGGGAACATCAACAATCTGGGACAGATTGTACGTCCGCTGCAGGAGGCGGGCAAGCAGGTGTTTGTACACGTAGAAATGGTAGGCGGAATCGGGAGAGATGCGGCGGCAATCCAGTATTTGGCGGAAGCCTTCAAGGTGGACGGCATTATTACGACCAAGAGTAACTCCATTGCCACAGCGAGACAGCATGGTCTTGCCAGCATCCAGCGGATTTTTGCGATTGATTCGGCGGCGATTGAAACCGCGCTTCGCATGATCAAATCCGGTAATCCCGATGAAGTGGAATTGATGCCAGGCCTGATGCCGAGGATCATCAGCGAGCTGAAGCAGCGCATTCAGCAGCCGCTTATAGTAGGCGGACTGATCCGGCAGAAGGAAGAGATCCGCAGCGCACTGGCAAGCGGTGCAGACTACGTATCAATCGGTGACGCATCTTTATGGGATTATAACAATTAAATACAGCACCCCGGGTGGAGACGATGAGAAAACCCAGCGGTCAGAGAGTAATGTTCCAATCTAGGCTATTGCGCATAGATACGGGCTTATTTTTTGAAGCTGGTTTTTTGACGTGCCCAAAAAGCAGATATTCTGTGCCCCAAATGAGGAACTTGCAGCAGGAAAGGAGCTGGACACCATGAACATTGCTTCGTATGAAGCCTATTGCTTTGACCTGGATGGCACCGTATTTATCGGCGACCAGCTGCTGCCGGGTGTTCAAGAGACACTGATGGAGCTGCGTGCACGCGGCAAAAAAATCCTCTTCCTGACCAACAGCTCGGTGCATACGCGGCAGGATTGCCAGAAAAGGCTTGCCGGCATGGGGCTGCTGTGCCAGGAAGAGGAAATCCTGACTGCGCTGTATGTCAGCGGCATGTATTTTGCCCGCCAGCTGCCGGAAGCAATACTTTATCTCGTCGGTGAAGAAGTCATGAGCTGGCAGATGAAGCTGTGCGGGGTACCGACCACGGAAATTCCGGAGGCTGCAACCCATGTGCTGATCGGAATGGACCGCGGATTCAATTACGAGAAGCTGCGGCTGGGCATGAATGCAGCAAGGTCAGGGGCAAGCCTGGTGGCGGTGAATCCCGATCCGGTCTGCCCGGTTCCGGGAGGATACATCCCTGATACCTGGTCGATCGTCAAAGCGCTGGAGACTGCAGCCGGTAAACAGTCTGCGATGATCATCGGCAAGCCTTCGCTCGACTATGCAGAGGAGGCACTGCGGAAGCTGAACATAGATCCGGAGCTATGTCTGATGGTCGGTGACCGGCTGGAGACGGATATTCTGATGGGCAGCCGCAGCGGGATGCATACCGCGCTTGTCCTCACAGGCGTCAGCAGGAGAGAGGACATCCTTGCCCAAGGCATCGAGCCTCACTATGTCCTGGACAGTCTGGCAGATATCCTGCTGGCCGAACCTTTACTCTAGAAACCTTAAGTTCATTCGATTCACCAATACCACAACCCATTCAAGGAGGCTCAACACATGCACAAATTTAAAATTCTGGCCCACCGCGGAGCCAGCGCTTACGCCCCGGAGAACACCATGGAAGCTTTCAGGCTCGCGGTAGAGCAGCAGGCAGACGGTTTTGAAATCGACATTAACCTCACCAAAGACGGCGAGATTGTGGTCATCCATGATGACTCCATTGACCGGACCTCGGATGGCAAAGGCGATATTACGGAGTACACGCTGGGAGAGCTGAAGCAATTTAATTTCAATAAAGGTTTTGAAGAGCGGTATGCCGCCGCACAGATCCCGACACTGCGTGAGGTGCTTGAACTGGTCAAGGCGCATGACCTGTATCTGAACATTGAAGTGAAGGATATTTTGTCCAAAATGAACCTCTATGCCGGGCTGGGCAGCGCAGCCGCAGAGCTGGTGCGTGAATACGGGCTTACGGAGAACGTAATCTTCTCTTCCTTTAACCACACTTCCATGGTCAAGCTTAAGGAAGAGTACCCCGACATGCGGACAGCACTGTTGTATATTGCCGGGCTGTATGAGGGGGAGAAATACGCCAAGATGGCAAAAGCCGATGCGCTGCATCCCGTTTTCTTCGGTGTGAACCGCACGAATGTGGAACAGGCACAGGCTGCAGGAATACAGGTCAATGCCTGGACCGTCAATGAGCAGGAGCATATCCGGATGATGATTGATGCCGGGGTGGATGGAATCATTACAGACCGTCCGGATGTTTGCTTCAAGCTGAGAGGTTAGCCCATGAACCATTCGATCATCTTGGCACACAGAGGAGCAAGCGCCTATGCGCCGGAGAACACACTGGCAGCTTTTGAGCTTGGGCGGCAGATGGGGGCGGGAGGAATCGAGCTTGATGTACAGCTTACCAGAGACGGCAAGCTTGTTGTCATCCATGATCATACGATTGACCGCACCTCTGACGGAACAGGACGCGTCGCAGACATGACCCTGGAGGAGCTGCGGAGGTATGACTACTCCTACAGCTTCAAAGACAAGTATGGGACAGAAGGCAGCCGGATACCGGAACTTCACGAGATTATGCAATTTGCCATGGAGCATAACCTGTTCATCAACATCGAGACCAAGGATTATGCCAATCCCTATGGCGAAGTGAACCGGCTCACAGCGGAGCTGGTCAGAGCTTCCGGATATGCCGGGCATACGCTGATTTCTTCTATTAATCATCACGCAATGGCGATGTTAAAACGCGAATATCCTGAGATCAAGACGGCTATCGCTTTCCTGGAGAGCTTTTACCGGCTGGAAGCATATGCGGAGAGCTGCCAGGTGGATGTGCTGCATCCTTACTACCTGGGAGTGGATGAATCTTTTATGGAACAGGCTGTCCGGAACGGCTGGGAGGTTAACCCCTGGACTGTGGATGACGAAGAGGAGATGAAGCGGCTGCAGCAGCTTGGTGTAACACGGATCATGACGAACCGTCCGGATGCTGCGGCAAGATCATTGCTGTCAGTCGGCGTCTAAGATAACGGCAGCCGGCAGCATACGGACTAAGGAGGAGAACATGAGCAGCATTGTACTGGAGAATGTCAACAAAATCTACGGTGACAAGACGATCATTGAAGGGCTGAACCTGACGATTGAGAGCGGCAGCTTCACAGTTCTGGTCGGGCCTTCCGGCTGCGGCAAATCCACGACTCTGCGGATGATTGCCGGGCTGGAGGAAGCTACAGGCGGCTCAATTTCGATCGGCGGCAAAAGCATGAACCATGTGGAGCCCGGCAAACGCAATCTGGCGATGGTGTTCCAGAATTATGCCCTGTATCCGACGATGAGCGTCGAGAAGAACATTGAATATGGGCTCAAAAACAATAAAGTGCCCAAAGAAGAGCGGAAACGGCTCGTTACCGAAATTGCGCATACGGTGGGATTAACCAAACATCTGCACAAGAAGCCGGAATTTCTCTCCGGGGGCGAACGGCAGCGGGTCGCCTTGGCCCGGGCGATGGTCAAAAAACCGGCGGTATTCCTCATGGATGAGCCGCTCTCGAACCTTGATGCCAAGCTCCGCCAGCAGATGCGGATGGAGCTGATCGAGCTGCATAAGAAGCTCGGAGCAACCTTCGTCTATGTTACGCACGATCAAGTAGAGGCCATGAGCATGGGAACGCAGATTGTCCTGATGGACGGCGGACGGATTATGCAGGAGGATACTCCGCATGCCATTTACAACACGCCGCGCAACCTGTTTACCAGCCGGTTTATCGGCACGCCCCCGATGAATATCCTCGAGCTGGGAGCTTCAGTCAGCCTACATAACGGGGCACCGGCAGGCGCCAAATATGTCGGGTTCCGGCCTGAGAAGGCGAAGTTCGCGATGGAGCAGGGCATGGAGAACGACCATGTGCTTGTACTGGATGCTGCACTGGACGGCAGGGAACTGCTCGGTTCAGAGGTGATCTACAAGGCGGTACTTGAAGACGGGCGGAGTGTTGCTGTTAAATGCTTTGACAGTCCCGAACGCGCACTCGAACCCGTCAAGCTGTATGTGAAGCGGGAGCATCTGTTTTATTTTGACGAACAAGAACAATGTATACCTGCTGCATCAGAAGCGGAAGTACCAGCCGTTCCTGTACCTGCGGCGGTTGGTGATACCGCATGATGCGGCGCAGCGCATCCGCCCGCTGGCTTCCCTATCTGCTGGTTGCTCCGGCCGTACTAATCCTGACGATCTTTTATATCTACCCGATACTCTACAATATTTATCTCAGCTTTTTCACCTGGAACATGCGCGGACCGATGAAATTTGCCGGACTTGGCAACTATACCGAGCTGTTCAAAGGCCACGATTTTCTGGATACGCTGCTGAATACCTTGCTGTATATGGTGATGGATGTCGTGCTGGTGATGGTGCTGGCGATGCTGCTCGCGCTCTTTTTACAGAAAAATACGTTCATCAACCGCTTTATTCAAATGCTTAGCTTTACGCCCAACATCATCTCGCTGGTCTCCGTATCCCTGATCTGGATGTGGCTGATGAATACGGATACCGGACTGTTCAACTATGTTCTGTCGCTGTTCGGGGCCGGTCCCGTCGGCTGGCTGACAGACAAGCAGGTGGCGCTGTTCTCGCTGGTTCTGGTGTCGGTGTGGAAATCGGTCGGCTTCAATGCGCTGATTATCACCTCAGCACTGGGCTCAATCCCTGCACATCTCTATGAGGCGGCGGCACTGGATAATGCTTCAAAGCGTTCCGTGTTTTTTGAAATCACGCTAAAAATGATCTCACCGACGCTCTTCTTCCTGATCTTAATGAACATTATCGGCTCCTTTCAGGTCTTCGAGACGATCAACATCATGACCCAGGGCGGACCGTCCAATGCCACGAATACGCTGATCTTCAGCATTTATAAGCAGAGCTTTGAATACTACAGAGTCGGCTATGCGGCAGCGATGGCAGTGGTGCTGATGGCGATCGTGGGACTGATTACCATTTTCTATTTCAAGGCACTTAACAAACGGGTTCATTACCGGTAAGGAGCTTATTCGTGAAAATATTATTTCGGGCGCCCGGTGCCCTCCTTAGAATCCTGATATCGGTTCTGCTGATCGTGATTTTCCTGACCCCCTTTTACTGGATGATTCTCACGGCCTTCAAAACCTTGGGCGAAGTGCTGTCCATGCCGCCGAAATTCTGGGTGAACTCGCTGCAGTGGCAGAATTTCAGGGATGCTTTTACCCGGATCGACTTTCTGCACTATACCCGGAATTCGCTGATCATTACGCTGGGAACGATGATTGGGCAGGTACTGGTAGTGGTTCCGGCAGCTTACGCATTCGCAAGATACCAGTTTAAAGGGAAAAACGTTCTGTTCGGCACCGTTCTGGCGACGATGATGATTCCGGGACAGCTGATCTTTCTGCCGATCTTCGTCATGTTCGCAAAGTCGGGGCTGCTGAACACCTATATGTCCCTGATTGTGCCGTTCATCGCCAGCGGAACCGCAATCTTCATGCTGCGGCAGACCTTTATGCAGGTGCCGGATTCACAGCTGGAGGCGGCAAGGCTCGACAACGCCAGTGAATTCAAAATCATCTACACCATCATGATGCCGGCAGCCATTCCGACACTGTCCACCTTGGGGCTGCTGACGTTTATCGGAACCTGGAACAGCTACTTCTTCCCGCTGGTATGGACGACGACGGATGCGGTGCGCACCCTGCCGCTCGGGATCCAGAAGCTGCAGGATATTGAGGGGCTCAGCCCGCAGATCGTCATGGCAGGCAATATGATGCTGATTGTTCCGATTCTGCTGGTGTTCATCGTTGCCCGGAAACAGATTGTCAAAGCGTTTACCTACATGGGAGTGAAGTAGCCATGCTTAACTACACACTCACATGCTGCTAAATATCAAATTAACTTTAAGCTTATGCTTCCGGTGCGAGTTTTGTATGAAGGTAATCAGGAAGCATTCGCCCACAAAACCTTTAGGAGGAATCAGAGAACATGAATGTCTGGAAACAACGGGTATTGCCGGTTGCAATGGCAGTGTCACTGTCAGCGGGTCTTGCAGGATGTGCAACAACAGAAGCCGGGTCAGCAGCAAGCGTATATGAAAAAGGCGAAGAGGTTGTGGAGCTGCAGTTCTGGACATCAGCGGCAGAAGAGGTTAACCAGCAGCTGGTGGATCAGTTCAACCAGACCAGAGGAGCCGAGCTGAACATTCATGTTAACGCCGAATATCAGGGCGACTACTGGGAAATGCAGCAGAAGGTGAACGCAGCGGCGATTGCCGGCACACTGCCGAATGTCTTTATTGATGAGGTGGCCATGACCAAAGGCTTTGCCGACAGCGATATTATTCTTAACCTTCAGCCTTATATCAAGGCGAACGACTTTGATACTTCCGACTTCAAAATTGGCGACCTCGGCAATCTCTACGTGAACGAGGATCTGTATGCCTTCCCGCATATGAGAAGTGTGCCGGTGATGTATGTCAACAAAACACTGGCTGCCAAAGCCGGGCTGAATGAGAACGGTCCCGCTACCTTCGCTGAACTTGAAGCTTATCTGCAGGCTGCACATGATGCAACCGGCGAACCGCCAATGTATCTGTTCAACTATGATTTCTGGGTGATGGAGGCGCTGCTGCATTCCTATGCTGAAACTACGGTGGTTAACGGGGACGAAACAGCTTCCAACATCAACAGTGAAGGTGCCGTAAAGCTGATTACATTCATTGAGGACCTGGAATCCAAAGGCCTGATCAAAGTGCTTGGCGTTACCGATTCGGATGCCTTCTATGCAGCGATTGCCAACCCGGCGACAGCCCTGATTTTTTCCAGTATCGGCGGCTACAAGACCTTTGCAGGAATGGCTCAGGAGAGCGGTATCGAGCTTGGCGTTTCCATGATTCCTGCCGGCGAAAGCGGGACAAGAGGGGTGCCGGTAGGAGGTTCCAATACTTATCTGGCCAATACAGGTACTGATATTGAAAAAGCAGCCTCCTTTGAATTCATGAAATGGCTCTCGGATACCGAGCAGGCCGCTTACGCTTCTGCCAGCACCGGCTATCTGCCGACACGCCTGTCTTCCCTGGATACAGATCTGATGAAAGAGACCATAGCTGCCTTCCCGGGCTACCAGGTCGCTTCCGATCAGCTGGAATTCAGCAAAATGCGTCCAATGACCGGCGCTTACCATGAAATCGAGGACCTGATGGGCACCCGGATCAACGACATCTGGATTGATAACCTGAACATCCAGGAGAGCCTGGATAAGCTTGCCGAAGAAATCAATGGGATACTGAACCGTTAATTTCAAGGTAAAGCACGTAAGCAGCATTAGCAGCCGTCCCTTTCCGGGGCGGTTTTTTAATTCAATCTGACAAATGTAACAATAATTTAATAATTTAAATTAATGTATATTTATTGTTTTACAATATATTACGTGTTAGAATCATGACTATCAAAGGAGGAGAATAACCTGTCATGAAAACCACAAAGCTGAATCCATTCACCCAGCTGCTGCATTTCGGCTACCATCAGGCAATGAGCTGCATTTTTCCGGTGGCCATCTTTGGCACCTTAGCCCTCTCCAGTGCAGTTGACATTCCCTTCGTACACCGTTATGATGCCATACTTCTTGTGCTGCTGACCGTTCAGTATCTGATGTACCGCAGCGGACTGGAGACCCTGGATGAGATCAAGGTGATCTGTGTCTTTCACGTGATTGGTCTGATTCTCGAGATTTATAAAATAAGAATGGGTTCCTGGTCATACCCTGAGCCGGGGTTTACCAAAGTTTTCGGAGTTCCGCTCTACAGCGGCTTTATGTACGCCAGTGTTGCCAGCTTTATGTGCCAGATCTGGCGCAGGCTGAGGATGGATATGACCGGCTGGCCGGGCCTGCTTCCTGCGGGTATGCTCGGAGGAGCCATCTACCTGAATTTTTTCACCCATCACTTTATTCCGGACTTCCGCTGGTGGCTGACGGCGCTTGTGCTGATCGTCTTCTGGAGAACCTGGATCATCTACCGGGTGCGCACGGTCACTTACCGGATGCCGCTGACGCTGGCCTTTGCCATTGTAGGTTTTTTTATCTGGCTGGCCGAGAATATCGCCACCTTTTTCAATGCCTGGAAGTATCCTGACCAGAATCAGGCCTGGCAGATGGTCAGCTTCAGCAAGATCAGCTCGTGGTTTCTGCTTGTGATAATCAGCGTAATCATTGTTGCACAGCTTAAGCATGTGAAGGCAGGGCGGGGAGATCATTCAGTGAACACTGCAAGACGGGAGGCGTGAAAACGGCTGCCGTTTTTTTCTGGCTGAAGGAGGAAATGCAGAGCGGTTGACTTTTAAATATCCCGGCTATAATATAGGAATGAATATTCATTCCGAAAATGAGGTGAAGCAATGGCAAAGAACAAGCAGGAAGATATTTATGCTGCGGCCATGCAGTTATTTGCAGCCCGCGGCTATGACGGGACGACTGTGCCGATGATTGCCGAGCAGGCCAAAGTCGGGGCGGGGACGATCTACCGGTATTTTGAGAACAAGGAAGCGCTCGTGAATTCACTGATCACCCAGTGTGTGCTTAAGCTCTCCGAAGCGATCAGGACCGGCTATCCGGAGCATTTGCCCATACGGGAGCAGTTCACGCACATTTACAGCCGGTTGTTTGATTATGCCAGAAACAATGTAGACGCCTTTCTGTTCATTAATGCTCATGATGATGCCTATTATCTGGACGGGAAGAGCAGGCAGGTGATCAATGAATTTATGGCTTTTGTCGGTGAAGCGATTGAACGGGGCCAAGTAGAGAACGAAATCCGCCAGCTGCCTACTTGTGCATTAATTGCTATTGTATACGCGCCGATCAGTATGATGATTAAGCAGATGCAGAGTAATATCCTGATTTATTCAGAGGAGCTGTACAAGGATCTTGAGGATAGTGCATGGAACGCTATTCGTAACCGTTAAACCGCTGCTAAAGTGGTTTTTCGCCGTAAACGGAATGAATATTCATTCCTATTAATCCGAATTTAAAAATTCATCCTACTTAAGGATAAAATATAAAATATTTTTAATAGAAAAAGGTGGCCCGATGAAAAAGTTAAAAAGCTGGAGAACATTATCTTTTATAATGTGGATCCTGGTTACAGTGTTGATGTTAACAACGATACCGGACATGGACCGGCTGGTGAAGGAAAAGGGACAAATCTCCATTCCGGACAGCGCACAAAGCAGCATTGCCGCTGAGATGATCAGACAAATGGACCCCCAAAGCGGAGATTCCTATGGAATTATAGCCGTCTTCAACAGCGGGAGTGATCAGCCGCTCACGGATAGCCAGACACAGAAGATTGAAGCTGTAATCCATGACCTGAAAGCCAAAGAACAGGAGCTGGGCATCACCGGCATCATGGCACACACGGACAGCCCGGAAGTGGAACAGCAGCTGGTCTCCGAAGACCAGACAACCATTTTGACGCAAATCTCTGTGGACAGCAATCATGGGGAAATCTCACAGGTGGCCGGGGAACTGGACGAATTTATAGCCGGCGAGGGGCTGGAGTCACAGGATATCAGCACTTATCTGACCGGCAGCGAGCTTATCGGTAACGACTTTGGGAACTCCACCCAGGAAGGGGTAAAGAAGACTGAAGTTATAGCGATTGTTTTTATTCTTGCTGTACTCATTCTTGTATTCCGTTCTCCGGTGGTACCGCTGATTTCACTGCTTACGGTGGGCGTGTCGTATCTTGTATCCTTGGGAGTAACCGCCCAGCTCGTCGATCATTTCAGTTTTCCGTTCTCCAGCTTTACGCAGGTGTTCCTGGTCGTAGTGTTGTTTGGCGTGGGTACGGACTATAATATTTTACTGTACACCCGGTTCAAAGAAGAATTGGCTCACCAGGATGATGTATATACCGCTGTAAAAGCAACCATGAAATCGGCAGCGAAAACCGTCCTGTTCAGCGGATTGGCAGTCATGATCGGTTTTGCCTCGCTGTACCTGGCCAAGTTCAATTTGTATCAGGCGACTTCCGGTGTGGCGATCGGTGTCCTGGTACTGCTGCTTGTACTGGTTACACTGAATCCGTTTTTCATGGTCCTGCTTGGGAAAAGAATGTTCTGGCCGGTGAAAAAGTTCAATGGCCACGGAGACAGCCGCTTGTGGGGGACGTTCGCTAAAACTTCGGCAGCCAGATCTGTTATGGCCATCGTGCTTGTGCTTGTGTTAACCGTACCTTTCATCCTGAAGTATTCCAATGTACTCAACTTTAACGATTTATGGGAAGTTAGTGACAAATACGAATCCAAGCAGGGAATCAATGTCATCGAGGATCATTTCCCGCCGGGCTTTTCTTCACCGGCAACACTCGTGATCCAGTCTGACAGTCCTCTGGACCAGGCCGCTGCACTGCAGACCCTGGATGAAGTCGCTGAAAGAGTCTCAAAGGTTAAAGGAGTATCCGAGGTACTGTCGCCAACCCGTCCTACAGGAGACAAAATACAAGAGCTATATATTAACGATCAGACCAAAGAAGTAAACTCCGGACTGGGCGATGCCAATGACGGCATAGGAGAAATCAATGAAGGCTTGTCTTCAGCTGAAGAACAGCTGGGAAACAGCGGCTCAAGTGACCTGGCCAATGTCCAAAAGCTGATTAACGGAACGGGCGAAGTCCAAAACGGCGTATCCGCATTACGGGATGCACTGGATCAAGTAACTGCAGGGATGAACAGCGGTGCCTCAGGTGCCGGACAAATAGAAGACGGCCTTGCCTCGCTGGGGACCAGTGTAGGGAAACTGTCTGCTGCAACATCCCAGCTCTCCGCAGGATACAGCCAGCTGGAAGAGGGACTGAACTCTTACGACCAGTATTTCGCAAGTATCGCTCAAGCCATTACGGGTGCCAGCCAAGGATATGGGCAGATTGAAGCGTTGATGAATAATCTGACCGCAGAAAATCCGGATATGGCAGAAGATCCAAATGTAGTGAAGACGCTGGGTATCGCCGCATCAGCCAAGCAGCAGCTTGAGGGACTCTCCGGACAGCTGGAGCAGCTGCGCGCTGGTCACGAAAAGGCTATGGCTTCTTTCAAAACAGCCAATACCTCACTGGCCCAGCTTAACAGCGGTTTGCAGCAAATGCAGAACGGAGTAACGCAGCTTCAGACCGGAGCAGCCGGCTTGAAAGACGGCTTAAACAAAGGAGCCGCCGGTTCCGGTCAAATCTCAGATCAATCCGTTCAGCTCAAAACCGGCCTGTCGCAAATCAACGATGGCCAGCAGCAGCTGCTGCAGGGGCTTACTGATCTGCAGGGCAAGATGGGCGAACTCCAGGCCGGGCTGAGCGCCAGTACGGAGGGTCTTACCCAGGTAAGCACGGGTCTGGAAACGGCCCAATCTTATTTGGGCAATCTTAGCGAATCGGAGACTTCACAAAAGTTCTATGTTCCAGAAGAGGTATTGAAGGGTGAAGAATTCCAGACCGCGCTCAATACCTATATGTCAGATGACAGAACAACTGCAACGATGACGATCATCCTGGAGCAAAATCCGTTCTCGCGGGAAGCGATGCCGGTCATTGATGAGATCAGCCAACAGGTCGATGCCGCACTGAGCGGAAACAGTCTGAGCAGCGCCAAGGCCGCCATCAGCGGTACAACAGCACGCAACGCCGACCTGAATACCGTATCACAGGAAGACTTTATGCGCACTGCAATCATCATGATGATCGGTATTGCCGTTGTCCTGATGTTCATTACCAGATCGCTGATGAATTCCCTGTTTATCGTGGGTTCATTAATACTGGTATACTTCACATCGCTTGGCATAGGGGAATGGATCAGCTCGCAGCTGTTCGATGCAGATTTACTGAGCTGGAATGTTCCGTTCTTCAGCTTCATAATGATCGTTGCACTCGGTGTGGATTACAGCATTTTCGTAATGATGCGTTATAACGAGCTTCAAGGAACATCTGCGGAACGTATTGTAAAAGCATCCCGTGACATCGGCGGCGTAGTTTTGTCCGCTGCTCTGATCCTGGGCGGTACCTTTGCGGCCCTGATTCCTTCGGGAGTCTTAACCCTGATCCAGGTGGCAGTCGTCGTTATCATTGCTTTGCTGCTCCTAAGCCTGATTGCGATGCCAATCCTGCTCCCGGCTCTGATCGGACTAACCGGCAGATTAAACCGCAAGGACAGCAGTTCTGATATAGACAATAACGTTACGCTATAAACAGCGTTCCACTGCAGCCGGCCATTTGGCCGGCTGTTTTTGCGTGGATAAACCCCGGGCAGCAGGACAATTTCAAATTTTCGCACTTCATTTCCATAATACCCCTTTACACCTGCATGCTTATATATTATAGTTGGTTACACAAGTATACAACCATACAACGACATCCAAAAGTCCAAACATTCACCGCAGTAGCGACTGAACCTTTACATTAATTCCCCAGTTCAATCTATGTTAGAGGAAGGAGGCTTTAACTCACTTGAAAGCATTGCTGGATGAATCACAACCCATTTTTCAGCAGATTGCCCAGATGATTATTGATGATATTGTGGATGGACAGCTGAAGGAAGGAGAACGGGCGCCCTCAGAGAATGAGCTGTCCCAGTTCTACAACATTAACCGGGCTACCGCACGCAAAGGTCTGCAAATTCTGGCCGATCAGGACATTCTGTTCAAACAGCGAGGGATCGGCATGTTTGTAAAAGAGGGGGCGAAGCAGCAGGTGCTGCAGGAAAAGCAGCAGCATTACCGTCAGGATTATATCCGCCCGATGCTGGAAGAGGCGAGACGCATCGGCATGACCACGGAGCAGATTATCGAATGGATTAAAGAAGAGGAGGGCAAGCAATGATTTCTTTGAACGAGATTTCTTTTGCCTACGACAAAAATCCAGTCATCAAGAAGCTGTCATTCACTGAGCAGGACCGGGTCATTACAGGACTCTGGGGACGGAATGGTGCCGGCAAAACGACACTTATGCAGCTGATATCCGGACATCAGAAGCCCGATAGCGGAACTGTGCAAATCATGGGGCGTGAGCCTTACAACAACCCTGCAGCTCAAGGCCATTTGTGCTACATAAAGGAAGATCATCCGTTCAGCGAAATATGGTCTGTCCGCGATTGTCTGCGGTTCTACCAGTACTTCAAGCCCAATTGGAACCAGGAATTTGCGGAACAAATGCTGGAGACGTTTCAATTACCGCACAAGAAAAAGACCAAAAAGCTTTCAACAGGAATGAAGACGGCTTTACAGCTGGTGATAGGTTTGGCCAGTCAGGCTGATGTGACGATTCTCGATGAGCCAACCAATGGGCTTGATGCGGCGATGCGCAAAAAATTTTATAAGCTGCTGCTGGAAAGCTATGAGGCCTTCCCCCGTCTAATGTTAATTTCTACGCATCAGATCGAAGAATTACAGCCGCTGCTCGACAACATCATGGTGGTTCATGAAGGACAACTGCTCACACACGAGCCTATGGAGAACTTACGGGAAATGGGAATCTGGCTAACCGGCGAGAGCGGACAGGTAAACCAATTAACCAGTAACGAGAAAGTTATAGAAGAAAGTACGCTCGGTTCCACAAAAAAAGTGATGATTGACGCCCCAATGTCTGAGAAGTGGAGAGAACGGGTCCGGACCGCCAAAGTTTCAATAGAAAAGGCTCATGTACAGGATTATCTGCTGGCTGTCACGGAAAATGTGAAGGAGGCTTCACGATGAGAACCGCATATGGAACATTCCGCTTAATTTATGAGGATGCCTACTGGTTTTTGGGAAAGCTGCTGCTGCTCTATATTACACTCCCTTTAACAGCGGTCTGGATTATTCTCGGTCTGTCCTTTGATATGGAGGATGCAATCAGTGTGATCGGCGGTCCGGCGTATTTCTTCTTCATACCCTTCTATGGCATTATGGGGTTCAAAAGCCTGCTGCCGATTGCTGTCGGTCTTGGCAGCACAAGGACTCAAGTCCTGAAAAGCTTTTATGGAGTCGGCATTGCCGGGGTGGCAGTATACATGCTGTTCCTGAATTTATGCCAATGGCTGGTTTCAGCACTGTACGAACGCGGTGTCATAACCGTATCCGTTTCCCATCCCGGAACATTATATTCAGCAGAGTATCAGTTTTTACCATACCTTTGGATTGATATTATGGTTGGCCTGTTATTGTTCGGCGGTGCTTTCTTTATCTACTGTATATTCTATCGTGCCGGCATGACCAGGACACTTGCCGGTATCATGCTTACCGTTATTGCCGTAATGTTCTTGTACTATTCAGGGCTGCTTGCAGGACCCATAGATGCACTATCAGAGCTTAAGATTTCAGCATTAGCTGCCTTTACTCTGGGAGGTGCGGCAGGGCTAGCTGCTTTATTCCTCACTTATCCTATGATGAGAAATGCTTCGCTGCAGCAGGCGGAGAAGAGAGGATAAGCTTCATGCAGATCTTATGTTCCAAGCAAAATTAAATTCAACCTTATGAATTCCGTACATGCATTCAGGATAGCTGCGGCTAATATACATTAGGGATCGAAAAACGACCCGATGAGGTGATGAATTGTTTTTTCACATTAAAGAGCTGCAGTATCACGCGAAACCAGAGCGGCCGGATCCGGTGTATGCAAGGAAGCTTCAGGAGGTTTTAGGCGGACAATTCGGAGAAATAACCGTTGCCATGCAGTATTTGTTCCAGGGGTGGAATGTCCGGGGTGACGGTGCGGCTTATAAGGATTTATTGATGGATACGGCAACCGAGGAGCTGGCTCACGTAGAAATGCTGGCAACGATGATTGCCCGCCTGCTGGATGGAGCTCCGGTGGAGACACTTGAGGACGCGGCGCGTGATCCGCTGGTTGCAGCGATTCTGGGCGGCTCAAATCCCCAGCATGCTATCGTAACGGGGCTGGGAGCGGCCCCTACGGATAGTAACGGCTACCCGTGGAATTCCCGGTATACGATTGCAAGCGGGAATTTACTGGCAGACTTCAGAGCTAATTTGAATGCAGAGTCACAGGGCCGTCTCCAGGTCGCACGGTTATACGAAATGACAAACGACAGAGGTGTAAAGGATATGCTGTCCTGGCTGCTGGCCCGGGATACGATGCATCAGAACCAGTGGATGGCGGCTATTTGCGATCTGGAGTCGAAGGAAGGAGTTATCGTCCCGACGACTTTCCCCAAGCAGTTAGAGAAACAGGAAGTGTCGCATGTTCTGTTTAATTTCTCGCGCGGGGAAGCCAGCGCAACCGGCCCGTGGGCACATGGTCCAGCTCCGGATGGAGGCGTCTTTCAATATGTAGCAAAGCCTCAGCCTTTAGCACCGGAACCTCATCTCCCTCCGGCTCCGCCATACATTTTTGATACACCCCCACAAGTACTTAATATGAAGGGACCGCATCAACCGCCAATGTAGTACCTAAGAGCACCTTAACTTGCTGTTTTTCGGCATATTGAGGTGCTTGTTTCTATTAATCAGAGGATAGACCCTGCTTATAATAAAAAGCCTGCACATGATGTGCAGGCCAATTTCATTTGTACTTCATTCAGTTAACCTGGCGAGACTTCCACATTCAGCGTTTCATCACGGATATCGCCGACAATTTCTTCGAGCAGATCTTCCATGGTGACAATGCCGGTCGTGGCTCCTGAAGCATTCGTTACAGCGGCCATATGGACTCTGGTAGTCTGCATCCGTAGCAGTACATCCCGCAGGTTCTTGCTTTCGGCAAATTTGGGGATGTCGTGGATATACTTCTGCCAGTCTGTATCCCTGCCGGCAGCAATACTCGTTAACATTTCTTTAGTATTAATATATCCGATAAACTGCCCGTTTCTGTCCGCACTTTCTACAGGATAACGCGTATAATCATGTTTTTCCAGGACTTCGATTAATTTGGCGGCCGGCATCCCGGCTTGCAAAGTAACGACCTTGCCCAAGGGAACAATGATTTCGCTAAGCGTCCGCTCATCAAAAGCAAAGATGTTGTTGAGATAGACCAGCTCTGTCTTGTTGATCTCTCCGCTCTCGTAGCTTTGGTCAACAATCCATTTCAGCTCCTCTTCGGAATGCACGGTTTCATGGCCTGCCGGCTTTACACCAAAGATGCGCAGCAGGAGGCGTGCAGAACCGTTCAGGGCGACGATAAACGGATAGGTGATTTTACCGAACCAGAACAGCGGAGGGGCCAGCAGCAGGGTCATTTTCTCTGCAAACTGGATCGCCAGTGTCTTCGGTGCAAGCTCTCCGATCACCACATGCAGGAACGTGATAATGGCCAGCGCGATGGCGTAAGACAGCACAGTGGACAGTGCCGCCGGTACGCCGATCTCATCAAACAGCGGATGCAAAATCCGTTCAACAGTCGGTTCACCCAGCGCTCCCAGTACGAGAGCAGTAATCGTGATTCCTAACTGGCAGGCGGACAAATAATAATCCAGATCATGCGCTACCTTTTTGGCGATTACCGCTTTTTTGTTGCCTTCGCTGATCAATTGGTCGATACGTGACATCCGCACCTTCAGGATGGCAAACTCAGCCCCGACAAAAAACGCAGTAAGTCCGATAAAGATAGCAACCATTATTAAATTTATTGTAATGACTCCGTCCAAAGTTTTCCCTCAAAATGAGGGATTCACCTCCAAGAATTTTTTAGGCTGTAACTTGAATATAAGCTGTATTGAAGATTACGATTCTGCCGGTGTGTAATGAAGAATAACCAGTTTGATCTGGAAATTATCCATCTCAGCGATTTGGAAGTGCTGTCCGCCGGCCTGGAATTCGTGGCCTTCCTGAAGGTCAGTACCTTCCCGGACTTGAATCCATCCGCCGATCGTATCCACTTCCTCACTGTTTTCGAATGACAGACCGAACTGCTCTTCAATCTCTTCCAGAAGGACACGGCCGCTGATCAAATAGGTCTTGTCGTCCACCTGCTGAATATCGGAGACCTCATCGGCGTCAAACTCATCCCGGATCTCTCCGACGAGCTCTTCCAGAATATCCTCTAGGGTAAGAATTCCTGCCGTTCCGCCGTATTCATCAATAACGAGTGCCATATGCATCTGTTCCTGCTGCATCTTGAGCATCGCTTCCTTGATAGGCGTTACTGAAGATACAATCGGGAGACTGCGCACAAATTCCTCCAGCTCACGGTCACGGCCCATAATAATATGGGGCAGCATTTTCTTCACGTTGACAACGCCGAGAACCTTATCCTTGTTGCCCGCCTCAATTACGGGGTAACGTGTATAATTGTTCGCGTCAAGAATGCTGATAATATCCTCATTGGACATCTCATAATCCAGCGTAACCATTTCCGTTCTATGGATCATAATATCTTTGGCCATGCGTTCATCAAAAGCAAAGACATTCTCCAGATACTCCAGCTTGGTCTCGTTGATTTCGCCGCCTTCAAAGCTCTGCTCCATAATGATCCGCAGCTCTTCTTCCGAATAATGCTCCTCATGCCCTGCAGGCTTTACACCGAACCAGCGGAGAATAATCCGCGAAGTTCCGTTCAGCGCCACAATAAAAGGGTGCATGATTTTGCCGAACCAGTACAGCGGGGGAGAGAGCAGCAGCGTCAGCTTCTCGGCATACTGAATGGCCAGCGTTTTGGGCGCCATTTCTCCGACCACCACGTGGAGGAAGGTTACTAGAATAAAGGCGATTGCATAGGAAGCAATGGATGACGTCGACTCCGATACATTCAAGTAATCAAATACAGGGTACAAAATACGTTCCACTGCCGGTTTACCGATTGCACCAAGTCCCAGCGCAGTTACTGTAATCCCCAGCTGACAGGCAGACAGGTAATAATCCAGATCGCCGACGACTTTTTTGGCTATAACCGCTTTTTTATTTCCTTCATCAATTAATTGTTCAATCCGTGACATCCGCATTTTGACTGCAGCAAACTCCGAGGCCACAAAAAATGCTGTCAAAAAAATCAGTACTGCAAGTATGAATAAATTCATTATCGTTATTAAGTCCAATCAGTTCCCTCGTTAGAGGGATTCACCTCCAAGTTAATTTAGGACGTTGGTATTCAGGCATATAGCGTTCAAATTAAACTTACAGTTGAAGAAGCAGATCAATGCAGGAGTACAATCCACTTGCAATATCGCCTTCCCATTATTGTTCAGCCCCCCTCCATAATGTTTACGAAAAAGTATAACATAATTCAGACCCAACCATCCAGCTGCACGTCATGGTTTGACTGCAGCAGAGTTACGGAATTATTCAGAATATATTGCACATTTGAAATTAATACTACTGTAGGCTCTGAAATATACAGAGTGATCCAAAATGGTGAATACCAGATTATAACTTAGGAGGAAGTACACAATGGAGCTGCAAAATCATCAAAATATGGAGACAGGCACCATTCCGCCGCAACTGAACCATGGCGGCCATGAGATGTTCGACGTTCACGAGGTATTGGCAGGCGCAATCTGCACGCTGGATACTTATACAATGCTTAGTGAACAAGTACAGGATCCCGAACTGAAAACGATTCTGGAGCGTCAAAAGCAATTCATGACCACAGAATACAACACTACGCTGGAATGCTTCAAAACCGGACAAGATCCTTCCGTACCTACACAAAGCTATAAGATGACACAAGGTAATGATTTTGTGTACGGAATGAAACCAAGCACTCCAAAAATGCCTATCCAGTCCGTTGCGGGTGTTAATGACCAGATTATTTCACTCAGTATGCTGAACTCCTTGAAGCTTGGAGCCGTTATGAAAACCAATGCAGCACTGGAATCCACAAATCCGGTAGTACGCCGCGTACTTGCCGATTCCCTGCCTAACTGTATTGAGATGGCTTATGAGGTCTCCCTTTACCAGAACAAAAAGGGTTACTATCAAGTACCGCAGCTTCCGCAGCAGGATATGCAGCAAATGCTGAACAGCTACGGCCCTGCAGCAATTGTGCCGCCGCTTAACGGTAACATGACTCACTAACCGGATTTCTGAAGTAACACAAAGAAGCTGCCCTTGGGCGGCTTTTTTGTATTTTAGCAGAAACAAAATGTGACCGGATGCCGTTCTGGATAACCGGCGAAGATGAGCTGGAAGGTTTTGTAGCGGCGCTGGGAACTGCCAAGCCGCTTGCTGCCGAGCCGCTGATCGATCAGGGAATTTATGAGAATGAAGACCGTAAAATCATCTATTTGATTTGCAGCTGGAGGAAAACACAAAGGTGCAATTGGTTTTGTTCGGTCAAGGGTTAGTTAGCTGCGCATGATCCCGGTATTCTTCGAGGTGGAAGACAGTGCGTTTCAGACGCTGTGGAACAGCATGAATCTGTAAACCATTGCAGTTCAGCCACATGTGAGTCCTATACTCCATGTGGTTTTTTGATATAATTATCTGAAAACACTGGTTATGGAGATGGTACAGATGTCAGATAGTCAGGTATACATAAGGTTCGCCGAGGAAAGTGATGCGAAGGAAATGACCGAGATGAATACGCGCAACCGGACTTTTTTTGAAGAATTCTCGCCAGGCAACTCCGACGAATTCTATACGGAAGAGCATCAGCTCCAGATGATTATTAAGGGCAGGACGGACCGGGCAGAGGACAGGAAATACGACTTTCTGATCTGCCACACGCCAACCGGACAAATTATCGGCAGCGCTGGGCTGTCTTTCATAGTACGGGGACCGCTTCAGAGCTGTATGATCGGATACACGCTGGACCAGAATTTTAACGGGAAGGGTTTCATGACGGAAGCAGTGAAGCAGGTTGTAAGTTATGCTTTTCAGGAACTGAAGTTTCACCGGATTACGGGAGAAGCCTCCCCGAAGAATCCCGGATCGATCCGTGTGCTTGAAAAAGCAGGCTTCCACAAAGAAGGCATCTCGCGCAGCAACCTTAAGATCCGCGGGGTATGGGAGGATCATCAGGTTCTGGCTATTATCAATCCCGATGACAGTATTTAGTCTGCAGGAGGAACTATGCGAAAAGCAAACCCTACGCTGATGAAAGAGATTAATCTGAACCATGTGCGTGAAGTGATGAAACAGCTCGAAACGGCCACAAAACCCCGGCTTGCGTCCATGACCGGATTAAGCGTTGTTACCATAAACTCCCTGGTCAAGGAGCTGCATGAGCGCGGTGAGCTGTTTGAGGATTCTTTTGTCCCGTCCGGCGGCGGGCGGCCTGCACAGACCTACCGTTACAATTATGATTTCAGCCTTGCACTTGTCATGTATCTGAAGGAAGAGCAGGGCCAGGAGCTGGTCTCAGCAGCTGTAGTCAATCTGGAAGACGGGATTCTGGCCAGGGAGAATTACAAGATGCCTGTACTGGACAGGGCGTATTTCCGGAGCATCGTCGGTCATTTTATTTCCTTGTATCCTGCAATCAAAATCATTGGCATCGGTATCCCTGGTCAAGCCGTCAACGGGGAAATAACGGTCAGCAGCCATCAGGAGCTGCGGGGTTCCAGGATGATCAAAGAAATTGAAGCTGAATTTGGACTTCAGGTACTGGTCGAAAATGATGTAAATGCCGCGATCAGCGGATACTGTATGGAGCATGGGGAAGCAGAGGACCAGTGTATATCAGGCATTTACTTTCCGCGCAGATATCCGCCGGGTATGGGCATTGTTCTGGATGGCAAGGTCATCAGAGGCAAAAACGGCATGTCAGGAGAGATCAAGTTTCTGCCGGACAGTCCGGACTGGATGAGCGAAATGAGCACCGCTACCTTCGTGGATGTAGTCTGCCGGATTCTTCAGACCGTAAATGCGGTTCTTGCTCCCGATAAAATCGTAATCTACCAGGACAGGGTGGGGGAAGAGCTTTGGGAACCCGCTTGGCGACTTTACTGTGAACACCATCCTATGCCTTCCGATCCGGAGGTTATTTTGCAGAATACATTTCAGCAGGATTTTGAAACGGGCCTGCGCAGGATGACGCTTAAAGGACTGCAGTCCAATTTGGCTCCGACCTCCTAAAACCCGTCTCCAGAAGGTGATTCCGGGGACTGGTTTTCTTTACTTGACAATGCCATTATTCTGTCGGAAAATAAACGGGCGTACTTTATAAAGTTTCTTTATTAAGTGAGGGATGATGTTTTGGCAACCTGGTTTTTAGTTATAATCTATCTTGCGTTTATCAGCCTGGGACTTCCTGATTCATTGCTTGGTTCCGCATGGCCGGTCATCTGGCCGGATATCGGCTCTTCGCTGGGTTCTGCCGGCCTTGTATCCATGATCATTGCAGCCGGAACCATCGTGTCCAGTCTGGTCAGCGGACAAATCATCGGGCGCATGGGAACCGGGAAAGTTACCTTGTTCAGCTGCCTGCTTACTGCTGTTTCCTTACTGGGCTTCTCCATGGCACCTTCCATGTTCTGGTTCATCGTACTGGCGGTTCCCCTTGGTCTTGGCGCAGGTGCGGTAGATGCTGCACTTAATCATTACGTGGCAGACAATTACAAGGCCCACCACATGAATTGGCTGCACTGCTTCTGGGGAGTAGGAGCTACGGCTGGTCCGGTCATCATGGCCGGTTTTTTGGCAGGGCCGCATTCATGGAGAGGCGGTTACGCCGCAGTTGCCGTCATCCAGTTCATTCTGGTTGTAATTCTTCTGGTGACACTTCCTTTGTGGAAGAAGGTGGCTGCAGCCAGAGGACATGAGCAGTCTGATCATATAAGCCAGGAGAAAGCCCTGGAAGAGAAGGACAAAGCAGGCGTACCCGTAAAAGTACTACAGTTAAAGGGAGTAAAGCCATCCCTGCTGGCCTTCTTTCTGTATTGCGGAGTCGAGATGACCGTCGGGTTATGGGGAGCCAGTTATCTGGTAGGTACAAGAAATGTTGCGGCAGAAACCGCTGCGGGCTGGATCTCCTTGTATTATGGAGGAATTACCGTCGGGAGATTGATCACAGGTTTTATTACTTTAAAAGTTGCCAACCGGCTGCTGATCCGTTATGGCCAGCTGGTAACTCTGGCAGGCGGAATTCTTCTGCTCCTGCCGCTGTCTTCATCCGTTTCCATGTTAGGCTTTATTCTCATCGGACTCGGCCTTGCGCCTATTTATCCGGGGCTTCTGCATGAGACACCTGCGAGGTTCGGCCGGGAGAACTCCGCCAGACTGATGGGGTATCAGATGTCTGTAGCCTATACCGGTTCCACACTGGTTCCGCCGCTGTTCGGACTGCTTGCGGCTAACGCAGGTACAGACTCATTTCCGGTAATCATCCTTATTCTTCAGGCGGGTATGCTGCTTAGTGTAGAAGCAGTGAACAGAGTGCTCAGAACTAAAAGATTAAGTGATTAATATTCAGATTCATGCAGGGGCTATTCCAACAAGGCATAGGATATGGCTTAAGGGATAGCCCCTGTTCGAACATCCGCCCAGGCCAGCGTTCCATCCGGCATCCAGCCAAGCAGAGTCCCTGCTGCTGCGAATTCAAAGGTCCTTTCCAGCTTGTCATATACTGTTATGGCCCCTGAATGGGAGGGATATGCCGCAAATCTTCCGTCCGGCGACCACTGAAGCCTGGATAACGGAAAGTAATCCTGCTGGCGCTCATGCTCCCAGATATCCTCTTTTACCTGATCCGTAATTCTCTCATCCCCCATAATTGAAGATGCCCCGCTTGTGATGCTGAAACGGATTTTCCCGAGCGGGTTGCTCACCTCTCTGTCAGCAGGAAGAATAAGTGTAGAATCATCCTCCCAGACCAGCGGATACACGAATAGAAAACCGTCACTGTGTGAAAGGAAAGCGGCATTCTCCCGCGACAACAGCGTATTGCCTTTCCGGTCCAGAACCAGCAGGTCCGCTCCGGGGCCAATGTAATCATCATGCGCGTACAATACAGCGATGCGGGTACCGTCAGGAGATGAGGACATTCCGTAGACCGGCTTGTCAAAGGTATGAATTTTACTGCGTGTGAAGTCCTTCAAATCCACACGGTACAGCGTTCTGTTGCCGGATACCATATAAGTGTAGCCTTGATAAAAACGGTCAGAGTACATCTCATGATATCCGTAATCATTGCCGAATGAGGCCTCTTCCCGGGAGAAAGAAGGAATATTCTGCGCTTGACCTGTCAACGCCTGAACCAGATGATGCTCTTCTTGTCCATAGAACAAAAAGGATGGCGAAGAGGATTCAACGTTTTGTACAGGGTGGATCCAGCCCGTATTCCAGCCCGGAATGACCCGCCGGGTACCGGAGGTGATGCCTTTGAACAGAATGCTCCCTTGACCGGCCTGGGATCTCATGATGACTGAATTACGGTATGGCTGCTCCGTATTAGCATACGTTTGTCCATCTGCGGTCCTTGCTTCATCCAGATTAAACGTTCCGGAAAAATTGCTGCTCTCATCCATATGCAGACGAATCTGTACAAACCGGGGAGATTCCCATTCCAGCGAATAGCTGAACTCTGCCTGCGGATCGCTGGTCTGCAGACTATTTTTTAGCGCTTGTTCCAATGAGTCCCTGTCAATGTCGCTGTTGGACTTCACTTGCACCACCTGCCTGTATCCATCTATGGTAATCAGCTGTTCTATATATAGAAAAGGCTCTTCGTCGCTTGCCGCCGCTGAAGATAAAGAAGCGGCTGGCTGAGCCGGGACTGACGAACTGGCTGCTGAAGCAGGGGATGGAGAAGTGCCTGCATTGTCTGCTCTATCAGCTCCCCGGCAGCCTGACAGCAAAGCAGCGGCCAGCACAACCACAGTTAAATAACGCATACATAAACCTCCTGGTATGTTCCAAAGTTGTACGGATTGTATGAAATGGTTAGATTTACATAATAATATGGACGTTATTGCTGCGGATAAGTTGCTGCGGCCGGGGATACGGGGATTATCAAACTACAAATCTCCATATAAGTAGACGGAAGAGGTTAGAGGAACAGCGGTTGCTTCGGCAGCCGTTTTTTTATTAGCCAAGAGGCAAAGTAATTCCATTCTATGGTAGAATTCGATTGTGATCGTGATTTTTTTTATAAAAGGAGCCTTGTAAATGATTTCAATAATTCAAATGACACTTCATGATGCTTATAAAATCCGTGACATCGATCGTTCGGAATCCATTGAACTGATGTACAAATTAAATAACGGAGTACTTGAAGAAATAAATTCACCGCATGAATGCCCCAGATGGGCGGAAGATACTTATCTTGAAATCATATCCCGGTATGAATATGAGCTAACACACGGCGGAACGGCTTTTGGAGCATTTGACGGAAATAAATTAGTTGGGTTTGGTGTCCTGGCACATAAGTTCAGGGGCTATGATAAGGACAGGCTTCAGATTGATCTTATGTATGTGTCACGGGAATACAGAAGAAGAGGCATCGGCAGTCTTATTATGGAATCGCTTAGTAAAGCAGCAATTAAACAAAAGGCAAAGTATTTATATATTTCGTCGACCGAGACTGAATCAGCTGTGAAGTTTTATACCAGTCTTGGTTCAGCTGTTACAACAGATATCGATGCGGAATTATTTGAAAAAGAACCCGATGACATTCACATGGTAATAAAATTATAGCAATATTAGTAAAGTTGATTTAACTCAAAAATAAAAGCAGAGGGGGGGCTATATTGAGTGAGATAAAGTATCCGGTAAAAACTGCATCACGTATGGGAACCGTTATCGGCATGATTTTAATTACATCCATTCAATGTTTTAACGTATGGAGATTATGGGATTCGCAGCGAGAATTTTTCTTTTACGCATCTTTAACAGCAATTTGTATATGTGTAGGGGTAATGCTAATTTCTTTGTACATAACATTTCTAAAAAAACCAACAGAGTTATGCCTGTCCAATGAGCAAATGATATTCAATGGGAAGGTAATGAAACCAAAGGATATTAAAATGATCATGATCAGAGGGTATTTTAAACCTGTAATAGGGATATTGCCTCACGGTAGGATGCTCGTCCCTATGGATATGGCATTCAGGTATTCAAAGGATGAAGAAGATAAAGCTATCGCGGATTTAAAGAGCTGGGCAGCAATGAATGATGTAGAGATGGACAATAAATATTTTCAGACGTGGATATAGGAGTATTCATTAAAAGAAACACAACAGCGGCAGCCCCGGACCTTATCCGTCCAGGCTGCCGCTTTGTTATCAAATCATCCCAATACATATGAACCTAAATAAGGACATAAGTTGCTCTAAGAGGGCCATGAACGCCTACGACAAGCTGCATTTCAATATCCGCCGAATTGGAAGGGCCGGAAATGAAGTTGATGGCCGAGCCCACGGGTTCACCGGCTTCCACCCTTCGGTTCAGATCTGCGGCCGCCTGGGTGGAGCGGAGGACTATCCGTTGTTTCTCAATCACTGCAATATAATGGTCCGGCAAAAAGTGAAGCGAGCGCCCCTGGTCCGGCCGGCTCTCCACAACAATCGTACCCGACTCGGCCAGCACGTAATCCGCAAAGACAATAGCGGTATTAGCTGCTTCCGAGCGGCTGATATTATTCTCCCTGCCGGCAGACTCCGACCAGACGTACGAATCCGGGAAGCTCAGTCCATACCCTGCAAACCGGGAGTCACCCGATGTAATGACCGGACCACCGCCGTTGGCCTGGATCAGATCATCGAGGGTCTGCTGCAGGATCTCAGGACTTGATTCGATCAGCTGCGTGTGAATGAAGAAGCATTGCTCTTTCAGAATCCCAATTAAATCATCTGTCGTCAGACTCCCGTAACTGTCCGGAAACATTCCCTTAAAGTCAGGCCGCTGTACTTCAGCTGCCCGTGCACGCCCCAGCTTGGAAGCGACGGTGTTCAGGAATGCCTCTCTGTTGGCTGATGTCATTTACCGCTGCCCCCTTTACGCTGCTCCATCCAGGTCCGGAAACTGTCCTGCTGCTTGACCGGCTGGTTAAGGTCACGGACATTAATCCATCCTTGAATCAGTCCCGGACCTCTCACAATCCGTCCATGCTTGCTGAGCATCCGGCTTCCCGGGTTCGCAAACCGCAGCGCCTTGCCGAAGAGGGACCGGGAAGAGAGCAGGCGGCCTGCCGCTTTCATCTGCATACGGTCTGCTGCACCGGTGCGCTTTTCGTTCACGATTTTCTGACGGTGCATAATCAGCTGCTCGTGAAGCGGGATTTTGACCGGACAGACATCGGTACAGGCTGCACAAAGGCTGGAAGCAAAAGGAAGCTCCTTATAGTCATCATATCCGCCGAGAAGGGGAGTAATTACGGCTCCGATCGGTCCCGGATAAATCGACCCGTAGGCATGCCCGCCTATATGCCGGTAGATCGGGCAGACGTTCAGACAGGCGCCGCAGCGGATGCACTGCAGAGCTTCATTGAATTCACTTCCCAGAATATCCGAGCGGCCGTTATCCACGACAACGAGATGGAACTCTTCCGGACCGTCACTTTCACCTGATACCTTAGGGCCCATAACGGTGATATAACTCGTTAATTTCTGTCCGACAGCGCTGCGGCAGAGCAGATTATCCAGCACTTCCATCTCTTCGAGCGTAGGCACAATCCGTTCCATGCCCATCACCGCAATTTGGGTTTTCGGTATGGCCGCTGTAAGATCTCCGTTACCCTCATTGGTCACCAGATTGATGGCACCCATATTAGCTACGGCAAAGTTGCATCCCGTGATCCCGACATCCGCATCCAGGAACTTCTGCCGCAGCACTTCCCTGGCGAACCGGGCCAGATTCTCCGGCGTTTCATCACCGGTATAGCCGAGTTTTTCAGTGAACACTCTCCTGATCTGTTTGCGGTCTTTGTGCAGGGCAGGGGCCACAATATGGGAAGGCGGGTCCCAGTCGTCAATCTGGAGAATATATTCGCCAAGATCAGTCTCAATCAGGTCACATCCGGCTTCGATCAATACCTTGTTCATTTCAATTTCTTCGGTGACCATCGATTTGGACTTGACGATTTTCTTCGCCTGCTTCCGGACGACGACATCCCGGATGTAGCTGCTGGCTTCTTCTTTGGTTGCGGCAAAATAAATATGCCCGCCTCTTTGCTCAATATTATCTGCGAGCTGATTAAGGTAAAAGTCCAGGTTCTTCAGTGTATGCTGGCGGATTTGCTGGCCGATCGTGCGCCACTGCTCCCAATCCCCGAGTGAGGTGGCGGCAGTAAGCCGTCTTGTCTTCAGGCTGTCCTGCGCAGAGCTTACGGCGCTTCTCATGAATGTATCGCTGATACCTTCAGTACTGCGTTCACTGAATTCCCGTTTATCGGTTTGCAGGCTCAAGTCGGGATTCCTCCTTTGACGGCGGCAGGATGAACTGTGTGGTTCAGCACTTCCGCGATGTGCATAATTTTGACGGGTTCCCCTTTGCGGGAGAGACGTCCGCCAATGTTAAGCAGGCAGCCCATATCGGCACTGATCAGAATGTCTGCCCCTGTATCTTTTACACACTGGCATTTTTCATCGACCATCTGCTGTGAAATCTCCGGCATTTTGACCGAGAAGGTTCCGCCAAACCCGCAGCAGTTATCGCTGTTCTTAAGCGGCTCCAATTGCAATCCGCGTACCTGTTCAAGCAGCTGGTAGGGCGTTTCTTTTTCCCCGAGTAATCTGGTCATATGGCAGGAACGGTGATAGGTGGCGGTACCCTCAAGACTTGCTCCGACATCAGTAACACCCAGCACCCGCACGATAAATTGTGTAAACTCATATGATTTCTCTTTTAACGCAACCGCTTTCAATCCCCATTCGGGATCTCCTTTAAAAACCTTCGGGTACTCATGGAACATAGCAATACAGGAGCCGGAAGGACCGACGACGTAATCGGAGTGCTCGAAGGCGAGCATCATAGTTTTCATCGCAAGCTTTGAATCTTCCAGATAACCGCTGTTATAGGTGGGTTGACCACAGCAGACCTGCGAAGCAGGAAAATCAATTTCACAGCCAAGCCTTTCGAGAACCTCGACCATAGCCTTTCCTACATTAGGGGTCATAAGGTCCACTAAACAAGTTGAGAAAATACTGACTTTCATTCCTGTTCCTCCAATCGCGACTTCGACTAATTATAGCTTAACTCAAGAAGTCAATGAAAAACAACATAAAAACGCATAAAAAATGTGTATGTTGTTGACATAAAATGTTGTTAGCGTTTACACTAGGGGTGTATGATGGAACAAATTACCTTGAGGGGGAGTATTAGTGGAAAAGCATTTGATGTATATCAACGGCCAGTTTACGGAATCAGAAACTAAAGAGTTTATGGATGTAACCAACCCGTCAACAGATGAAGTCATTTCCCAAGTCCCCAAAGCTACCAAGAATGATGTTGTGCGTGCCATTGATGCAGCGGAAGCAGCCCAGTCTGCCTGGGAAGAGACACCCGCGGTAGAGAGAGGGAAGTATCTCCATGCCATCGCCGACGGAATCCGTGCTGAAGCTGACAGTATCGCCAGACTGATCTCGGAAGAAGTGGGCAAAACCTTGGAGCTGTCTACAGTAGAGGTTAATTT
The DNA here is from genome assembly GCF_023520895.1 of Paenibacillus sp. PK3_47. NCBI lineage: Bacteria > Bacillati > Bacillota > Bacilli > Caryophanales > Paenibacillaceae > Paenibacillus > Paenibacillus sp. PK3_47. Next base: position 6,191,773 of record NZ_CP026029.1, read on the forward strand.
TACAGCGGATTACATGGACTATATGGCTGAATGGGCGCGCCGCTACGAAGGTGAGATTGTTCAGAGTGACCGGGATAATGAGAATATTTTTGTGTTCAAACGTGCCATCGGGGTAACTACAGGGATTCTGCCGTGGAATTTCCCGTTCTTTCTGATCGCCAGAAAAATGGCACCGGCCCTCATCACCGGTAATACGATTGTCGTTAAGCCGAGCGTTGAATCCCCTAACAATGCGATTGCTTTTACCAAAATTGTGGATAAAGTCGGTCTGCCTCCGGGTGTATACAACCTGGTTACAGGCAGAGGCGGAGAGGTCGGCAACGAGCTGGCCAGCAACCCTAAAGTCGGAATGGTCAGCCTGACAGGCAGCGTACCGGCCGGACAAAAGGTAATGGAGGCGGCAGCCGAGAACATTATCAAGGTCAGCCTTGAGCTTGGCGGTAAAGCGCCGGCGATTGTAATGGATGATGCGGATCTCGACCTGGCTGTAAAAGCGATCGTGGATTCCCGTGTAATCAATACTGGCCAGGTCTGCAACTGTGCGGAGCGTGTATATGTGCATGAGAAGATCAAGGATGAGTTCACCAGCCGCCTGGTCGAGGCCATGAAGGCTGTCAAATATGGCAACCCGCTGAAGGATACAGGAATCCAGATGGGGCCGCTGATCAACAAAGCCGCTCAGGATTCTGTACAGCAGAAGGTTGACCGTGCAGTCGAAGAGGGCGCAAAAGTTCTCCTGGGCGGTAAAAAGGTGGAAGGCACAGGCAGCTTCTTTGAACCGACGGTTATTGCCGATGCCACCAACGAAATGGAAATCGTACAGGAGGAAATTTTCGGGCCGGTTATTCCGATTGTTACCTTTGCGGATCTGGATGAAGCCATCGAGTTGGCCAATGACAGCGAATTCGGGCTGACTTCTTCACTCTACACCCAGAATCTGAATGTGGCGATGAAAGTCATCAAACGTCTGAAATACGGAGAGACCTATATTAACCGTGAGAACTTTGAAGCGATGCAGGGCTTCCACGCAGGCTGGAGAAAATCCGGTATCGGCGGCGCAGACGGCAAACACGGATTGAACGAATACCTGCAGACTCAGGTAGTTTACCTGCAGTATGATAAATCTATTAAGTAGTTGAACTTATAAAGTATATTAGCTGAATGCTCCCGGGTGGTCCGGGAGCTTTTTTGATGTGCGGAAACTGGTGCGAAGATGTGCCGGGGCGAAATGAAAGGTATTTTTACCTCTCATTCTGCGGGAAATCGGCTAGCGGACCAAATGAGAGGTATTTTTACCTCTCATTCTGCGGGAAATCGGCTAGCGGACCAAATGAGAGGTATTTTTACCTCTCATTCCGCGGAAAGTCGGCTAGCGGACCAAATGAGAGGTACTTATACCTCTGATTCCGCGGAAAGTTAGCGAGTGGACCAAATGAGAGGTAAATACCCCTGATTCCGCGAAAAGTTGGCCCGTGGACCAAATGAAAGGTATTTATACCTCTGATTCTGTGAAGAGTTGGCTCGTGGACCAAATGAGAGGTATTTATACCCCTAATCCAGCGAAAAGTCTTCTAGTGGACCAAATGAGAGGTATTTATACCTCTGATTCGGCGAAAAGTTGGCCCGTGGACCAAATGAGAAGTATTTATACCTCTGATTCTGTGAAGAGTTGGCCCGTGGACCAAATGAGAGGTATTTATACCTCTGATTCCGCGGAAAGTTAGCGAGTGGACCAAATGGGAGGTATTTATACCTCTGATTCTGTGAAAAGTTGGCTATCGGGCCAAATGAAAGGTATTTATAACTCTCATTCCGCAGAATGCAGGCGAGTGGGCCAAAGAAAAGGCCCTGCAGTCCACAGGTAGCCAGCCTAAAGTTTTTTCTTCAAATAATACTTCGTCTGGCCCTCATTGGGGCAATCCTTAATCTCTCCGAAGATTTCATATCCCTGCTTCTGATAAAAATGCGGCGCCTGCCAGCTCATTGTAGTCAATTCACTTACTTTACAGCCGCGCAGACGGGCTCTGGCCTCCAGCTCTTCCAGCAGCGCTGCACCTAATCCATTACCTCTGAAAGAGGGATCTACTGCCAGCAGATGGACGTTCAAAATGTTCCAGACGATATCACCGGTGATCCCGCCCGCGAATATATCATTTTCATAAGCGGCCAGGGAAATAGCCTCGCGCTCATATGGGGGGATGTCCTGATCCGCGCTGCGGCTGTGCTGTTCGAGCAGACTGGAAATTTGCCGCTGATTTTGCTCCGGATGTAACTCTGATATTTTTAATGACACCACTATCACTCCTTATCCCTAAACTATAGCATACCGGGGGCTTTAGCAGGACCGATTCCGGTTAATGACTATAGAACCCAAGAAAAGCGCAAGGAGGCCATGCGATGTGGAATAATTTAAAACAGAAGCTGTATGACCGGAAAGAGCCCGCTTTTCCGCTGGCGCTGTTCCGGATCGGCTTTTCGCTCGTATTTATGCTCGAACTGATACAAATGATGATCTTCAGGGATCTGATTTTTCAAAAAGACAGCCTGGCAGCCACTGTGCCGCTCTTCTTGACCTTCTTGTTTGTACTGTGGATGCTGGCGCTGTTCCTGCTTCTGATCGGCTATCGGACCCGGATCGCGGCTATAGTGAACTATGCTATCAGCGTGTATATACTGGGATTTGTGGCCGTCAATGAAACGAACAACTGGCAGGTGGATTCCTTGTTTCTGACAGGCTCATTTCTGCTTCTGTTCATGCCTGTGTCCGCCTGTGTCTCGGTTGAAAGCCTCATGGAACACCGCCGCCAGGCCAGAGTCCGTGTCCGGAAGCTGCCCCGGCCCAAGGCCCGGTTCATTCATACAGCGTTTCTGATTTTCATGATGGGGCTGTTTTACCTGGATTCCATGCTGTTTAAAGGTTCTTCCTCCATGTATCTCACAGGATTGGGGTTGTGGGCTCCGGCTTCACTGCCTTTCACCACCTATTATGACGTCTCCTGGCTGATCAATCATGAATGGCTCGTACGCATACTCGGTTATTCTCTGCTGGTCTATGAGACCGTCTATATCTTCCTGATCTGGTTCGGAAAACTCCGGGTGTGGCTCAGTCTGGCCGGTGTCCTATTGCATGCGGGCATCGTAGTTGTGTTCCCGATACCGGTGATGAGCCTGCTTACCATTGTTATTCACCTGTCCATTATCCCGGAGAGCGCATACCGGAAACTGTATGACAAGCTGATTGCCGCCAAGCAGAAACGCCTGGCTGTGTACTATGACCGGCTTTGTCCGCTGTGCCGCCAGACGGTCGGCATCCTGTCGGCACTTGACTTCCGCAAAGGCATTGAATGGAAGGCGCTGCAGGATTTCGCGGCAGAGGAAAAACTGCTGTCCGGCATTCCCGAAGAAGATCTGCTGCACGATATTTATGCCGTAGAGAAAGGCAAGAAGCTGCATAAAGGAGTAGATACCTATGCCGCGATTCTCCGCTCAACAGGCTGGTTATACCCGGTCGGACTGCTGCTGAGCCTGCCGCCAATCCATGGCATTGCCGCCCGTATTTACGGGGCTGTAGCTGCCAGACGCAAACGGGAAGGGGGCTGTACGGACAGCACCTGCGGCATTGGCATTGTCGCACCGCCGGAACCCTCGTCATCCTTTTTGGCCGGCAAGTTCTGGCCCGCCGCGACTCTCCTGATCGTATGGATCATTTCTTTTATCATCATCTCCTTCGGGTCGCCGGTTTACGGCAAATATTTGACCGGAGAGAACAGCCAGCTTACAGCTGCTCTGAAGGATACCGCCGCAGTCTACAAGCGGGTGACCTACCCGGTACTGGGCTGGAGCAATCACGGCGTATACACGGAGACCCATTTTGAGGATTACACTTTCCAGACACGACTGGTCTATGTTAACGGTGATTCTCCCGTACCTCTGCCGATCATGGACGAACGCGGCTTCTCTCGCAGTTATGCGGTTGGGCGGCAGTGGGATAACTGGTCATACGCAACCGCCAAGCCCGGCCTCTCCTTCGAACAAGCAAGCCGCCATTTGCTGGACTACGCCGCCTTCTGGGCAGAACGTAATGGAGTGGATCTGGAATCCGGCAGCGGTATCATCGAAATCCAGCGCAAGCCGATTGAAGTGAAGCTTGACGCCTTCCGGGAGGGCCTGCTAAGGGATAATATGAGTCAGCCTTGGACCCGGATCGGTGAGATCTCCTCCAGCGGCGGCAGTCTGCAGGTTGTAATGGACGGGGGATCAGAGCCAGATCCTCAGGGCACCTGGGGAGAAGCGGCTGGCAGTGCCAGATGATCTGATTAAATAGTTAAGTCAAACAACAGCGGTTCTCCTATTATTGGAGGATCGCTGTTCTGCGTTGCTGATATTTAAGAACCCGCTTTAAACCGCCCAACTTCTTAAAAAAGTGCACGTTATCCTATAAAAGCCGCATACCCATGCCGCAGCTGTTGTCCTAAAATGAAGTCAATTCAACAATATCAAGGACAGAAAGTGGGAGTTAAGGGATGCTACAGGAAAGAGACCGCAGCTGGATAGAATCAATCATTAAGAAAATCACAGTCAAAATGGATACAGTCAGCGAGAGATCGCGCCATAAAATTCCCTATACAGCCATAGACGGAATACATGACGATAAAGCTTCGCAAAATGCAAGCGGTTTCGATGCGGACGGGATCTGCTGGTGGACCAACGGCTTCTGGGGCGGCATGCTGTGGCTGATGTATCATGAAACCGGAAATGAGAAGTACAAGGAAATTGCAAATATCTCCGAAACGTATCTGGACCAGTGTTTTCAGGATTTCTACGGGCTGCATCATGACGTGGGCTTCATGTGGCTGCCTACGAGCGTTGCTAATTATAAGGTGACCAGGAATCCGGATTCGCGCAAAAGAGCCCTGCATGCGGCCAACCTGCTCGCAGGCCGGTTTAACTTGGCCGGCGGCTTCATCCGTGCCTGGAATGACCTGGAGGATGGCGATACAAGGGGCTGGGCCATTATCGACTGCATGTTCAACATTCCGCTTCTGTACTGGGCAACAGAGGAAACGGGTGATCCGCGGTTCAAGCAGATTGCCATGCGGCATGCGGATACAGTTATGTCTTCTTTCGTCCGTCCGGACGGGTCTGTGCATCATATCGTAGAGTTCGATCCGTTCAACGGCGGAGTGGTCCGTACCTATGGCGGGCAGGGTTATGCGGACGGATCTTCCTGGACAAGAGGGCAGACTTGGGCAATGTACGGCTTCATGATGAGTTATATTCACACAGGCAAAGAGGAGTATCTCCAGACAGCCAAAAGAATCGCCCACTATTTTATTGCTTGCATTCCGGAAGACGGCGTAATTCCGCTCGATTTCCGGCAGCCGGCTGAGCCTGCACTGGAAGATGACACAGCGGCAGCGATCGCCGCCTGCGGCCTGATTGAGATTGCCAAGGCTGTAGGCGAAGTAGAGCGCGATTTGTATCTGAATGCGGCACTTAAGCTGCTGCGGACACTGGATGAGCGGTCCGACTGGTCCGAGGCAAGTGACTGCATCCTCCAAAAAGGTTCAGAAGCCTACCACAAGCCGCGCAACAAGCATCATCATCCGATCATTTATGGGGATTTTTATTTCATGGAGGCAGTGTTCAAGCTGAAGGGGAATGACTTGTATCTATGGTAAGCATCTGTTTCTAAACGCGTAATTGACTCAAATTATAAAGCGAGGATATCATTTCATGAGCCATAAGATTATAAATCCGGTATTAAGAGGCTTTAATCCTGATCCTTCCATTGTAAGAGCAGGAGACGATTATTACATTGCGACTTCCACCTTTGAATGGTTCCCCGGCGTACAAATACATCACTCCAGGGATTTGGTTCACTGGGAGCTGATCGCACACCCGCTTAACCGGGTGTCTCAACTGGACCTTAGAGGAATAGGCGCTTCTCAGGGAATTTGGGCACCCTGCCTGACCTATGATAACGGCATCTTTTATCTGGTGTATACTGTCGTCAATTCATTTTATGTCAAAATGTACGATACGCCCAATTACCTTGTAACGGCAGCGGATATCCGCGGGGAATGGTCAGAGCCCGTCTATTTGAACAGCTACGGATTCGACCCTTCCTTGTTCCACGATGATGACGGGCGCAAGTATATCGTCAGTATGGTAACCGATCACCGGGTAACCAAGCGTTACAGGGGCCATCTTGTTATTCAGGAGTATTCATTGGGTGAGCAGCAGATGATCGGGGAACCTGTTACCATCTATGCCAGTAACGATACTTACCTGGAAGGGCCGCATATCTACAAGCGTAACGGCTATTATTATTTGTTCGCGGCGGACACAGGCACAGGGGAGGGCCATGGACAGAGCATCCTGAGATCCAGATCATTATTCGGCCCGTATGAAGCATGTGAAGGCAACTCGTTAATGACCTCCCGAAACCATCCGGATCTGCTGCTGCAAAAGGCGGGGCATGGCGATCTGGTCGAAACGCAGCACGGGGAGTGGTATATGGCGCATCTGTGCGGCCGGGCTCTTGCGAACCGGACGGAAAAAGGGGAGCGTAAATATACTCTCGGGCGTGAAACCGCACTGCAGAAGGTAGAGTGGACGGAGGACGGCTGGTTAAGGCTTGCAAATGGCACCGTAGTGCCGGATACCGAGGTACAAGCACCTGATCTGCCGCCGCATCCGTTCCCTGCAAAACCGGCAAGAGATGATTTTAACAGGGATAAGCTGGATATTCACTTTCAGTCGTTACGCATTCCCCTTGACGAAACCTTCTACTCCCTGACTGAACGCACCGGGTATCTCCGGCTGTACGGCAGAGAAGGCCTGGGTTCAAAATACCGGCAAAGTCTTGTCGCGAGACGCTGGGAAGAGCATGCTTTTACCGTCAGCACATGCCTGGAATTTGAACCGGAGAGCTTCAAGCAGCTGGCTGGACTCATCCTGCTCTATGACACACAGAATTATTACTACCTGCATGTGACGCATCATGAAGATCTGGGACGCTGTATCTGCATTCTTAGCGCCGTTAACAACAACTATTCAGAACCGGCGGGTTATATTGCACTTCCTGATGACGCGAAGCGTATCTTTCTGCGTGCAGAAGTGGACCGTGATAAACTCCAGTTTGCGTACTCCGTGAACGGGGAAGAGGGGTTTCAGGATATCGGTCCGATTCTGGATGCCAGCACTTTGTCGGATGAGGCCTGCCAGGAGGGCTGGTTTACCGGCTCTTTTGCCGGGATCTGCTGCCAGGACTTAACCGGCTTCCGCAAGCCTGCTGATTTTGATTATTTTGAATACAAGAACAGGCTGTAAGGAGAATTCTGCATGAGTGATGAATTTAATGTGAGGCAGTATGGAGCCAAAGGCGACAGTATTACAGTGGATACCACCGCAATCCAGCAAGCAGTAGATGCCTGCCACAGCGCAGGCGGAGGTTATGTAGTGCTTTCCGGGGGAACGTTTGTATCCGGCACGATTTTTCTAAGATCGAACGTATATTTACAGGTGAATCCTTCCGCAGTATTGCTGGCAAGTCCCGATATAAGCGACTTCGTGGACGGACCCATTATAACCGCTACGTCAATGAGAAGGACATGGATAAATGCTTCATTTATGCTGAGGATGCCGTGAATATCGGGCTTACCGGCCACGGTGAGATCAACGGCAATGCCGGCGAATTTCCGAATGAAGGCAGCATATACCGGCCGATGATGATGCGCTTTTTGCGCTGCACCAGCGTTCATGTCAAAGGACTCCGGCTCTACAACTCCACTGCGTGGACAACCGCTTTTTTGGACAGCGAGAATATCTGGTGTGAAGACCTAGACATCCGCAACGATAAAAAATACAACGGTGACGGCCTGGATTATGACGGCTGCAGGAATGTGTTCATCCCGAACTGCAAAATCCTCGGGACCGACGATAATCTCTGTCTGCAGGCAAGCAGCAAGGAATATCCGATGAAAAACGTGCATATTACGAACTGCCATTTCACTTCGATTTGTGCCGGTATCCGGATCGGACTCAAGTCCATTGGAGACATTTCAAATGTCACGATTCATAATTGTACCTTTGAGGACGTCCGGCGCGAAGGTATTAAGATCGAGTGTACCGAAGGCGGGAGTATTACCGATATCGTGGCTTCCGGTCTGGTGATGCGAAATGTAACACGTCCTGTATTTATCCTGCTGAACAACCGCCCTTCTTTTAACGGGATCAGAGTGGATGCCTGTGAGAGCCGTCCGATACGTGATCTGGTTCTGAAGAATATGATCTATACTGCTGCTGGCGGCGCGGCAAAAGAAGACATTCCTGCCGGGTACCCCAAGGTGTGGGATATGCGGCTTGATCATCCGGAACAGGTATCCGAAAATTATTATCCCGACTGGAGCCGGGCGAGATTTATGGATATCAGGAATGTAGAACGGCTGGTGGTGGAAGGTGTAAGGTTCCATAGCTTGAGAGAGGATACAAGAGAATCTTATATTATTGAAAATTGTAAAACACTTAATCTGGATGTTGTGGAATATTAACAGATGAGAAAGTTGTGCTGTCCGGCAAGGGTAAGGTATGATGAATAATATTCTTCACTCCTTACCCGGAGATTCAATATAGCTTGGAGGCATAACCAATGAGCCAGCGTTTTCGTATTACCCGTACCATGCAGGAAAATATTGCAGAGCCTGCAATCACTCTTGAGGAGTGCAAAAATTACTTTGCATCTAAGGCCGATTTTACGTATTCAGAGACTTTTACCGTCAAAGGACCGGAGAGCACCATGACGATCAACGGTGATTTTTTCATGTGGAAGCTTGGAGAATCAGAAATTCCTTTCCGGTTGTACTCCGGAGATCTCTATGTAGCCGTGCCGCATGAAGCGATAGCTGCCAAAATGCTTGAAGTGGCCTCTGATTTGCGTGCTGATGTGGTAGAAGGTTAGCCGTCAGTATTAAAGTGTCAGTTTCTTTCCGGTAATACATGAAAAAATTAAGACCGCCTCTTCTAAAGGGCGGTCTTTTTTGCGTATTTATTACGTAATTACGATATCTGAATACCCGGCAACAATATTGAGTGAACCTGTGCTGGTATCTGCCCAGGCCCCGATATAGCCTCCCGGCGGGACAGAGGCAATATCGATATAGTCGCCAATCAGCGGTACCGGCGTCGGGCTGCTTCCATTGGGATTGAAGGAGGAATTAGTGATTCTTGTATTCGTAAATGTCTGTCCGCCATTAATAGACCGGGCCACAAACACATCCAGCAGAAAACCGTTGACCTGGTTGCTGTAATAGATGACATTCACGACGCCAAGCAGAGGATCCACATCAATTGCCGGGAAAAAGTTCTGCGATCCCGCAGGTGCACCGGTAATACTGACCGGAGCTGACCAGGTCGTTCCTGTGTTGTCCGAGAAGGACATCAGGATGTCGGAATAGCCCTGCCGGAAATCCTGCCAGACGGCATATGCACGTCCACTGAATGGTCCGGATGAACGGTCGGTCGACACATTGGCAAAGGTCAGTACACGGAAGGCATAATTTGGAACCGGCAGCACAATCGGAACAGGCACAACAGAAGAGACCAGAACCGCTGATTCAAATGTAGTTCCTCCATCCCGCGACAGCCTGATAAAGAACCGGGAAGGTGTATTATTCGTAATCCAAGCGGCATAGACATTGCCGACAAGATCAACCGCGGTATCCGGACGCTCCACCTGATCCGTTACGCTGGACAGAAGGACATTATTCCAGGTGGCCCCGCCATCCTGGGAGCGGCTGAGGAAGGCTGTGGAATTCCCCCCATTGGCTACGTTGAACTGATGATTATAGGTTACATAAATATTGCCCAGATAAGGGCTGGACTGGCCGACATCAATCAGGACATTCGTCTCATCATTATTAATATAAGTGCCGTATCCGCTGTTCACGATAACCGGCGGGCTGAAGGTAGCTCCATTGTCCGTCGAGGTATAGATTACCGTTGTACCATCGGAAGCACCGGGGAAGACATGGGCTGTGACCACAAAAGTATTGGGGAAGCCGTAGGCAACCATGGGAGCTTCAGCCCCTGTAAAACCGGGAGGCAGCGGGAGGATGGTTGTGGTCCAGTTGGCACCGCCGTCCAGGGAGCGGTATACACCGGTATTCGGCACACCACCTACAGAAGTGTCAACGGCCACGGCAATCATGATACTGGGAAGCAGCAGGTTGACCGCGATGCCAGGCTCAAACTTCGGGAACGGCCCCGCAGTTACTGCGAAGTTGAAATTCGTCATTAGAAACCTCCTTTCCTTCTTTCTATCAGGATATGAAAAATCAGCACTACACTACTGTGCCTTTTGGACAGTAATCAATAATCCATGAATGCCCCGAGTCTCCTGTCTCAATCCTTATTTGCGAGAATGAATAGAATGCTAGAAAACAAAGAAAGGAGTGAAAGAGAATGCCATTCACTTCAGGAATTATTACCAATACCCGGGCTACCGGTACAGCGGCAAGCTATATTGCTGTAAGCAGCCGTAACTTAAGTGCATTTACTGCAACCGTTGTAGTAGAGGTTTTTACCGTCCCGATCACGACACTGACGCTTACTCCGATTTATGTAACCAGCTTTTTTGTTCCACCCTTTACAGCTGATATCAGGGAATTCTTCATTGCAGGAAATGTGGCCTACGAAGTGCAAATCGATAACACCGACCCGCTGTCCGTAGTCGCCTTCTCTTCTTATGGACTGGATGAGTCCGGAAATCTGGTTACCGAGCAGAGAGTGCTGCAGTCGGAATTTACGGAAATTTCTGCCTTTTCGCTGCCGCTGTAAACTTGGGCTTAAAAAAATGACTGCAGCGGAAACCGTCTCCCAGAGCGGTTTCCGCATTTTGGCATGTCTTTTACAGGGGAAAGAGGCTATTCACACAGGCAGGCCGGACGCGAGCAAAATACACTGATTACAAACCTGTGCAAAAGGGGGAGGAAGGATTGGCGGATGTTGGAGTTGTAATGCCGGTATATATCCAAAATCCGGAATTCCTGCGGCAGGCGCTGGAATCTGTTCTGAAGCAGACAATCACCGGATTCCGGCTTGTCATTGTCATTGACGGTGCGCCGCAGATGGAGCCGCTTGTGACGGGCATTACCGGCAGGGACCCGCGGATAACGGTCATCTCATATCCCGTTAACCAAGGTGTAGCCCATGCATTAAATACCGGCTTCAAGCTGCTTTTTGAGGATCCTGACATCCGGTATTTGACCTGGGTATCCACAGACAATATTTATGAATCTTATTTTCTGGAAATCCTGCGGGCTGCTCTGGTTAAAGGACCGCCGGAATTAGGCCTTGTGTACAGCTCCTTTCAAAGCATAGACAATGAGGGGAACCTGCTGAATGACGAGCATCAGCTGGCCGCACTGCGCCAGTACCAGGGACGAAATAAGGAAATGCTGCTTGAATCTTCAATTATCGGCGTTTCTTTTATGTATAAAGCAGATCCTGCCAAAATCGTTGGAGATTACCGCCTCCAGCCGGTAGAAGATTACGATTATTGGCTGAGACTGGAGGAGCACTGCGATATCCGCTACATTCCGGTCGAACTGATGAAGTACCGCGTAAATTCTTCCTTTAGCGTGTCGGCACAGCTGCTCTCTACAGAGAATCACCGGAAATGGAGATATACTTATCATTTGACCCGTCTGCAGGCCCGGTCACGACGGGGGATTCCGCCGGCTATTACTATTCTGTATCCGGTCCAGGCAGCAGATGCATCTCATATCGCAGCTGTGGAGAACATTTATGAACAAACGTTCAGTAATTATATTTTCCGGGTACTCGACTTGTCGCATGATAACCAGCCTACAGCGCTGCTGTCGGAAATCCATCATCCCATAACCGAGTTTGTCTGGATGCCGGGCGCTTCGGTTCAGCATGCGGTATACAGGATGCTGGTCAGTATCACCACCCCTTATACACTGTTGTTCGGACCCGGACTGTTTACTTCGTATATGGATATTGAGTATCTGATAGACAATTTGATCAGAAATACGGGAACTGTCATATCCGATTACTATACGGATGATCATACACAAATCGGCTACAGGCATAAGGGTGTGCCTTCTGTGAAACCTACACTTACGAATGAGCTGTTCAAAACTGCGGAGCTGCTGGAGCTGTACAGCCAGACCATGACCCAGAAAATACTGAGCGAAAACGAGTGATGATATGAAGGTGCTGTTTACGTTTTATAACCCGAGCGGGGGAATGGAAACCTTGAACCGGGTCCGCTGCGAAGCCTTGTCCGCACAGGGAATTGAATGCCACCTGCTCTATACTCATCATGGAGAAGGGCGGAGGAATATCCGGAATACTCCGGTTCATATCTTGTCCAGTGACGAGGAAATCCAATATTTGCTGACAGCCATATCCTTTGACCTTATTGTAGTCTGTACAGACATCGATCTGGCCGAGCGGATCCGCAAGCTTGGTTACAGCGGTTTGCTGGTATATGAGCTGCAGGGACTGGGACAGATAGAAGAAGCGCGGGAAGTCATCGCAAGGTTCTCCAGCCGGATCTATCAATATGCGGATGCGCTTGTATATCCGGAGACTGCACACTTGAAGCTGCTGCTGAAGGAATACCTTCCTGCTATGCAGCATTACTGCTTCGATGATCCCGTTGGCCTGCCTAACTTCGGGTATACTGCGTATCCCCCGCGGAAATATCCGGTTCTGGCATGGGTAGGCCGCATACAGGCGAATAAGAATTGGCGGGAATTTCTGCAGATTGGCCTTCGGCTGCTGGAGAGCAAGCCCCAGTTATATTTATGGATGTTCACAGATAACACTTTATATGATCCGGAAGAAAAGGCGGGCTTCGACCAGTTCGTCGCAGAGACAGGAGTTTCCTCAAGGCTGATCCTTTATTCCAATGTGCCGCATGAGCTTATGGCCGATTATATGAGCATTGTGGGTGATTCCGGAGGGCTGCTCTGCTCCACCTCCATACTGGAAGGCTTCGGCTACGCGGTAGCGGAGGCGATGTTATGCCGCTGCCCGGTGCTGTCCAGTGATTCCGACGGAATCCGCAGGATGGTTATTCATAACCAGACCGGAAAAATATACACCGGCGGACAAATTGATGAAGCGGTATGGTCCGCATTCTCCTTAATGCACAACCGTCCGCTGAGAGCTACGATCCGGAGGCAGGGTGAGAAACATATCCGCACCAATCTGAGCCCGCAGCTGTATGTAACCAGATTTCTAGAGATGTATAATTCATTGCTTGATGTAAGGCACTGATAGAGAACCGCTGCTCCTTCCGGGCAGCGGTTTATTTTTGCGAACCAATAAGATTCAGCTCCCGCCAGGAGCATCAATACCAGCCAAATGAAGTGTCTGCTTCAAACGGTCAAGCTCCACATAATAATCCTCTAAGCCGGCAAAATTACCGGACGGAGACGCTTGTTCTTGTCCGTATAACATATAGTAGTCAAGTTTATTATGATTGCTGATCATCCAGTAGGTCGGCAGGACATGCAGCTTGTGAAAGATTTCAATCACTTGTGTCCCCTCACAACAAAAAGCGAGATTTGTCAGCCCCGCGCCATGTGGGCCTACAATCACTTTAGCTGAGGCAAACAGTTGAATTTGCCCGGTTATGCTCCAATCCTCAGGACAGACGGATATAAAACCATAGGTCTCCAGGCATTGAATGATTTCATTCTCGTTAACCATCCGGCGGTAGGAGGCTTTTCGCCTTGAAATATATAACCGTTCCGGAACGGATTGTGCCGTATCCCGCAATGGCAGAAGCTTTGTGCGCAGCGTATCAGTAATCCATGGCGGATAATGGGAATTCATCATGATGGATGGTACAATCAGCTGATCGGCTTGAAGATACAGATTCATATCCGTGCGGATGATAGAGGACGGCTGTATTCCAAATAATCGTAGCGTCTCTTCTGCAAAGGCGGCATGAGGGTAAGGATTCATGATCAGGCAGTGATAAGGAACATCCATGGACTTAAGCATCAATAGTCTGGGCAGCACATCATAAAACCAGTGAAAATAATTACCGCTTCCGCAAAAAGTCAAAACAGCAGCGGTCCCGTGAATCTTTTGCGGTTCCTGATCCTTTTGGCGGAACATTGCAGGATGCTCATCCGCTGCCAGCATTCGGTGCTGTTCCCCGTCGTACTCCGGTGAAAGGTCATGTATCAGTCTGCCGTCCGGAGTCAGAACAGCGCCCGACTGACCCCATACACGCCCTGACTGCAGGAATGCAACATAACCGCCTTCAGGCTGTTGTGAGTAGGGCATTAAGTAAGGATGAATCTCGGTTTCAATGCTCTTGGGAGCTTCAAAAACAGCTATGCCGCCAAAATCAAACGGGATAACTGTCCGCCGGTCAACAGCCGCAGTGCCAACTTCTGCAGCGTCAGTGCCAACTTCTGCAGCGTCAGCTGCTATAAACGAAGCCTGCCATTCCCAGATGCTATTAAAGTAACCTGCTTTTACTTGGCTTACCGGGAGAATTTCATCGTTTATATCGTCCATGGAGCACCCCGCAATTATCCATTATCAAGTTATTTTATGTTATTAAAGAATATAGGACACGACTAAGAAAGAAATAGACAAATGGACCAAAAGCAAGGATGGAGATTATAATTCAGGATACTGTAAGGAGTATTATTTATAAATATTGTTGCACGGCACCTGACCGTATCCTATAATCATAGCGGCAGAATGGATGAACGTTTGTCAGCTGGTGTTTTGTAAAATACCGGTGACCAAGATCTAAGCGTAGCGTAGCAAAATTGTACAATTGGAGGGAGCTGCACATGAGCGGATCAAATCAGGAGTATATCGTAATCACCGGGGCAAGGGAGAATAACCTCAAAAATGTATCCCTGCGTATTCCCAAACGGAAAATCACCATTTTCACCGGGGTATCCGGTTCCGGCAAGTCATCGATTGTGTTCGATACGATTGCTGCGGAATCCACCAGGCTGCTGAATGAGAACTTCAGCATGTTCGTGCGCACCTTCCTGCCCAAGGTTCCGCAGCCGGATACGGACGGAATTGAGAATCTCAGTATGGCTGTTATTGTCGACCAGAAACGGCTGGGAGGAGGCTCCCATTCTACGCTGGGTACGATTACCGATATTTCCCCGATACTGCGTCTGTTGTTTTCCCGTTTGGGTCAGCCCCATGTCGGACAAGCCCATATGTTCTCCTTCAATGATCCGGCGGGCATGTGTCCGGAGTGCAGCGGTCTTGGCCGCAGGCTGGGTGTAGATATGGGCAAGGCGCTGGACATGTCCAAATCGCTGAATGAGGGCGCCCTGCAGCTGCCCGATTATGCAGTTAACGGCTGGGAATGGAACATGATCGTGCAGGCGGGAGATTTTGATCTCGACAAGAAGCTAAGTGATTATCCGGAGGATGAACTGGACAAGCTTCTCTATGCCAAAGCACGGAAAGTGAAGATGGATTTTGCCGGTAAGGCGACTAATATCACCGTCGAGGGCGTCATTGAGAAGTTTACCAACAAATACATTAAGCAGGATGTAAAATTGAAATCCGAGCGTACTCAAAAAATGGTGGCACCATACATTTTCGAGGGGCCATGCTCCAGCTGTCATGGAGCGAGACTCAGTAAGGCAGTCCTCAGCTGCAGGATTAACGGACTAAATATTGCTGAGCTGTCAGCTATGGAGGCCGGAAGACTTATCGAAGTCATCCGTGAGATGAAGGATCCGGCAGCTGCGCCGATTGTTAAGTCACTTACGGAACGCCTGCAGCATCTGGTGGACATCGGACTGGACTACTTGACACTGGACCGGGAGACGGATACGCTGTCCGGCGGCGAATCACAGCGGGTCAAGATGGTCAAGCATCTGAGCGGCAGCCTGGTGGATGTCACCTATATTTTCGATGAACCCAGCGTCGGACTGCATCCCCGTGATGTCCACCGGTTAAATGAACTGCTCCAAAAGCTGCGCGACAAGGGCAATACCGTAATTGTAGTGGAGCATGATCCTGATGTAATTAAAGTAGCCGACCATATTGTTGACGTTGGTCCTCATGCCGGAAGCCGCGGCGGCACCATCATGTATGAAGGAAGCTATCCGGGCCTTTTGGAGTCCGATACACTCACAGGAACACATATGAAGCGTCCGCTTCAGTTGAAGCAGGACTGCCGGCAGCCATCCGGCAGGCTGTCCATTAAGGATGCTGTGCTCCATAATTTGCAAAATGTGAGTGTCGATATCCCTACCGGAGTTCTTACAGTAGTCACAGGAGTCGCCGGCTCCGGCAAAAGCACACTGATTAATGAGGTGTTCCTCAGCCGGCAGCCTGATGCAATCGTCATAGACCAATCGGCGGTAGGCGTGTCCTCCCGTTCCAATCCGGCAACCTACACAGGAATTATGGACGATGTGCGAAAAGCATTTGCTTCCGCCAACAAGGTCAGTCCGGGATTGTTCAGCTTCAATTCCAAAGGGGCCTGCGAGAACTGCCAGGGACTGGGCGTCGTCTCTACAGATCTTGCATTCCTGGACAGTGTGAATCTGCCCTGCGAAGTATGCGGAGGCAAACGGTTCAAGGAAGAGGTACTGTCCTACAAGCTGAACGGCAAGTCGATTGACGAAGTATTGGAAATGACAGTAGAGCAGGCTTTGGACTATTTCCAGCTAAAAGAGGTTGTCCGCAAGCTTCAGGCGATGAGCGACGTGGGCCTGAACTATATTACACTGGGTCAGCCGCTCAGCACTCTCTCCGGCGGGGAATGCCAGCGGATCAAGCTGGCCAGTGAGCTGCATAAGCAGGGCAGCATCTATGTACTCGATGAGCCGACGACCGGTCTCCATATGTCAGATATCGCCCATATCGTGGAGATCTTGAACCGCCTCGTCGAGGCCGGAAATACGGTAATCGTGATTGAGCATAACATTGATGTCATCAGCCAGGCGGACTGGATTATTGATATGGGGCCGGATGGAGGGAGCAAAGGCGGCCAGGTAGTATTCGAGGGCACGCCGGCACAGATCATTCATTCCGGGCAGTCCATCACAGGTCGGTATTTAAAGTAAGAAGATTTCTTCCGCGAGTTATGAATGAACCGCACGCTTGAATGACAAGATAAGGAAGTAGTATACATCTCATTTCCAGAGGAGGTCTACTTTAATGGCTCACCAGAAGAGAAGAGAAGAAGCTGCCTGGAAGTCACGAAAGCAAGCCCAGCATCCCCATGGTAAAATCAGATCGCTTAAGGAATTGTCCGGCGAATATGACGGGAAGCATACTACTTTGTAAAAAAGAACAAGACTGCCGCAGCATGCTGCGGGCAGTCTTGTTTTATTTAGGCGTTAGCCCGTGGAGTGTGTGAAGCGTGCGTGCAACAAATAAGCCACGCGCTATGCAGGTGGAGTAGCGCAGGTTTAACTGCGCCCCTTCCCAATGTACTCGGCTCGCTTCCCTCCGCAGTAGCCCAATGTACTCGGTTTTTCGAGTTCATTAGGCTCGTTTCCCTCTGCAGAGACCAATTATACTCGGTTTTTCGTGTTCATTAGGCTCAATTCCCTCCGCAGAGACCAATTATACTCGGTTTTTCGTGTTCATTAGGCTCAATTCCCTCCGCAGAGATCGATTATACTCGATTTTTCGAGTTCATTAAGCTCAATTCCCTCCGCAGAGACCAATTATACTCGGTTTTTCGTGTTCATTAAGCTCGTTTCCCTCAGCAGACACTCAATGTACTCGGTTTATCGCATTCATCAGGCACGTTTCCCTCCGTAACAGCCATTGTTCCCGGTTTTTGGGATTAAGGAATCAGCTGGTTGATCTGGCTTATTAACTCGTTAACTTTATTAATGGTATCGGGAATGCCTGTCGATTCAAAAGCAGCCTTTCCTTCCTCCACATTGGTAATAGCCTGATCCAGGCCCTGCTGCAGTGTTTCGTTGTAACCCTTAATGGTCTGGTGCAGTTCAGCGGCATACTCGGGAACCTGAAGATTCGCATATTGAGCGCTTTCTTCTTTTAGTGAAGTTAATCTGTCCAGCAGTTCCTGCCGTGCCGCCGGGTCAGTTACAGCATTCGTTGCCCACGTATCCATTTCCTGTCCGAATTCCCGCATATTTTGCATATAAGCAGCTGTATCGGTAGCGAAGCTGACCCCGTTGCCCACCTGTTCCGCAAGCCCGCAGCCCGGCATAATCAGCATCAGGAACAGCAGTAGTCCCAACTTGTATTTTTTCATTGACTTCACTCCTTGAAATTTATTTTATTTTTAAAGATTAATGTAATTATTTATTACGGTAAAAACGATTTCAGGTTGCGGAAACATGGCTCTTTGTGAATAAACCATGAACACCCTGTTGATGTTGAGAATGATTATCAACTATAATGTGTGGAGAGATCCAGACGGCAGAAGGGGATGAAGAATGACGGTACAACTCAAGGACCAGCTAATGCTATGGAATCAGGTGTCCATCCAGGTCAAAGATGTCCGGCATATGATTATGGAGCAGGATGAGACCTTCACCTACCGTTTACCCGCAAGTGCATTCATATACGCAGTAAGAGGCGGGGCTAGTGTACTTATGGACGGCAGGTCCCACACTGTAAGCCGGTTTCATGTTCTGCATGGCGGCAAAGGCTTATACCTGGACATTACCGCAGGTGAACTTTTCGAGTATTATCTTATTCTGTACAAAGCGATGCTGCCGCTGCCAAGCCGCAAGGAATTGCTCTTATTAATGAAAACTGACAGCCCGTTCCAGATGCAGTTCGGAGCAGTTCCGCAGTATCCGCTGTCTTTGCTGGACAAGGTGAAGGCGATGGACGAAATCTGGCACCGCTCCAGCGTACTGGAGAAGCTGCAGGTCAAGACGCTGTTCTATCAATTCACCGTGGAAGTGCTTGAGCAGCTGTTCCGGCAGCCGTTCCATCCGGCAGAGCCTGATCTGGCAGCCCAGGCCATCCGTTATATTCACGATCATTACCGGGAACAGATAACGCTTACGAAGCTGGCGAAAGAGCTGGACTGCAATTCCCGGCAGCTGCTCAGATTGTTCAAAGCCAGGGAGAATACCAGCCCGATTGATTATTTAATCCGTGTCCGCATGCATAAGGCCCGGGAACTGCTGCTGACTACGGATTCTGCATTAAAGGAAATCGCCGAGCGGGTAGGGTACGGGGATGTATATTATTTTAGCAGGCTGTTCAAAAAGGTCACCGGGAATTCCCCGTCAGTCTACAAAGAGAAGGTACATAAGTGTGAGGCCGGTCCAAATAATCCATTTGATATGTCGATATCCTCTATTGTAGAGCGAAAGCTTCAACGGTATATTGATAGTGAATATGATAATCATTATCAATATAAAAGGGGAGATCTACCTGTGTACAGGAAACACAAAACGTCCATGGCAGTTACTTTATTGTTAGGCTTCACGCTATTATTAAGTGCTTGCGGGGGCGGAGCTGTGAATAATACTTCAGCCTCGAATACCAATACAGCAGCAGCCGGAGCAAATACAGCGGCCGTTACGCAGACAGCATCTCCTGCTGCTAACGCTGATGCGGATGCACCGAGAATTGTTAAGCATGCCATGGGCGAAGAGACGCTGACCGGAACGCCTGAACGGGTAGTTATCCTGACGAATGAAGGAACAGAAGCGCTGCTAACCTTGGGAATCAAGCCGGTAGGCGCGGTGCAATCCTGGATCGGTGATCCCTGGTATGAGCATATCAAGGACAAGATGCAGGAAGTAACGGTAGTGGGGGACGAGCTTCAGCCCAATCTGGAGCTGATTGCCAGCCTGAAGCCTGACCTGATCATCGGAAATAAAGTCCGGCAGGAAAAAATCTATGAACAGCTGAAGCAGATTGCCCCGACGGTCTTTTCGGAGGATCTCAGCGGTGAATGGAAGAATAACTTCAAGCTGTATTCCGAAGCGGTGAACAAGAAGGATGAGGGAGAGCAGGCGATGAAGGCCTTTGATCAGCGGGTGGCAGATGTCAAAGCCAAGCTTGGCAGCAAAGCGGAAACCAAAGTATCCATCGTCCGCTTCTCGGCTTCCCAGGTCCGGATCTATCAGAAGGATTCCTTCTCCGGCGTACTTCTGGAGCAGCTCGGCATTGCCCGCCCCGCTTCACAGGACAAGGATAACTTTATGGAAGTAATGTCCAAGGAAACGATTCCGGATATGGACGGGGATGTGTTGTTCTATTTCGTGACGGAAGAAGCGAGCAAAACTGATGCTGCCAAAGTGGTGGAGGAATGGCTGAACGATCCGCTGTTCAAAAACCTGAACGTATCCAAAAACAATAAAGTGATTCAAGTCAATGAGGCGATCTGGAACACAGCCGGTGGCTATGAGGCGGCTAACCTGCTGCTGGACGAGATTGTAGACTATTTTGAAGTAAAGTAGAACGGAAGTTTACATAAGCAAGCTGATGTCTGGATCATCAGGCGTCGGCTTGCTTTTGACTGTCAGGAACAGGGGAGGGAAACAGGAATGGCAAAAAACCTCCAGGTCCGGCGGGGAAAGCTGACAGGGCTGTTGTTTGGCCTTGTTCTGCTGGCGGTCCTGATGCTTGCCAGTATCTTATTCGGAATTCATCAATACAGCATTACAGATTTGCGGATTGCATACAGCCAGTTCGACGGCTCCAATGACCATCTGATTATCCGGACCACCCGTGTGCCAAGAGCACTTATTGCCGCGGCGGTGGGAGCCTGCCTGGCTGTAGCCGGTGCCGTGATGCAGGCATTAACCAGAAATCCAATGGCTTCACCGTCTGTTTTTGGCGTCAATTCAGGCGCTTCCCTGTTTATCGTGATCGGACTTGTCGCCTTCGGGCCTTTGCTTACGCTGGGCGGTATGGTCTGGATTGCTTTTGCCGGCGCGGCCTGTACATCTGCATTTGTATATGCGCTCGGAGCAGGAGGGCGGAGTACCTTTGAGCCAATCCGTCTGACCCTGGCAGGTGCTGCTGTGGCGGCATTTGCTTCATCGGTTACCTCCGGGCTGATCCTGATCAACAAGCAGTCGCTGGAAACCGCGCTATTCTGGATGATCGGTTCGGTATCCGGCAGAAACCTTGAGCATCTGCTCATTGTATCTCCTTATATGCTGGTTGGGCTGATCATTGCGATGTCACTCGCCGGATCCTTGAATCTCATGGCACTAGGAGATGACAGCGCGCGCAGTCTAGGACAGCGGATGCTGCTGACCCGGATGCTGGCGGCACTTGCTGTTGTGCTGCTGGCCGGAAGCTCTGTTGCTGCTGCAGGGCCCATAGCATTTGTCGGCCTTGTTGTTCCTCATTTATGCAAATCCTTCACCGGCCCGGATCACCGCTGGCTGCTTCCTTACTGTGCGCTGGGCGG
This sequence comes from Paenibacillus sp. PK3_47, assembly GCF_023520895.1. Lineage (NCBI taxonomy): Bacteria > Bacillati > Bacillota > Bacilli > Caryophanales > Paenibacillaceae > Paenibacillus > Paenibacillus sp. PK3_47. The sequence goes on from NZ_CP026029.1 coordinate 6,213,185, forward strand.
AGCGGTACTGCTGGTTGCGGCTGATTTGGCTTCACGGTTTATTTTGATGCCCAAAGAAGTGCCCGTAGGGGTGGCAACAGCGCTGATTGGCGTACCGTTCCTGATTCATGCGGCCAGAAGGAGGGAACATGCTTAGACAAGGAAAATCCCGCTCTATCGTAGTTATTTCGGTATTATTCCTGCTAATGGTAGTAACTTTTATATTATGCTTGGCTATTGGCGGAGTTAACATTCCTGTTTATGAGGTCGTCGCATCCCTTCTCGGGACCAACCGGGAGAGCAGTGATCTCATTATTATGGAGCTGCGTATGCCGCGGATGCTTGCCGCCGTGCTTGTCGGATCAGCTCTTGCTGTTGCCGGAACGCTGCTCCAGGGCGTGATCCGCAATCCGCTGGCTTCTCCCGATCTGCTCGGCGTGACAGGCGGAGCTTCGGTGGCGGTGGTGGGCTTCATGACCATTTTCACCGGATTCAGTGTTCACTTCATCCCTTTTATCGCTATCGCGGGTGCATTGGCAGCTGTTATTCTTAACTACATTTTGGCCTGGCAAAAAGGGGTTTCACCCTTCAGATTGGTGCTGGTAGGACTGGGCCTGTCCACTGCTGCGGGAGCCCTGACGATGTTCCTGCTGATCAGCGGACCTTCATATCTGGCTGCACAGGTGCTGAACTGGATGACCGGAAGTATATACGGCACGAACTGGTCCTACATCAAAGCGCTTTGGCCTTGGGTAGTCGCGGTCATACCGCTGTCGATGCTCTATGCCAAGGAGCTGAATATCCAGGCATTAGGGGAAGAAACCGCCTTGGGGCTTGGCAGCCGGCTGCAAATAAGCCGGGTCGTTGTGCTGCTGTTCAGTGTGATGCTGGCCGGAGCGGCGGTTGGGGTGGCAGGGACGATTTCTTTTATCGGATTATTGGCACCCCACATGGCCAGACGGCTGGCGGGGAATTCTTACCTTACCACGATACCTGTCTCAGCGCTCATTGGCGCTATATTGCTGCTCTTAGCTGATCTTGCCGGAAGGATGCTGTTCCAGCCTCTCGATATTCCAGCTGGCGTGTTCACGGCCGGAATCGGCGCGCCGTTCTTTATGTATCTGCTCTTCCGCCGGAAAGGCATAGGCTGGTCTGATAGGAAGTAGCGTGAATTAATAAAGAGGCTCACAAATTTTTCCTCTATTAATATAAATTTAATCGCTCAATTTGCCGATGATTGAATTTGTATGCGAATTTGGAGAGGAGACAGAGAATTGTACAATTTCGAAGGTAAAGTTGCAGTAGTTACAGGCGGGGGAAGCGGTATCGGCCGCCAGGTAGCCGTGGATCTGGCTAAATACGGAGCCCAAGTAGCGGTTGTCAGCCGTACGGAAGCAAGCGGTGTAGAAACCGTCCAATGGATTCAGCAAAACGGAGGCACAGCCCTGTTCATTCAAGCGGATGTCCGCCGCAGTGAAGATGTACAGGCTTATGTCAAAAAGACTGTAGAAGCTTTTGGCCGGATTGACCTGTTCTTTAATAATGCGGGGGTAATGACTTCTCCGGCGCCTATCGTCGAGTTCTCTGAAGAGCTGTTCGATCTGACGATGGATACAAATGTAAAAGGAACATTCCTGGGACTGAAATACGTCATTCCTGAAATGCTGAACATCGGCGGGGGGAATATCGTGTGTACCTCTTCCGTAGTCGGCCTTAAAGGAAATCCCGGCGTATCTCCATACTCCGCTTCCAAGCATGCAATTATCGGTCTTACCAAGTCCGTAGTCGGCGAATATGCCGCTCAAGGTATCCGCGCTAATGTGGTCTGCCCGGGTTGTGTCTACACCCCGATGATGGACCGTTATGCGGCTGAGTTCTCCCCTGAGGACCCAAGCCTTACCGAGCAGATGATCTCCCAGATGGTACCGATGGGCCGCTATTCCAAACCGGAGGAAGTAAGTGAACTGGTACTGTTCCTGCTCAGCGACCGGGCTCCGATCATTAACGGTTCGGTCTATACGATTGACGGCGGGCAGACAGCTTAACGTAAGTTGATTCGCATAAGTGAACCGGATTCCAAATAAAGGAGCAGATGCCCCGGGCAGCTGTTCCTTTTTATATTGTTGTACAATTATGTGGCGCAAAGCTTGTGTTAAAGATATTATGAATTTACCAATAAACAGAAGGGGAGCACTCGTTATCCTATGATGATGCCAGTCTTAGCAACCAAGTTATATATCCCTACGGTAAAGACAAACACTGTCAAGCGTCCCCGGCTGGTTGAGAAGTTAAATAGAGGGATGGAGCGGAAATTAACACTGGTCTGCGCATCTGCCGGATTCGGAAAAACTACGCTGGTCAGCGAATGGGTCAAAAGCTGCGGCAGGCCTGCTGCATGGCTATCCCTGGACGAGGGTGATCATGACTTTACGCGTTTCATGACTCATGTTGCCGCCGCTCTGCAGAATATTGACCAGAGTACCGGGAAGGAAGTGCTTGGACTGCTGAGCGCATCACCACCACTGCCGCCCGAGTTAATCTTGACGACTCTGCTTAATGATCTTTCTGCACTAGCATATAACTGCATCTTGGTTCTCGATGATTACCATGTTGTACATGCCAGCCCTATTGATGAAGCGATCAGCTTTCTGCTCGAACACCTTCCGCCCCAGATTCATCTGGTCCTGATCACCCGCGAATATCCTCAGCTTTCCCTGGGAAGAGCCCGTGCCGGCGGCCACTTAAGCGAGCTCCGCGATGCCGACCTGAGGTTTTCTTCAGGTGAAGCGGCTGACTTCCTGAATCAGTCTATGGGACTCAGTCTTTCTGCGGATGAAATCAATGCGCTGGAAAGCCGGACTGAGGGCTGGATAGCAGGGCTGCAGCTGGCTGCCCTTTCCATGCAGGGGAATGAAGATATCCCCGGGTTCATCCGGTCATTTACGGGTGACAACCGGTACATAATAGATTATCTGGCCGAAGAGGTTCTGCAGCGCCAGCCTGAGCCTGTCCGTGACTTTCTGCTTCAGACGTCCATATTGGACCGTCTATACGGTCCGCTATGCGATGCGGTAACAGGCGGGAAGGATGGCAGCGCCCAATTGGAGTCTCTGGAACGGAATAATTTTTTTGTCGTTCCACTGGATGAGAGCCGTAAATGGTACAGGTATCATCATCTTTTTGCCGGGGTTCTCTACTCCCACTTAAGAATATATCAGCCTGAACGAATAGCTGAACTGCATAGACGTGCTAGTGTATGGTATGAACAGCAAGGAGCAGTGGCCGACTCGGTCAGGCATGCGTTGAACGCTGAAGATTTCACCCGTGCAGCCGAACTGATTGAGCGGTCATGGCCGGAATTACGCAGAACCCGGCAGGAGACTGCAGCGCTGGGCTGGTTGAAGACACTCCCTGAAGAAATATTCCGCTGCAGGCCGGTCCTGAGCGTGGTATTTGCCTGGGCCCTGCTTGCCAGCGGTGAATTAGAAGCGGTTGAACACAGGTTAAGCAGCGCCGAGCTGTGGCTGGATACGTCACCCGGAAAATCTGCTGTAACAGAAAGTATGACTGTCGTGAATCAAGAAGAGTTCCGGCGGCTTCAAGGCACGATAGCCGGTTACCGTTCGGCAAGCGCCCAGGCGGCAGGGGACATCGCAGCCGCTATATATTATGCACATCGGGTGCTTGAATGGGTACCTGATGACGACTATCTCCGCCGCGGTGCCGCTTCGGCGCTGCTGGGCCTTGCTGCCTGGAGCAGCGGTGACCTGATCCGGGCGTACCAAATGTTCTATGATGGCATGGCAAATGTGGAGAGGGCCGGCAATATATCAGATGCTGTCGGGGGCACCATTGCCTTAGCCGATATAAGTATTGCCCAGGGCCGGCTTGCGCAAGCCGCCAGAGTCTATGAGCGGGGACTGCAGATTGCTGCTAACCATGGGCACAATAAGCAAGTACTGAGAGGAACGGCAGACATATATGTAGGTTTAAGTGAGCTTTGCTGCGAACGCAATGAGCTGGATGCCGCCATTCAACACCTGCTAACCAGTAAAGAGTCAGGGGAGAGCAGCGGTTTTCCCCAGAATCACTACCGCTGGAAGGCTGCCATGGCCGGAATAAAGCAAGCACAGGGAGATCTGTCCGAAGCGTTAGTCCTGCTGGATGAAGCCGAAAAATTGTACACAGCCGATTTTTTTCCGGATGTCCGTCCATTAACTGCCCAGAAGATCCGGGTCCAGCTCGCACAGGGCAGGCTGGTTGAGGGGCTGGATTGGATACGGGACCGGGGCCTGACTGCCGGAGATGATTTAAGTTATATTCGCGAGTTTGAACACATCACGTTGGCCAGAATTCTTCTGGCCCAATATAAGTTAAGCAGGCAGGAAGAGATCATGTTCAGTGCCTCCGATTTACTGAACCGTCTTTTGCGGGAGGCAGAACAAGGCGGCAGAAACAGGAGCAGAATCGAAATTCTGATGCTGCAGGCGGTCGCTGAACAAACTCAGGGTAACATACAAGGGGCGTTAATAACGCTAGAGGCTGCCCTTAAACTGGCGGAGCCGGAAGGCTATGTCCGTATTTTCCTGAACGAAGGTGATCCGGTGCTTTCCTTACTGCATGCAGCTTCAGATGAAGGAATTACACTGGACTATGTTCACAGACTGCTTGCTTTTTCCGGTAAGTCTGCGATCTGCACTGCTGGTTACGGGAGGATGAGCGAACCGCTAAGCGAAAGGGAATATGAGGTACTGCGTTTGCTCAGTACTGAAATGAGCGGTCCGGATATTGCCCGCACTTTGTATGTATCTTTAAATACACTGAGAACTCATACCAAAAATATTTACGCTAAGCTCGGAGTGAACAACCGCCGGACCGCCCTTCGCCGGGCTAACGAACTCGGATTATTATAAAAATCACATAAACAATCACCACATGTGGTGATGCCGGCTCCTCCAATGTTGTTGTATCTTGAAATTAAGAAAAGAACATGGAGGAGCTTACATATGAATACAAAAACCATCCGCGTTGCAAAAGGGAACAGCAGTGAATACAGCAGTAAGGTAACTGCACATGGTCTTATCCGGCGGGCAGGTCTGGCTGCTATGCTGGCCGGCATCCTGTTCATTATTATCCAGCTCATTCATCCGCCTGAAAATCTCACCTCGGTAACCACACCCAAATGGGCAATTGTTCATTACTTAACCATTGCTATGGCGCTTTGCGGATTGACTGGTATTACAGGCATCTATGCAAGACAGGTAAAAGAGAGCGGATGGACGGGACTTGCGGGGTATATACTGTTCAGCCTGTTTTGGATAGCAACGGCGGCTTTTACTTTTGTAGAAGCCTTTATTTTACCGGTTTTGGCAGACCTCACTCCAGGATTCGTGGAAGGCTTTCAGGGTATTTTTAGCGGCAGGACTGTCAGCGGGGTTAACCTCGGTATACTTCCGGCAGTAGCGCCAGTTGCAGGTATGATCTACATCTTAAGCGGTCTGCTTCTTGGCATTGCTACCTTTCGGGCCGGCATTCTGCCGCGCAGGGCAGCCATTCTTCTCAGTTTCGGATCAGTGGTAACACTGGCATCTTCACTGATTCCTCATCCTTACGACCGGGTACTTGCCGTTCCTATGGGAATAGCGCTGCTGTGGCTGGGATTTGCTCTCTGGTCAGAAAGACGTTAGAACTCCAGTGATTAAAAAATCATGCATCTCCGCAGAAGATGACGATCCTATTTGCCGTAACAATTATAAAAGATTGATATTGCGCAGTTTATAGGCCATTCCGCTTAGAATCGTACCATTTGTCAGGTTAAGCTACATATAAGAAACTATCATGGCTTGTAAAGGAGAAGTTCTGATGACCGCAAAGTTAGAGCTGGGCGTACGCGCCCATGATTTCGGGCAGCTGCCGCTGGCTGAATTGATCGAAAAATTAAAGCGCTATCAGATGAATCATATCCAGTTTGCTGTACAAAGGTCCTTTCCCGAAAGCGCAAGTTCTTTGTCCAATATTCATCAGGGTACGGCAGTACATTATGGGGAGGCGTTCCGCCAGGCAGGCATCCGGATTGCTGTACTTGGCTGTTACGTCAATATCATTGACCCGGATGTGGAAGGGCGCCGGGAGGCGCTTCACCAGTTCGCTACTCATCTGCGTCTGTCCCGCGATTTTGGCGCTTCACTGGTAGGGACTGAAACAGGCTGGTTGAAAGACCCGGCCTTGCATCGTACTGAAGAGGCCTTTCTGGAGGTCGTTAAGTCGGTAGAGATCATGGTGAAGGAAGCCGAACGCTTTGGAGCAACGGTGGGGATTGAAGCCGTGGCAACGCACCCGCTGCATTCAGCCCGCCTGGCCAGACGCCTGCTGGATCTGGTGCCTTCGAACAATCTGCAGATTATTCTGGATTGCGTGAACCTGTTGTCTCCGGAAAATTATGAGGACAGGGAGAACGTTGTCCTGGAGGCATTGGAGCTGCTCGGTGACCGGGTAGCTGTACTGCATCTGAAGGATTGCGTCCTGGAAGGCGGTGCGATCAAGGGGGTGCCGATTGGACAAGGCGGTATGAATTTTGCTCCAATCCTGCGGTTTATGAAATACGACCGCCCGCATCTGCAGGGTATTATGGAAGAGACCCGGGAAGAAAATCTGGATGAATCCATTGCATACCTGCGGAAGCTGTACGAGGAAGTATAATTAATTTCTGCAAAGACGGAACAATCAAACAAAGAGCCCGGGGTCAATGTCCCTGGGCTCTTCTTTGGTTCATTCTTGTATTAGTGCTTACGTCCGCTCTCAGCGTTAAGCTTGGCAATCAGCTTGTCACCTTCGACATCGAGGTTCGGAAGCAGACGGTCCAGCCATTTCGGCAGCCACCAGGCTTTGTCGCCAAAGACAGCCATAACCGCCGGAACAAGCGTCATCCGGATGAGGAAAGCATCGATCAGGATACCGAACGCCAGTGCGAAGCCGATTTGCTTGATCATCGCATCAGGCGCGAAGATAAAGCCTGCAAAGACGGATACCATGATGACCCCTGCGGCTAATACGACACGGCTCGCCAGATCATAACCGTGAATGATACTGTCGTTGCCGTGGCGGCCATGGACATAAGCCTCACGCATGGAGCTGACCAGGAACACCTGGTAATCCATCGCCAGACCGTAAAGGATACCGGTGACGAGGATCGGCATGAAGCTGAGCAGCGGGCCTCCTGTATCAAATCCGAACAGGGAATGCATCCATCCCCACTGATAGACTGCGGTAGTCAAGCCAAAAGTGGCAAGAATACTGAGTACGAAGCCTACAGTTGCTTTGATCGGAACGATAACAGAACGGAATACAAGCAGCAGAATAATTAAGGACAAGACTACAATAATTCCAATATAAACAGGGAAGGCTTCAGAAAGCTTGGAAGACATATCGATGTTGATGGCGGTAAAGCCGGTCACACCAAGCGTTACATTATTATCCGCTGCCAGTGTATAGCTTGGATCACGCAGATCCTGCACCAGATCTCTGGTCTCTGTATCCGTCGGTCCGGTTTTCGGGATCAGGCTGATGATGGCAATATCACCAGTTTCGTTGACACCCATCGGGGATACCAGGGTAACATTGTCATGCGATTGCAGTCCCTGTACCAGTCCGCCCAAGGTTTCCATGCTGATTTTATCAGAAGGGTTGACAGGCTGGGCTACCAGAAGCAGCGGTCCATTAAAGCCTTCGCCGAAACCTTCCGAAGTTATATCATAACTTTGGCGTGCCGCTGTATCCAGGTTCGCCGAGGCACCGGACGGAATACCCAGCTCCATCTTGGTTACCGGAATAGCTGCCGTTCCAAGAACCAGCACAACCAGGATAATGATAACCCAGCGGTATTTCACGGTAATGTTAGCCCAGCGGTGTGAGAATCCGCTGTGTTCCTTGCTGGCAGTTGCTGTGTTTTTCGCACGGGCTTTGGCGGTAACGATTTTTTCGCCAACCAGACCGAGCAGTGCAGGCAGCAGGGTCAGCGACAGCAGGACGGTAATCAGAACGCTGACAGCAGCGACCATTGCCATAGTGGACAGGAAGCCGATGCCGATGACCAGCATCCCGCAAAGGGCGATAATAACCGTCAATCCGGCAAAAAATACAGCGCTGCCGGCGGTACCGACTGCCCGGCTTGCCGCTTCTTTGGCATCTAATTTCTCATCGAGAATCAGGCGGCGCTGCCGGTTTACGATAAAGAGTGAGTAGTCAATTCCGACAGCCAGGCCGATCATAACGGCGAGAATCGGTGTAATGTCATTCATCTGAATGACGCTGGAGAGAGCAAATGCACCCCCGACACTGATTGCAACGCCAAGCAGGGCAGTAATCAGCGGCAGTCCTGCCGCTACAACAGAACCAAGTGTAATGAACAGGACAACTGCAGCTACGGCTACGCCGATGGCTTCTGTAGATCCGATGGCCGGCATACTCTTGAGCGAGTCGCTTGGAATGGCTGTAATGCCTGAGCCGGCCTGCTCAACTTCAGTTACCGCAGCGATAATGTCATCCGGTACGTTAGACGGAAGGGATGTCTGCTGCACAGTGAACTGGAACTGGAACAGGGCAATTCTGCCGTCAGCCGACAGCATGACACCCGGAACAGGAACACCGTCAGCCATCAGCGCTCCGTAAGGAGCACCCGATGCGGCTTGAGCTGCAGCTGCAGCCTGTGCCGCGGCGGCTGCCTGATCTGAGGCTGCAGTCTGGTCTGAAGCCCCCGCCTGACCTGCAGCTGCCGCTTGAGCCGCTGCATCTGTCTGCCCGGCGGCAGATGGATCTGCAGCAGCACCCTGGCCTGCAGCAGCGGCCGCCTGAGCAGCCAAATCAGCAGGATTAATTACATATTCCATGCCGTATACTTCGTTAATAGCCTTCATGAGAACCGCAACACGTTCCGGCGTATCAAGTCGTTCGCCGTCAGGTGCGGTAAAAGCTACACTTGCCTGGCCGCCGGCAGCGGCTGGAAGCTCTTCTGCCAGCATATCCAGCACTTTTTGCGATTCAGTGCCTTCAATCTTCATTTCAGAGCTGGACTGGATGCCGTTGACCCCGAGCAGGGCGCCTACCACACCAAGAATAATGATCCACACTCCAAGGAAATACCAGGGCTTGGAATAAGCCGATTTCCCCAAACGGTACAGAAATGTTGACATGTAATGGTTTCTCCTTTTTATCTCTGGTTTAGAAGCCGTTGCGTAAATAAGCAAACATCGTGTTTAAGTATTGATCAAATGACACGGCATCAGAATTATCCTCTTGCACTTCACCCGGCAGCAGAACGTTTAACTGCCCATCCAGTATAGGCACAAAAGCGCCGTAGACCGCACCGGCAAGCAAATGGCTGTAACCGTCTGTATAACGCCCATGGGTGAATTGCTCGAGCATTTCTCTTGCAGCGATCTGCAGACGGCGGAATACGCTCAATATATAGGGTTCAAGAGACGGGTACTGATGCGCAAGCGATACAAACTGCCGCAATTTATGCAAAAATTCTGACGTGAACTGCAGCTTGAACAGGCTGTGCAGAGCGTCCAGAGGTGTTGCATCCGGGGGCAGATCTGCCAGCAGCGAATTCTCATCCTCTGTTGAAGCATTGCCGATAAAATACTCCGCTACCGCTTCCTCTTTGCAGGAGAAGTAGTTGGCAAAGGTTCTGCGGGAATACCCGGCCTTCTGGACAACATCGTCGACAATGAAGCCCTCCATTCCACGTTCAAGCGCAAGCTCAAAGGCTGCCTCGGCCAGGGCGAAGGCAGTTGCTTCCTTTTTTTTGTCGCGCAGCGTCGGCTTGAGGTTCAAATTTTATGCGTCCTCCTTTCTTGGGCAGAGACAGGCTCTGGTCTATATTTACTAAGTACATTATTGCCCAAAGTGCAAAATTGCACAATGAGCAATTAGTGACGAAATTGTGAATTTCTTTGGTTATTTATGTTTTAATAAGCGCAAGAAGGACCATTCTCCTTTATTTTGTTTAATAAATCAGCATCATTTATGAAACTGTCTGTGAAGTTGTTCATACATAATAGAGGGGACTGGGGAACATGGTACGTCTCCTTACGAGGCATCTGGTTAGACGGGGCGGTCAGTGGATTTCTATCAGCTTAAGTTTCGCGTGTATACCCGGTTTCTTTGCTTATAAGTTTAATGAGGGAGCTGTCTTTACAGCAGAATAGATACCTGCTAGTTATTATTCTGGGGTTAGCTGCCGCTAACCGGTTAGAGCAACGGTATATCATTATTATTTGGGTTGCGATCATTTTATCAACATTTATTATTACATTGTGGCTATACCCTCAAGAGAGTGACCCAGGTGTAGTGAAACATATTTGGGACAGGATTACGGAGTAGTGATTCTCACAATGCATTAAATTCAGATATACTAAGTATTAAAAAGTAATGGAGCGAACACATGAAAACCATATTTTCCATTGGAGAAATGTCCAAGCTGCATAATACCACCATCCAGACACTCCGTTATTATGATGAAATCGGGCTGCTGGTCCCTTTTGGAGTCGACGCGAAAACAGGGTACAGAACCTACTCGACAGAGCAGTTTGAACAATTGAATACGATTCAGTACCTTAAGGATTTAGGCTTTTCACTCAATGAAATCAAAAGCCATTTTGCTAAAAGAGATCCTGAGGACTTTATCAGGCTGCTGCATAAACAGAATGAAAATACAGAAGCTGAGATCAGAAGGCTGGAACAGATCCGCGATAAATTCCAGTACAGAATAGAGGAAATCCGGAAGGTTCAGCAGATAGAGCAGCAGGAACTGGAAACGGTGATTGTTGAACAACTGAGCCAAAGACGCATTTTCAGATTAAAAGAAAACATCCGCTCAGAGCCTCATCTGGAGATTTCCCTGAGAAAGTTAGAGAAGCTGTTTAACATCCGTTCCACCATATTTATTGGCGGTGTCGGTTTGACCGTCGATATGCATCATGTAAAAGAAAACAGGTTCGACGGGTATAATTCCATTTTTCTGATTGCCGATGATACAGATGCCTCTGAAGATGTTACGGATTTCTTACCTGAAGGGAAATACGCCTGTATTTATTATCGCGGCCCGCGGAGTAAGGCCCATGGATATTACAATCTATTATTGAAGGAGATCGAAAATAAAGGATTACATATTATAGGGGACGCTATAGAAAGGACCTTAATAAATGAATATATATCCGCCAATCCGATGGATCATGTAACGGTAATTCAAATCCCTGTGAAATAAAAGGTTGACTCTCTTGTTACAAGAGGGTCTATTTTATTATCCATAGAACGATGGAGAGGGGTTTTAAAATGATTACGGCAGCAAACTTGTGGCTTTTTATTGGAACTTCGATTATTTTGATCATGATTCCGGGGCCCGATCTTATTTTTACACTCACCCAGGGAATTGCAAACGGCAGAAGGGCGGGAGTGGTTACAGCGCTGGGATTAAGTGCAGGGAATACTGTACATACCATCGCCGCGGCTCTGGGACTTTCGTTGATTTTTCAAACATCGGCCATCGCCTTCACCATTTTCAAAATATCAGGAGCGCTGTATCTATTCTATTTGGCCTATAAATCGGTAAAATACCGTAAAGCAACAGTCGAAATCAGCAGCAGCTCCAGACAAGAGGTCAAAGGCCTTTTCCTTAAAGGAACTATAATGAATATACTGAATCCAAAAGTAGCAATCTTTTTCCTTACCTTCCTTCCGCAATTTGTGAATGATTCACAAGAACATGTACCACTTCAAATGATAATATTCGGGATGATCTTCATTATGTTAACAGCAGTCATTTTTAGCCTTGTCGGCTATTTCTCAGGCTGGTTCCGGAATTTGTTCCTGCGCTCCCCGCGTTCAAATGAAGGGATGAATATCGCTGCCGGAATCATTTTTACTGCTCTGGCCGTCAAACTTCTGACTATGTAACCGTATAATATAGGATATAAATAAAAACATGGAGTTCAACCATCTAAGCTGTTAATATAATGTTCATGGCATTAAAGAAGGAAGATGGGGACATTTAATGGCGAAAATTTTCAGGCATAAAGCATATTTAATCGGAATTCATGTATTAACATTAATCTTCCTGTTTACAACGCTGTACGCCTATTTTCCGTGGATCCGGGTGAAGGTAAAAGAGATCATTGATCCTGCGGATAAGGTCTACACGGTTGCCCACCGCGGGGCTTCAGGATATGCTCCCGAGAACACCATGCCTGCTTTTGAGCTGGCGATTGAGATGAATGCGGACTCTATTGAGCTCGATATTCATTTGACCAAGGACGGGGTTCCGGTAGTCATCCATGATGAGACGGTTAACCGTACCACCAACGGCAAAGGGTACATCAAAAATTTGACCCTGGAGCAGATCAAGCAGCTTGATGCCGGCTCCTGGTTCAACGAAGCGTATCCGATGTTTGCCCGAGAGAGTTATGAAGGCTTGGCCATTCCCACACTGGATGAGGTATTTGACACCTTCGGCAAAGATACGAATTATATCGTGGAAATCAAGGAACCCGCTCCAAACAGTAATATTGAGGTCTTATTAAACGAAGCGGTTGAAAAATACGGTCTGGAGCATGAGGTGGCTGTCCATTCCTTCAGTGCATCCAGTCTGCGGAAGCTCCATTCGATTAATCCGGAGATCACGCTGTATCAGCTGGTGTGGAATGATTATGCCGCTTCGAGAGTTTCGGAAGCTTACTTAAGGTCCGTGAAGACCTACGCTGCCGGAATCAGTCCGAATTTCCAGGGAATCAATGCAGCTTATGTGGCGCAGGTAAAAAACTTTGGCCTCAAGCTGATGCCCTACACGGTAAATTACCAGGTCAACATGGATAAAGCTTATATGTGGGGGGTGGACGGGGTGTATACCAATTTTCCCGACCGATTCCTTGAAGTTATTGAAACCAACAGGAAAAATGCGCAGTGGTAATTCAGATGCAAAAAGGGCCGGCTCTTGTTCTGTAACGGAACAGGAGCCAGGCTCTTTTTTGATGCGGCGGTAAAAACAGCGCTCTACAAACTGCTGAACACGATATTACGGAGTTTGCGGGTAATTGGCAGGGTGCCGGCGTCTTTTTTCTGAATCATAAAGAGGATGGTCAGCCGGTCCTGCGGACTGTTTGTAAAATAAGCCCCGAGCCAGCCGTCCCAGCCGTATTCGCCGCTACTGCCGATCATTCCGGCTTCGCCGCTATCCGTCATGATCCGCATCTGGTTGCCGTAGCTGAAACCGCGTAACGTATGCCATGTATCAAAGCCTTTTTGCTGCCAATCCGTCAGAGCCGCAGATGTCATATACTGAACCGTTTTAGGCTTCAAAATTTGATTCCCGTTATAGCTGCCTTGGTTCATCAGCATGGTTGTGAATTTGGCGGCATCGTCAATAGTTGAAGACAGGCCGGCACCGCCCGATTCAAAAGCAGGATCACGGTCCATCTGATGAACAACGCCGAGATGACTGTCTGCATACAGCTTCAAGCCGCCTTGGCCGTCATCCTGATAGGTTTTGACCAGACGTTCTCGCTTAGAGTCAGGGACCCAGAACCCGGTATCGGCCATTCCCAGCGGCTCAAAGATCTCCTGCTTCAAAAACTCACCGAATCGGATACCGCTAACCGCTTCGACAACCGCTCCCAGAACGTCCGCCGAGGTGCCGTACTGCCAGTTGGATCCCGGCTCAAATGAGAGGGGGCCTTGGCCCAGCCTGTTAGCGAACTCCAGCGTACTCATCGCATTGTCACCATGCAGACGGCTGCCGAGCTCCTGGAATAAAGCCTCTGTGTGCTGCCCGGCCTTGTCGGTTCCCCCGTACACCAGTCCAGACGTCATGTTCAGCAGATCATGAATGTTAACCTCCCGTGCGGGAGGTACAAGCTCTCCGTTATTCTCGACCAGCTGATGATGAAAACCGGGAACATACCGGCTGACAGGGTCGAACAAATCGATTTGCCCGCGTTCCAGCAGCATCATCACGGCAGCAGCGGTAACAGGCTTGCTCATGGAATACAAACGGAAAATCGAATCCCTCGCAACCGCACGTCCCGATTCCAGATCGGCCAGGCCGTCTTCATGATAAAAAACTTCGCTGCCGTCCTTAAGCACCATAAAGTTGGCACCCGCGATTTCCTTATTGTCGATGCTTGCTTTCAATGTTGATTGTAAACGGTTACGTATGCTTTGCTCCAGCATGTCTTAAAAGTCGCCTTCTTTCGGATAAGTTCTTCAAACCTATAGAGATGTTGACTAATCACTATAGGAAAATAGTAATTGCTATCGGACAGGTTGTATAGTGCGGTTTACAGATTCTTTTGCCAATAGTAAATACGGCTGTGTTATATGTACTGAAACCGGCATAATTCTAGATTATAAAGGTCCTGTTAAGGGTAAACATTGTTAACCAAAAACCAAAATCCATTAACGGAGGCTGAATTGATGACAATACAGAACAGGAATAACGGGGCAGCGATTCTGGGAATGGGAACAGCCCTGCCGCTCTACTCAATCGCACAGTCAGACGTAGCAGAATTAATCGCTTCTTCGCTGCAGGACAAACCGGATCTGGCACGCTTCGCCAGAAGAGTCTTCAAATCCTGCGGAGTTGAAACCCGTTACACCTGTGATGACAGTTACCTGGGAACAGCTGAAACCTGCCGTTATTTGCCTTCCGGAGCTCAGGACAGCATTCCTACAACGGAAGAACGGATGAAGAAATATCAGCAGGAGGCACTGCCGCTGGCACTTGAGGCTGCGAAGAGAGCGCTTATTGATGCCGGGGATTCAGCCAAAGACATCACTCACCTCATTACCGTCAGCTGTACAGGACAGTATCTGCCGGGAGTGGATGTTATGCTCATGAGAGAGCTGGGCATGCTGCCGCGTGTGAACAGGCTTCCGCTGATTTTTCAGGGATGTGCGGCCGGTTTAAAAGCCATCCAGATGGCCCGCGATGTCGTCTTGGGGGCTCCCGGCTCCAGAGTGCTGGTAGTCTGTGTGGAGCTGTGTACACTTCATTTTCAGCCTGCGAAGGAAAGAGAAGCCTTGTTTGCAGCCTCCTTTTTTGGCGACGGGGCTTCAGCTTGTGTAATTGCTGCTCCTGAGGCAAGCCATAAGCATTATCTGAATCTCGGTACAGGTTATTCCGTGCTGCTGCCGGACACGACAGAGGATATGACATGGGAAGTGGGCAACATCGGATTTGACCTGTATCTGTCTCCTCGGATTCCAAACCTGCTCGGTACTCATCTGGAGGCAGAGCTGGAAATCCTGTTTGGAAAAGATGAGCTGCCGGAGCTGTGGGCGATACATCCGGGCGGACGCGGAATCGTTGATTCTGTGCAGGAAGTGATGCAGCTGAGCGATGAGCAGACGCATTACAGCAGGGAAATCCTGAGAACGGCCGGCAATCTCTCTTCCGTAACGATCATGTTCGTCCTTGAATCCATGCGCCAGGACATGATCGCCCAGGACAATGGAGCCAAGGAAGGAGTAGCCATGGCTTTCGGTCCGGGTCTGACCGCCGAGCTGATGCGCTTCAATTACGTTCCGGCCTATTCGCCGTCTGTTCAGGAGCAGGACCATGCCGTTCTTTAGATCCTTGTCGGTCCGGGCGAAGGAAGATGAGCTGATGGATGATTTCTCCATGGGCGGCGAAGAGCTCAGTGAAGCGCTGAAGCATCTGAGGCGCCTGAACCGGATCTTCGCTGCTCCCGGTCCGACCAAAGACGGCGTAGAAGAGCTGTGGCAAATCATCGGACGGCCTCAGACGCTCAGCATTCTGGATGTAGGCGCAGGCTCCGGTGATGTCAACCGCAAGCTGCTGCAGTGGGCCGATCAGAAGGGGATTCAGCTGGAGATTACGCTGGTCGATATGACAGAGGAAGCTTGTGAAGAGGCCCGGCAGCTGTTCCGCGGCGAGCCGAGGGTGAAGGTCATGCGTGCGGATCTTCAGGAGCTGAAGGACGGTTCAGCGGATATTGTTACCGGCTCCCAGTTCGTCCATCATTTTGACGGCCAGCAGCTTGTAGACATGGTTAGTCATATGCGGAGAGCCTCCAGATACGGCGTGGTGATCAATGATATCCACCGTCATCCGGTATCGTATACCGCGGTGTGGGTCGTTACAAGAATGATCTCGCGCAACCGGTATATCCGGCATGACGGGCCGCTGTCGGTAGCCAAAGGCTTTAAGGACAGGGATTGGCAGGAGCTGAAGGCTAAGCTGCAATCCGATACCATGACTTATAAATGGAAACCGCTGTTCCGTTATTCAGTGGTTATCCCGAAGCAGGTGAGTTCCTAATGCTGAAGCAAGTGGACGCTATTGTGATAGGCGCCGGGATTGCCGGCAGCAGCACGGCCATGCAGCTTGCACGCCAGGGTCACCGCACGGTTCTCCTGGACCGGCAGGAGTTTCCGCGTCATAAGACCTGCGGGGAGTTCATGTCCCCGGAGACGAAGGAAATGCTGGAGGTTCTGGGCATCAATCTGCTGGGGTCCAGGGTTAAGCCCGGGATTATGAATAAAGCGCGGATCATTTTGCCGCATGGAGGAGAGATTGAAGCTCCGCTTCCCGGGCATGCCGTCGGCATCAGCCGTTATGAGCTGGACCGGATCCTCCATCAGAAGGCACAGAACGCAGGAGTGGAGATCGTAACGAAAACCAGAGTGAAGGGTATCCGCAAGCTGGATAATCAGGTGTACGAAGTGGACACCAAAGAGGGAGACCGTGAAGTTATCTATCAGGCCCGTGCTGTGATTGGCGCATTTGGAACGAAGAAGCCCCGCGGGATTGCAACCGCTTCAGAGGAGACCAGAGATGAGACCGTCTACATTGGCATAAAATCTCACTTCAGCGGGATTGATGTCCCTGACCAGGTAGAGCTCTATTTCTGCAATGGAGGATACATCGGCATTTCTCCAATTGAAGAGGGGAAGACAAATGTGGCTGCTCTGCTGACACTGGATGCTGTGCAGGGAAGCGGGAAGTCCGTGGATGAGATATTGCGGAGTGCTGCCCAAAGTAACAGTACAGCCGCGGAAAGGCTGGCAGCGGGGACACCCGTGCCGGGTACGCAGGTATCCATTGCGCCGCTCCGTCTGTCCGACGTACCGGAGCCATGGTCTGAATTCCCCCATGTCGGTGATGCCATGCTGATGATTCCGCCGCTGTGCGGGGACGGTATGTCGATTGCGCTGCGCTCCTCGCTGCTGTGCGCCGGCTGGACCGATAAGTATCTCAAGGGAATCCTTAGCTATGACCAGTGGCAAAGAGGATATACGGATGCCGCCAATGCCGAATTCACCCGGCTGCTGAAGCGGGCTCGGCGCATCCAGAAGCTGGCTTTTGCCAAAACCAACCGGCTGTATCCCGGACTTGCGCGCATTTTCCCGGGCTTGGCCAAGTATGTCGTAAAAGCAACACGATTGTCGGAGACGGGGATGGCGCGGTGAGCAGGGTACGTAAAAAGTCGCCTTTGGGGCGGCTTTTTGTTGTTTCTGAACTTTTACTGGTCCGGCCGGGAGGATGAGCTTGTTGCATTTTCAGATGATCACACAGTTGAGCCGAATGAAGGGTATAAGTACCTTTGATTTCTAGGATAGCGTACAGTTGAGCCGAATGAAGGGTATAAGTACCTTTGATTTCTAGGAAATCGTTCAGATGAGCCGAATGAAGGGTATAAGTACCTTTGATTTCTAGGAAATCGTGCAGATGAGCCAAACGAAGGGTATAAGTACCTTTGATTTCTTGAAAATCACGCAGTTGAGCCGAATGAAGGGTATAAGTACCTTTGATTTCTTGAAAATCACTCGGTTGAGCCGAATGAAGGGTATAAATACCTTTGATTTCTTGAAAATCACTCAGTTGAGCCAATTGAAGGGTATAAGTACCTTTGATTATGTTAAAAACCGGCATGGGAATCATAATGTTGGTTAAGCAAGGCAAGGTTCAAACTCCATAATGTATCATATGCTTCTGTTCTTCCATTGCCTGATTAATTTTTGAAGCCAGCTCACCAAGCTCAGCAGAATTTTTGTAGCAAAGTGACGAAGTAACTGCATTATAGAATAAGGACAGAGATTCGGGCGGAATCAGAGTTATTCCATAGTAGGCCAAGCCATGTTCAGGACGATCAAATGAATGAAAGAATGTCCTCATGTTAGATAAATTTCCGGCAATGTTATTAATAATATCGTCATGAACAGCAACACAGTTGTATCTCTGAGGGTTATACTCGTTGTAATATCCTATACTGCCTAATACTCCTATAATCCCGAATTCATGTACGCAAGGCACTGTAATCACCTATCGCCTTTAAAGTGAAGTAACGATTATATATGTCCATATGATAATTATAATTATATAGATTGAACTAGTGATTTTTCTATTTGGAATTGTTCAGGACTACAGAGAATGTTTGGACTTCCGGCCACTGCCCGCCTGCAGATTTCTCTTGTTTATACCGCTGTTCGCGGTTGAAATGCGCAGACAAAGGCGGACGCTAGCGCTCCTACAGTTCCAAACTTCTCCTCCGCCTATCTTTCTTATAGGACTTTTTCATGTTCAATATATATAGAATCTCTTTAAAATATCAAAATCCCTTTAAACAGTCACTTGGATGCAGATCCTTCACTCCCCGACCCAAAATTTGTCCTGCTAATCCACAACAAATGTCCATGGAAGTTCAGTGGCGGGTGGAGCTACAATGATACCAGCAATTGAGAATGGTTATCAACAAAGGAGCGGGGACATGAAGAAAAAGAACATGTATAAAGGAAAAGTGATGATGACGCTAAGCCTGCTGCTTGCTGTTCTGCTGCTTCTGGGCGGATGCGGCAATGGACAAGCCGGGTCGTCAGCGGAGAGCGGAGTTGAAGCAGGTGCGGGAGCCGGGACTGCCCAGACGCCTTCGCCAGTGCCTGTTGCGGAAAATACGGAGGCTAAGGGAAGCGGCACAAGAGTATACACAGACGCCGTCTCCCGGGAAGTAGAGATTCCGGAACATCCGCAGCGGATTATCGCACATTATTTTGCACCGGAAATGCTCGCCATTAAGGCACCGATTATCGGTACCAACTATAATAATGCGAAGCTGTCGTTATCCGATGAGGAGCTCGCAGACATCGAAGATATTGGAGGAGACGGGATTAACCCGAATACCGAGAAGATGCTCTCACTGGAGCCGGATCTTATTTTGCTTCCGGATTTTTTGGAGGCGGAGACGATTGAGCAGGTGGCTCAAATCGCCCCTACCGTTGTAATGAGCTACAGTGAAGAGACCTTTGCAAGGCTCCAAAAGCTGGGCGATGTGGCCGGATTGCCCGGTGCAGCCGATGAATTTATCACTGAATATAACGCCAAAGTAGAGCAGAAACGGGAGGAACTTAAGCCCTTTATAAAAGATGGAGAGACTGCTTCGGCATTTATTCTCCATTCTGACAGAAAGCTGTATGTATATGGGCCGCAGCGTCTGGGGCCTACCATGTATGAAGCGTTTGGCTTCAAGCAGCCGGACAAGCTGGCAGAGCTGACAGCCTCAGCTCCCGATGCTTTATGGACTGAAATTTCATTGGAAGTGCTGCCCGAATATGCCGGTGACCACATTTTCCTGGTTAAACCTTCAGAAAGTGAAGAAGCGCTAAAAATGTCGGAAGAGCTGCAAAATAACCCTGTATGGAAGAACATGCCTGCCGTCAAAAATGGTCAAGCCTATGTGGTAGGTTCCCGTTGGGCGCTTAATGATCCGCTTACTCTGGATTGGCTGCTGGATGAGATGGCAGGTGTCCTGATGCCGTAATAATCAGAAAGGCGATGAATTATCAAGTTAAGTCGAGCATACGATGGAAAACAATGAAGTTCACTTGCCGTGTGTTTACGGTAGGGAGCTTCATTTTTGCGTCCATTTATCATATACTGAAAGCATCTAAATGAGATTCATTATCAATTACGGCAGGAGCGATGAGCGTGAAGCCTGTATCAAGCTGTTCCTTTGCGGCACCGCCTGCATTTCATTTAATGATGCTGGAGAAGTACCGTACTGGTCCTTCACAAAAATCAGCCTGGGAGCTTACAAAGCCAGATACAAGGCATGTATTGTACATAGTAACTCAAGGGACCGCTGTTTTGTACGCAGACAGTAACAGATTCCCCCTGTTTACCGGTTGCTGTCTCTTTTTGTCCCCTGACAACAACATACGGATTAGTGCCCAAGACACAGATATTGAAGCTGTTGAAATTTACAGGCTGCTCTATGAAGCCTCCCCATCTGACTTCATTAGACATGAGCAGATAGAGCTTGAATCCAGCAGTCTGCTAATTCTAAAAGGCCGATTGGAAAAGCTGCTAAGCTCCGGGACGAGTACAGAAAGTCTTTCGCTGCTGGATAACCATATACTGTTTCAACAGATCATGCTGCTTTTGCTGAAGGAGAGCGCCAATATGAAAGAGGAAGGAGACTTATGCAGCCGCGATGAACTCACGGTACAATGGGCTGAGGATGAGCAGTATGAGGCAGAAAAAGCAGTCGAACAATCTATAGCCTATCTTCACACGGCTTACAGTGAACAGATCCAGATCGGGAAGCTGGCTAGAGATGCTCATATGAGCCGCTGGCAATATGGTAATCTGTTCAAAACGTTGACCGGCCGGACACCGATAGAGTATCTTACCGTGCTGCGCATCGGAATATCCAAGCAAATGATGGCGGGAGAACCGGTGCCGCGCCTGCGCGAAATTGCGGGCAGGGTGGGTTTTCAGGATGAATATTATTTCAGCCGCCGGTTCAAACAAACCACTGGCTGTTCGCCAAGTGCTTACCGGGCTGCAGGTTCACTCCCGCCGCGGATGGTCTGTCTCCAGTATTTAGGCGAGTTGTTGGCGCTTGGCATACGTCCTGTTGCGGCAGAGCGGACCATGCTGAAGCTTCTAAGAAACCAGGCATACGGGATAAGCGCATTGGATGAATCCGGACTTACCGAAGCGCTGGTGAAGCTGCAGCCGGAGCTTATAATTTATCCTTCATTTACCTCTCCGCTGTTGGCGAGACAACTACGGCGCATTGCTCCTGCATTGGAGTTGCCCTGGCAGGAGGATGTCTATACCCGTTTGCGGCGGCTCGGCATAATGTTCGGCAGGGAGAAGGCTGCAGAGGATTGGATTAACCGTTACCTCAGCCGCGCTTTCTATTGGCGGAATCGGCTCCAGAACATCATCGGACCACAGGAGAGCGCTTCTGCGTTTGCAGTTCATCACGGGCTGTATGTCTATACAGGGCATCATTTCGGACATACCTTGTATCAGGGGATGCAATTCGCTGTACCGGAAGCTGTAAGAGCCTTGATTGAACGGGAACCGGGACGCAAGTGGAAACGTATTTCCCCGCAGCAGCTGCCTGAATTTGCCGGGGACCGCATATTTCTTGCCTATCCGACAGCCGGACAGGACGCATCCGAAGCCCTTCGTCTGATGAAGATCCCTGAATGGAATGATCTTGCCGCAGTCCGGGAGGCCCGCGCGCACACTATAGAACTGTCTTTGGCTAATTATAATCCGCTAACCTTAGACGCACATTTGGAAGCGGTGGGCGGAATAATTGCGGACAGCTAAAAGACTCCGAAGTATCTTTTGTATCAGCGTTACATAGGAGCTGCCAATCTACTATGAAATATCTTTAAACGGTCCGAGGACATTGTCAGGGAAGCCTTAATTTTGTGTAAGCGTATGGACATTAAAATAATGTAAGTGCTTGCAGAACGGCTGATTATGTGTTAAGTTTTAGATGTCACATGAATCTAAACGTTTAAACTGCTAATGGACAATGGTTCGTATGCTTAGACAGGAGAAGCCTATGAGTACAAGAAAAACCAGCATCAAAGACATTGCACAGAAGGCCAATGTTTCCATTGCTACCGTCTCCTATGTGCTTAATGGAACCCGTAACGTCCGTCCTGAAACGCATAAACGGGTCACAGATGCCATAGAAGAACTGAATTATAAGCCTAATGATATTGCCAAGAGCCTCAAGCGCAACCGGACGAATACGATAGGGGTAATTGCGGAAGATGTTACCGTATTCAACGCACCCGAAATTATTGACGGAATCAATGAATTCGGCGACCGGCATGACCAGCTGATCCTGCTGGTCAATCTGCGTCTGGACAAACGGATTGGCCGTGATTTCAGCAATACGGAGGCTTACCGCAAATATGCCGCTAACGCGGTATCCGAGCTGCTCAGAAAGCAAGTGGACGGAATTATCTATATCGGGGTGCACACCCGCGACTTGACCGGCCTTATTGATGTTGAAGACAAACCCATTGTCTATACATACGGCTATACACAAGATAATCTGTCCATACAATACAATGATGAGCAGGCTTCTTATGAAGCAATGGCATACCTGGTGCGTAAAGGACACAGCCGGATCGCCATCATCAGCGGTCTCATGGATTCCATCCCGTCCAGACAGCGGTTGAAGGGCTATTATAGAGCGGTTACTGAATTCGAACTCCCGTTTGATCCTAATCTCATTAAGATGGGGGATTGGGAGCGGGAATCCGGTTACCGTCTGACAGGGGAACTGCTTGATCTTCCCGAGCCTCCGACAGCCATACTGTCGATGAATGATGTCATGGTAGTCGGTGTACTGGAAATGGCAGGGGAACGCGGAGTCAGTATCCCTGAGCAGCTGTCCGTCATTGGCTTTGATAACCGGGAATTCAGTGATTATCTGCGGCCGAGCATTACTACCATGGACCTGCCGCTGCATGAAATGGGATATCAGGCTATGGAATCACTCTATCATATGATTAACGGGAAAAAGGTACAGGATCTAAAGATGCCGGAATGCCGGTTAATAGAACGGGACTCGGTAAAGCCCCTGCACACAGATGTGGAACAGCAGCAAAAATGATGTTTCACATCATTTTTTAAAATCAATTTAAACGTTTAGATTAATGTAAGGATAAGGAAAGAGGTGATGGCGTGACGGCAATTCTGACCAATGAGAGATATAGGATAGGTCTTAATGAAAGAGGCGCAGTGAATTCTCTTATCTTGCATAAGGATCCCTATGAGATGAACTGGGTTATTGATCCCGGCTACTTGCAGCAGGCAGGATACATACAGGACGAAGATAAGCTTTTCGGTGAGTGGGCCATTCAGCTGAATGGAGAGAGCCTCAGCAGCTGTGATTTTACACCGGTAATTACTCAGACAAATGCATCTAAAGTAGCAATAGAATTTAAGGCCTCCCCAGTTAAGCTGACCATGGTGTATACTTTGGTAGGTGAACAGCTGCGCTGGAAAATTATACTGTGCAATCCTTCAAATGAAGCAGTGAGTATAAAGGGACTGCATGTCTGGTTCTCGCTGGCCTATGTGATGTTCAGGGATAACCATGTGATCCGCAATATGCAGAAATCCTGTGCCGTGTTCCCGCATCTGGGCGGAGATTTCTCCAAATTTGCCGCTGTGCGGCGCAGCAATGAAGGACCGCATCTGGGGATATACGGCATAGAGGGCAGAACTGTGACGGCCGGTTCCTATTGCCGTTATAGTAACCGCTTTCTTGAGCAGATATCGCCATCGCTGGATGGCCTGCTCTTTCACCGGCTGTCTCTAATTGAAGACGGGAGTTCATTAGACCAATCAGCTGAAACTGACTGGATTTATGGAGAAGAATACAGCGCCCTCCAACTTACACCGGGACAGGAGGAAGTGTGGGAGTTTGCGTTTGTTCCTTTTGCAGACATGGATGACTTTTACCGCCGTGGAGCAGCCCTTGGACATCCGCGTTGGAGCTATACGCCTGTGCTGCCTGCAGGCGGGGTCTTTGAGGCAACCCTTCAGCTTCCCGAGGGGCAAAGGATTCGGGAACTGCGGCTGCATAGTGCACCGGGAGACAGCGAGGACATTATTTCCGAGGAGATTACCGGGGAGATTAAAGGACAGGAACTTCCGGTAACAGGTGGAGCCGGAGTCAGCGGCCGGCACCACGTATGCACACTCTCCCTTCAGCGGGAGCAGCCCGGAGAACACAAGCTGGAGCTTATTCTTGAGGATGGACGCCGCGATGTACTGGTCTGGAATGTGCTGGAGCCGGCCGGCAAGCTGCTGAGCAAACGGGCGGAATGGCTCGCCCTCAACAGCTATTCAGGCAATGAAGCGGTTGAACGTCCACATGCGTTCCGGCCGTTATCCAACCAGGGGGAATCACTGGGAAAGCTGGCTTTCCTGCTGATGAATAACAAGATGGCTTCCCCGGTACCCGGGCAGGTAGCCATGGCTGAAAGAGCTGCAGTGCTGGATATGAAGGTTCATTGGTTTACAGACGGTGATTTCCGAAAGCCGCGCCCTTTATACGGAACCTTTTACCGGATTTATGACTTCGACTATATCGGACATGTCTTTTACCTGCTGTCGCAGATGGACGAAAGGCTGCTGAAGCTGAACCCGTCCCGCGTATATTTGCAGTGGGCTGCTGAAGTGATGTGCATGCGGCTGGATCCGGATTGCCATCCCGGTCAACGCGAGAAGGACGAATCCCGGCTGAACGGTGTGTTTATACTCTACATTCAGGAGCTTCTGGCAGATTTAAGGGTGGCTGGATTAACGGATTTGCATGCAAGGCTGCTGCAGCTGTGGGAGGATTTCGGACGGGGCATGGAGATCGGCGTCCAGCAATATGGAGGAGCAGTAACCGAGCATTTTTATGATAACGCCGGCTTTGGCCCGACCTGCCAGGCACTGTGCCGTCTGGGCATTACCGGCGAAGCTGGGCGGTACGGACAGCTTATTCTGGCTAACATCGGCTTCAGCAATGATTACCGGCTGCAGAATCCGGACCGCTGGTGGGAAGCCTTATCCCCGATGATCCACTCATTATGGGGAGGGCTGGTAGCCGCATCTGCACTTGTTGCTTATGAGTACATAGGCGACCCCGCATATCTGGAAGCGGCCTACCGCTCCACGATGGCGGTGTTTAACTGCTATGACTGGAACGTACGCTCCACGCCGCGGCGCCTAGCACCCGGAGAAGGCGCTTCTACGTATAGCGTAGCCGCGCCGAATCTGAATATGCCGGAGCTGTCACGGAACCGTTTTGGACAGTCGGTTTTTGTAGGCTACAGCGATCCGCTCTTCGCCGCGTTGTTTGCGGATGTATCCGGCGATGACTGGGATATGGGCGAGGAGCTGGCTGCATATCTGCCGGGCTTTGGCACAACAGCCTATCTGTACCGTGACTCAAGGGGACAACTGAAATGTGTCAACGGGTTCATCACTGAAGAGCAGGATTCACTGCTGATCACAAGCTATGCTGCCTATCCGTCGAGATATCTGCTCCTTGAAGACAAGCTGGAATTTCGTGCTCCGGCTGGGATTTTGCAGCCCCGCATCCGGCTCCAGGGCGGACAGTTCATCAGCTGATCCTTAGTATTTCATCAACTTATACCGGAGGTCTCCGGCAGCGTTGCTTTCCTGTTTTTAAGTTAAACGATTAAACTCGTTTGGCTTGAAATATATAAGCTTTTATATAAAGGAGGAAAAGAAGATGAAGCATGGCAAGCGTACTCTGGTTCTGTCTCTTGCATTGACTATGGCAATCTCTGCGCTGGCAGGCTGTTCAGGCAATGCCAACAACTCGGGCACCACAAACGCGGCAGCAGAGGGTACGAAGGCACCAGGTAACACCGGAGAGGGCAATAATGCCGCTGCAAAAGACATTACACTTGAACTGCTCTATTGGGGGGATGATGTTCAGAAGAAGCTGGTCGAGGCCGCGACAGAGAAATATACAGCCGATACCGGAATCAAAATCAACGCGCAGGTGCTGCCGGCGGACGGAACGTTCGATACCTTTATCCAGACCCGGCTGCAATCCGGCGAGCTGCCAGACATCAGCTACATGGGCGAAGGGGATATTCAGAAATATAATGAAATGGGCATTCTGGAAGACATCTCGGATCTGCTCACAGACGGAAGCATTCCCGAGAAGCTGCCTGCCATCACTATTCATTCTCCTGAACAGAAAGTTATCGGTGTAGGCCTCTCCAACCAGATGGAGCTGCTGTTCTACAGCAAAGCCAAGTTCGACGAAGCCGGCCTGTCGTATCCCCCAACCAAAGTTGAAGAGGCGTGGGATTGGGATACTTTTGTGGCGAATGCCAAGAAGCTCACCAAAGATACGAAAGGAAAGACAGCGGCTGACGACGGCTTTGATGCGGCACTGACCGAGAATTACGGGCTGGGCTTTACAGCCGGACGTGAATTCCATCATTTCTGGGCAGCAAATGCGAATGGCGGCGGAATTGTTTCCCCTGACGGCAAAGCGTTTCAGTGGGATTCCCCGGAGAGTGTGGAAGGCATTCAACGGCTTGCCGATCTGGTCAACAAGGACAAGGTAGCATCCCCGTTCACCTATACCTGGAGCACAGGGATCGGTTCAGCTGTGGACGCACTCAGCGGCGGTTATGCCATGGCAATAAGCGGCTCATGGGATCTGGCGAACATCAAGGGCAATGAAGACATCGGAGTGGGTGTTTTGCCGAAAATGAAGAAAGCGGTAACAATGAACGCCGGCGCACCGCTCGTAGTTTATAACACCTCCAAACATATTGAAGAAGCCAAGAAATTCTACGCTTACATGGTTAACCCTGAGAACAGCCTGGAGCTGCTGAAGAGCGGGGCATGGCTTCCCAATCAGGCAGACTGGTATACCGATCCGGCTCTGGTTGAGAAGTGGAGTTCCGAGCTTCCTGAAAGTGCAAGGGAAACGATCCTCAGCTACAGCACTACCAAGGATTCCATCGTCCAGTGGCCGGCGTATTATGTTCCTGCATACCTGAAGATGAATACGGAATATGAAAAATCGATCGACCAGGCGTTATCCGGCAGCAAGAGCGTCAAAGAGATTTACGATTCCGTTATGCCTGTCATCAAGACGCTGTGGGAGAGCGGCACCGTATCCTAGCTGCTGATACACCCACCATTCTGCACCCGAAGTCTGAGCTTTATTTGAAAAGAGGGCTGACTTATGAACCCAGAGCGCAAGACCCGTGTGGCCCCCGTCCATGTCAAAAAGCATGCCAAAGGCGCCACCAAGGAGGCCGTTGCGGGATATTTGTTCGCTGCGCCTGCCATTATCGGATTTTTGGTACTGACGTTGTACCCGATGCTGGCCAGCTTAGTTTACAGTTTTCATAAAATTACGATTATGAGCGGAAAGCAGATTATGGATTGGATCGGGCTGGATAACTACATATATATTTTCACGAACCCCAGCTCGGAATTTAAAAAATCAATAACCGTAACCCTGGTCTATGCTTTTATCAATGTGGCGCTTGTTATCGTGTTCTGCCTGATCGTGGCCCTGCTGCTGAACCGCAAATTTACAGGCAGGAATATGCTGCGGGCGATATTTTTTCTGCCGTCCGTGGTGCCGATGCTGGCGACTACCATTGTGTGGCAGATGCTCCTGCAAAATCAGGCGAAGGGCGGACTTGTCAACTGGATGCTGCTGCAGCTGGGCATTGCACCTGTAGAGTTTCTGACCGATCCGGACCGGATCTTTTATACGCTGTTCATTATGAGCCTGTGGACCTGCGGGGGAACGATTGTCGTCTTCATCGCCACGCTGCAGGATGTGCCCGGAGAGTTGCTGGAGGCCATTGAAATGGACGGGGGAAATGCATGGCACAAATTCCTCAAGGTCACTTATCCGACGATAAAACCGGTACTGTTCTTCCAGCTGATCATGTGCATGATGACCTCCATCCAGATTTACACGCAAAGTGTGGTGCTGTCCAGAAACGGTGCACCTGACCGGATGACCTATTTTATTAATGTCATGATCTATGATCATTCCTTTGTCCAGGTGGGCATGAGGGGGCTGGCGTCTGCCGAAGCATGGATTGTATTCCTGATTACGCTAGCCATTACCGGCGTATTATTCTATTTCCAGGGTGCGCTGAAACGTGATGATTCCATGGGCAAAAGAAAGAGGGGGAGAGCATGAGCGCTACAGCAGCAGTGAAATATTCCAGCATCAAACGGGCCAAAAGCCGCAGCAGGATGATTCATCTGGCACTGATCGCGCTGTCCTGCCTTCTTGCCGTAATATTTGCCTTTCCGCTGTACTGGCTGCTGCGCGGCGCTTTTGTCAGCCATTCGGAAATTCTGGCGAGGCCGCCGGTGTTCTTCCCGGAGCAGCTGAGTGCAGATAACTTCAAGCTTGGGCTGGAGCGGATTCAATTTTTGCGGCAGCTCTGGAATTCGGTGTCCATCGTCGTTCCATATGTGATTGGCACCGTACTCACGACAAGCTTTGCCGGCTATGCCTTTGCCAAACTGAGATTTCCGCTGCGCGGGATGTGGTTTGTGCTGGTCATCAGCAGCATGATGCTGCCGAGTGCTGTGACGCTGCTGCCGCAGTTCTCGCTGTACACTTCGCTTGGGCTGGCCGGCAAGCCGGCGCTGATTATTCCCGCTTTCTTCTGTGCCGGCGGTAATGCTTACTTTGTTTTTCTGCTGAGGCAGTTCTTCATGACGATTCCCGGCGAGTTAAGCGAGGCGGCCAAAATTGACGGTGCAGGCCATTTCCGTATCTACGCAAGCATCATGCTGCCGCTGATCCGTCCGGCCATGATCGTTGTTGCCCTGTTCAGCTTCATCAACTGCTGGAACGAATTTTTCTATACGATGATTTATTTGAAGACAGAAGCCGACTATACGCTGCCGATGGGTCTCTATATCGTCAACGGAATGCGGATTCCGAATTACGAACAAGTCATGGCTCTTGCTCTCGTCGTTACGGCTCCATGCCTGGTATTTTTCCTGATTGGCAACAAATATTTTGTGGAAGGTATTACGTTGACAGGGATTAAAGGTTAGAGAGGAGACTGAGTAAAGATGGCAAATAAAAAGTGGGCCCGCAAACTGTGGGTGGCATCATTGTGTACAGCAGTGACACTGAATACCGGCATTGTACCGGCCTCGGCGAACTACACGACGGATTGGGAGCACATAGGCGTAGGGACGGATTACGGCACAGCGAAGTGGAAGGAGGGCAACACAATTGTTCCGCAGCCTATAGATTTCAGCCAGGAAACTGTAGGCCAGATGATGCAGAAGATTGAGGATTTTGATTTTGCCAAGTTTGCACAGGATAATGCCGATCTGCCGTGGATTGATTCCCTGCTCGTCAATAATGGTGTGATCCCGGACGATGCAGGTGACGAAGGCGGTGCCAATACTTTGTTCAGCCGCGGCAGCGCCCTGTACATGAAGACCCAGGATAATTCAAAGCTCGGATTTGTAGGCACAGTTCATTATGCAGATACACTTAACAAAGATACGATGTACAGCATCTCCCTGTCGACCGGCAGCGTAGCCGAGGACAAAAACAAACGCAAAAACTATCCCAGCCATGGAGACCAAACTTACAGCAGCGGCGGTCTGGAGATCAACCAGCGCAAATTCATCTCTGCGTATAACAGTGCAGTCACGCTGCTGAAGCTAACCAACAAGGGCAGCCAGCCGGTTACGGTAAAAATGACGGTTAAATCGCCATTCGTCTCACAGGTGCAGGGCAATGAATTAATCGGCAAACGGGTGGCCGCCCCGCTTATGGTTGGGCGTGCCGGTGAGAAATATGTGGAAGCGATGTCCTATGTGGATGTCCATTTGAGCGGTGACGGGATGACGCCGGCAGGCAGCGATCTCGTTAAAGAGGTTACCATTCCCGCCGGCGGATCGGTGGACGAGAAGGTGGTCATGGGCTGGCTGGCCGAGGAGATTCCTGCATCGAAGACCCAGTACGCCAGCTTCAAAGCAGCAAATAACGGACAAGCCTTCACGGACCAGGTTAAGCAGTACAATGAATGGTGGGCGCAAAATATTCCTTATATCGATGTCCCTGATGAGAATGTGAAAAAGGTGCTGTATTACCGCTGGTGGTGTAACCGCTTTAATCTGCTGGAGGCTAATATTCCCGGCAATGACTGGCAGTTCCCGATGAATATGGAAGGTGTGCTGGGCTATAACAACGGCATTACTGTCAGTGTTCCGTGGGCACTTCAGGATTTGAAATGGCTCCGTGACCCGTCTTATGCATATGGCACCTGGCTGGCCCAGGGTGAATATTCCGAGAATGCCAATTATAAGAACAATCCAGGGCGGCCCAACATCTGGACCTGGGATATGATGCAGAATTCATCGCAGGTCGGCTGGGAAGCTTACAAAATTTACGGCGGCGGGGATAAGGTGCTGAAGAAATTTGCTGATTTCTCGGCTAATGATGTGAAGGGTACGCTGGCCCATTTTAAAGGCAATGATCCTAATCTGGTCTACTACAACCACGGGCCTATGACAGGTAACGACGGCGATACAGTCTCCATGCACTGGAAAGGCGGGGGCAACTATGCCCGTCTGGACGGATCGGCCACGGCCTATGCCAATGCGGTAGCCGCACAGCAGATGTATGAGCAGTTAGGCGATACAGCCAAGGCTGCGGAGATGAAAGAGACTGCCGGAAGAATTCAGCAGGCTGTCCTGACCACAATGTGGTATGACAATAAGGATTTTGACGGGGATGGCGCAGCAGATACGAATGGTGAAGGCAGCTTTTTGCACAAAAGAGTGGAGGGCAGCAAAGATGTCTTCAATCCGTGGCGTGACAATAACATGTTCGTGTTCAACTTTGGTGTAGTACCCAAGGCAGGGGAGGAAGGATATGATTCCAAGTATCTGACCCAGCTGTACGATTACGCGGATCCGGATTATTATCCGATTTTCCCGTTCTTTACTGCGGATCAGCACAGCATTATGAAACGGGTGGAAGCATTTAAGAACGGCCAGACCAGCGCCTTCGGCACAGACCAGTTCGCCTGGTGCAACTTCGGCAATTATATTAATACTATCCGCTCTTCACTGCGCTATTATCCGGTGAACAACATTGACAGCACAACATATAAAACATTGTTCGACTGGGGGGCATGGCTGCATACCGTTGACCCCGGCGATACCGATCACTTGGATTCCAATGAGTTCTTTTGGCTGGAGGATTATTTTTTCGGCACGCCGTGGACCAAGGAAAACCCGCCGAACCCAAGCGGTAAAATGGTCCGGGCCTGGATTCACCATGATACGCTCGGTATGATGAATTACACGGTTCTGGAGGATATGGCCGGACTGCAGCCGAGAACGGACGATATCATCGAGCTGTGGCCCATCAATGTTGAATATGACCACTTTGCGGTAGACAATGTGCGCTACCATGATGCCAATCTGTCCATTGTATGGCAGGACCCGGCAAAATACAGCGACAGCAATCCATATTATGCAGGTATTCCAGTTGGTTACTCCCTATTTATTAACGGTGAACGCGTGCTGACAACAAATGAAATGTCGCATATCCTCTTCGATACAGCAACCGGGAAAGTATCCAAACCAACCGGGGATGTTCCAGGTGCTGTGGGCGACAATTCAAACACACAAATTCTTTTTGAAAAAGGAAGCAGTATCGGGCTGGCCTCCGCGGATGAGACCTCCCTGGCGGGCAACGAAAAAGCGGTTGATATGTTCAACAAAGCCGGCATTGACGTTGTTCATGACGGGGAGAACCTGGCAAATGCGGCGGGCACTACGATTGAAGCAAGCTACATTAACAGCGGTTCTGCCCTGGGCAGATTAACTGACGGCTCAACCATAGCATCGATCAATCATACATCCAATACAGCCTTATTCAGTGGTTCACCTAATCCTGCTGATTCAGTAACCTTCAAGTTTGACGGAAATAAAACAGTAGATAACGTAAAAGTCTACTTCTACAATGACCGGCGCCCGAACGGATATGACGCTCCGCAGACCTTCGGTGTAGAATATCTGGATGCCGACGGTACCACCTGGAGACCGGTAGAGGGACAATTCCGGTATCCGGAATATGCAGCCGCTAACTACAACAATGTAGAATTTCAGTCGGTGAATACGGAAGCGATCCGTGTCAGCTTCACGCATGCCCCGGAATATTCGACCGGCATCAAAGAAATTCAGATATACAACAATAATCTGCAGGTCACACCTGCTGCTAACCTTGCTGCCAAGGTTTTCCTGGAGACGCCTGTGAAGGTAGAGCAGGATGCTCCGCTGACCCTTGTCCCTGTGATTCAGGATGACGGACTGCCAAGCGGCAAGCTGACTTATGAGTGGAAGCTGGTCTCCGGTGAAGGTCAGGTCGAAGCGCCTGTACTCGATCAGGCGGTTCTAAAAGCGAAGTTCAAATCAACAGGTGAGTATAAGTATGAGCTGAGCGTAAGCGACGGAGATTTAGTCACCACTGTCGAAGTGCCGGTCACTGTATTCGTAGCGACCGCTGATCTGTCCGGAATGATAACTCAATTTGCACCCAAAAACTCTGCGTTCGGTCCGATTGTGCGGAATCAGGACGACTATACCTCTGAAACATGGCAGGGATTGCAGACTGTACTTACTGAAGCCAAAGCGCTGCTGGCAAAAGGTGAATATACTCTGCAGGAAGTGCAGGATATGACGCTCCGGCTGCGGACGGCCATAGACAGCCTGCGCTACAGAAACGCCGCGCTGCTGGCTGTACCCAGCGCATCCTACACTTCAGCATGGGAGTCTGTATATGCAGTAAATGACGGCTATATTCCGCTGAACTCAAACAACCTTAACGACAAAACCATAGAGACCCAATACGGGAACTGGGGCGGTCCCGGCAGCAGCCACTGGGTGCAGTACACCTGGCAGCGTCTGGTCACATTGTCCGGCAGCTCGCTCTATTTCTTCGACGATGGCGGCGGTGTCATGGTGCCTTCAAACTATAACTTCGAATACTGGGACAGTGCTGCAGGCCAATTCATGCCGGTCAGCGGCCTTAGTGAGAAGAAAATGTCCAAGAACACCTTTAACAATGTCACCTTCGATGAAATTACAACCGATAAGCTGAGGCTGACGATGGAAAAGCAGGGCGGCTCGTTCACTGGGCTCAAGGAATGGCGCGCGATTTCTGCGAAGGCCGGCGGGGAAGAGCCGCTTCCGGCTGATCACGGAGCCATAACAGGTATTGATCCGGTTTCTGTTAATACCACCGTAAATGTTATGCCGGTTCTCCCCTCTAAGGTAACCGTGACTTATGAGGATAACACTAAAGGCCAAGCAGACGTTATCTGGGATGAAGTTCCGCCGAACAAGTTAACGATTGCCACCGACTTTGTAATATTGGGTACCATAGCCGGAAGCGATCTGCGGGCAAGCTGCAGAATCTATGTTAAATATGATAAGTCCCGGCTAAAAACAGCAATAGATACGGCATCTGATCCGGCGGTCAATGAAGAGAATTACAGCGGTACGCCGGAACAATGGGAAGCTCTTGCAGCCGCTATTACGGCAGCGCAAGCAGTATATAATAATGACGCTTCTACTGAAGGCGATATTGATACTGCCTATAGAGCGCTTAAGATTGCCTTCGAAGCTCTCACAGCGGTCCAGGACCATGGAGCTTCCATTACCGGCATAACCATTCAAGGAGGCTCTATAGATCAGGTAGCCAGAGAAATTGTTGTACCTGAGACTACAACCCTGGAGCAGCTGAAAGAGGGATTAACGGTACGGGCTGGAGTTACGTTTGCCGTATATGAAAGTGATTCCCTTACGCTTGCCACAGAACTAAAGACAGGATACAAAGTTAAGGTGACTGCCGCTGACCAGATTACGAACAGCATCTATACCCTTACTCTTACATCCGTTCACCTTCCGGCCGACCGCAGTGTACTGGAAGATCAGCTAAGAGAAGCAAAAGCCTTGAAACAGGAGTTATACACTGAAGCGAGCTGGAAGGTCCTTTCGGATGCCGTCACCCATGCGGTACTGCTATTGGAGAACGGGAACCTGACGCAGGCTGAGGTAGATGAGGCTATAAGTAAACTAAAGTCAGCAATGGCCGGACTGAAGCTGCTGCCGGCAGGAACTCCGACACCGGCACCTAGCGCTCCTCCGACGCCAGTGCCTACGGCAACACCGGCTCCAACATCCGCGCCTTATGTTCCACCGGGCTCCGGCACAAATACACCTGCGCCGAAACCAAGTCCAATTCCAAGCTCAACTGCAGCTGCAGTAAGTAAAGGCAGCATCCGGATCCAGCCGGTTGTGCAGGCAGACGGTACAGTTAAAGCTAAGGTAACCGCCGGGGAGATTGAGACAGCAGTCAAGGAGATTCAAAACGGTATACTGACCGTCACTGTGTCAGCACCTGGAGACGCAAAGCAGATTGCATTAGAACTTCCGCTGCAGGCACTGTCCGCGGGAGCCATTAATACGGTGAAGCTTGAGGCAGGGGCAGTATCGCTGATTCTGCCGCAGAACTTCCTGAAATCCTTTGCAGGCAGCAGCCTGACGCTGCTCGTCAAAGCTGCCGAGAATAGGGGGCTAAACTTGGTGGGAGCCGATACGCTTGCCGGCATTACACTGAGTATCGACGAAACAGTAATTCCAGCCTCATCTATGCAGGGAAAAGGGGTGAAACTGGCGCTTCCATACACCTTGAAGACTGGCGGGAAAGCCCATCAGGTGGTGGCGTACACTTTGAAGGATAATGGAGCCGCTGTGGTTATTGCTGGCGGAAAGTACGATGCAGCTGGGGGAATGTTCGAATTCCATATGAAGCACAGCGGAACTTATGCCGTTCTAAGCCGGAATATTACTTTTAACGATATAGCGGAATTAAGCTGGGCTGCAGAGAGCATCGAAGCATTGGCAGCCAGAGGCGCGATTCAGGGAACGGAAGCAGGCATCTTTAAGCCTAACACTAATGTGACACGTGCAGAATTTATCAAAATACTCCTGAATACATTTGATCTGCTGGATGAAAGCGCAGTGTCTACATTCAGTGATGTAGAGCAGGAAGCTTGGTATTTCCCACCCGTTGCCAGCGCGCAAAAATTAGGGATCGTAAAAGGGAAATCGGTTGCACATTCGGGGCCAATGAGCAAATTACCCGCCAGGAAATGGCTGTTATGATCTACCGCTTGGCTGGTATTATGAATATTCCTTTACTGCATGAAACTGACGGGCTAAACGCACCGTTCACTGATCTTCAGCAATTACCGCAGGATGCTGCTGATGCAGTGGAAGCTGTGCGCAGCGGAGGCCTGATTAACGGAATGCCGGACGGCCGCTTTGATCCTGAAGGAAAAGCCACCCGTGCACAAGCAGCAGCTGTCATCTACCGTTTGCTTGGAAAGGCTGAATGAATGCAAATAAATGTCATATAGGTGTAAAAATCTGTTAATCACCATTTTTAGTGAGCACTTGCTCCTACGTTGAAGTTTAATCTTTAGTAAGAAACCGCGCCCAGCGCGGTTTTTTAGTGTTTGTTGCACACAATAAGCGACTTTGAGCATGGAGGAACAAAAGATATCAATAACTTTGTTATTCCGATATTCAGACGGTCAGGCGATCTACAAAGTCCTTCTAAAATGTGGCTAATTCTGCTTCAGTGAGAATGGAGCAAGAGATTAGTGGGAATTACTCCACCTAATCCGGTTCTTTTTTATCATTTACGAGCTTTAGTTGGAAATTCTCCCGCTATTCGTGCGATAAAGGCCTTTGCAGGCTAAACCAGTACATTTAAGTGGACTTTTTCCACTAGACATGCGGCAAAGCTAACATGAAAATTTATTTGAAATAGTTAGCTAATTATGGATAAAAAAGATGAGTTTACTCTGGTGAAAAAAGAAAAAAAGCCCTAATGTAGAGAGAGTAGGCAGGTTACCCACATCTCTCCACAAAAGGAGCTCAACCATGGGTAACATATCGCAAAATTCAGTTTTACGCAAGTACTTACAGCATTTAATGTTAAATTCTTTTCGTTGTCCGTTCGCAGATCATTATGCTAAAAAACTTACCGTCGGAGCCGCGATTACACTTTTTGTAGAAGCTCAGTTGCAGCAAAGGCGTACTCTCTCCGACATTGTGCTCAATTTGGAAACGAATGCGGAGCTTCAGGACATTACCGGACTCACGACCATTCACGAATCGACCTTGAACCGTAAGCTTGACACCATCCCTCTCGCTTATCTCGAGTGGTTGTTTGCCGAACTCGTTCAGGAGTTAAAAATGCGAAAAGCGAAAGCTAAGGGCATCAAGCACCTTGGAACGTTGGCACCTGTCGATTCAACCAGCCTTTCGCTACCCAAAATACTCGGCGACTGGGCGTTTTATCAAAACAAGACCAAGGGTGTCAAAATCCATACACGGCTGCTTTCGCTGGAAGCCGGGTGCCATTTTCCGGATGAGATTGTCCTTTCCACCATCGGTGTGTCGGATCAACAAGCGGTCAAATATCTCGTTGTCCCCGGAGAAATCACCTACATTTTCGACCGTGGCTACGTGCATTACGGAAACTTCAGAGAATGGTCGGAAGGAACGGTGCTGTTTGTTGCCCGGATCCGTGCAAAAACAAAGTACACCGTGCTGACCGAACATCCCGTTTCGGGTAGCAGCCATATGACTCGGGACGCTTACGTTGAGATTTTGGATAAAAATTCGGGCCAAACGTTTTGTGTCCGCCTTGTACAATTCCAAGATAAGCATGGAAAAATCTACGAGGTCATCACCAATCGCCAGGATCTTTCAGCCAAAGACATTAGTGAAATTTATCGCTGCCGCTGGCAAATTGAGCTGTTTTTTAAATGGATTAAGCAGCATCTGGCCACCGTAACTTTCCACAATCATCACCCGCATGCAGTGTGGGTCCAATGTTATATTGGAATCATTACGGCGTTGCTATGTCAGCTCATCCATTTAGAAGTACAGCCTACCCTAAGTGTGTGGAGCATGCTGCGAAAGATGAGATACTACGCCATGAAAGACTGGGATGTATTTGTTGAAGCGCTGAATCGCGAACCGACCCGTCGTTCTAAAGGGCGGCAAAAGATTCCTAGGCCCGCAGAAACTCCAGTACAAACGAAAGAAAAACGAGCGACGGTAAAAATAATTCTGGAATAACCAATAACATATACCTTTATTTGGTAACTAAACCTACGACTTAAGGAGCCACTGTTCTTTTTTCGTTGAGTCCACAAAGCTTACTGTAAAATTATTACTTTCGGTTTGGTTTAGCTCCCATGTAAGTTTGTATGCATGTCTAGTGGACTTTTTCCCACTAGTATTGTAATACCAGTTTTTATAGGAAGATTAGATGGAGTAAGTCCACTTAGCTTAAGTGGACTGATAAAGCCGCCACGAAAAAATATATTTGGTAAGAAGCCCACTCCCGTCCAGTCAAAATTTCTAAAAAAATGTCCGCAGCAGCATTGAACTGATATACCGATAAATGAATGAAAATGCATTTAAATTCCAGTCTTTAAATTCAAATAAAAACATCCGATAAAAAGTTTTTTCGAATATTAAATCTTTTAACAACTAATATTAATACTCTTTCCATTATGAAAAAAGTGGATTACATGCAAACAAAGAGAATTCCTCACAACTAATTTCAACTTTAAAATCAAAATAACAGTATTTTTATACATCGGTTTATAAGAATCTAAAATGGTTGAAACAGAGTTCAGCCTCCGTCACTCTCTATTGTCATTTGTCACATTGCTGTGTTATCTTAGGATATGTTTTTAAGCTGGCTTGATGGAGTCAATCAAAAAAGGGGAAGTCACAATGATCATCCGGCAAATCTTCAACAACAACGTTATTCGCGCTGAAGACCAGGTTGGCCATGAATATGTGGTAATCGGAAATGGGCTCGGTTTCAAGAAAAAGGCGGGGCTGCGGGTCGACGAGGATAAAATAGAAAAAACCTTTATGCTGAAACCGGACAAAGTGCCGCGCAAGTTAATTGATCTGATCGGGGAGACTTCTGCCGAGTATTTCTCGCTGGCCGATGAAATCATCGGGTTCGCCAAAGCGGATATGGGAAACATCTTCAACGATAATATTTATATCACACTGATTGACCACATTCATTTTGCCATTGCCCGTTACAAGAAGTCGATGAACATCAAGAACGCTTTGTACTGGCAGATCAAAAAATTTTATCCCCGAGAGTTTGCCATTGGTGTACATGCGCTTGGCCTGATCCGCAAACATTTTGATATTGAGATGGATCAGGATGAAGCCAGCTTTATCGCGATGCATTTTGTGAATGCCAGACAGGACGGGCAGGGAATGCAGCAGACGGTAGAGGTCACGAAGGCAATGAGTGATATTTTCAACATTGTCACTGGCGAGTTCCAGCTGCAGCTGGATGAAAACTCGTTCAATTACTCCCGTTTTATTACCCACCTGCAATATTTTTTGCAGAGAATGTTGAGCGGAGAACAGGAACGGTCTGCTGCAGGAGACAACTTCCTGTACGACCAGATCAAAGCGAAATTCCCGCAAGCTTTTCAGTGCACCAATCAGATTAACCGCTATCTGGAGCAGGAATACGGAAATGCCATGTCTATTGACGAAAAGGTCTATTTAACGATTCATATTCAGCGGGTCACATCAAGAGATAACGCTACGATGTAAGAAAAAGGAATTAAATTACGGGTTGCAAACGATTACCTAATCCATTATAGTGGAGTCACAACTTAAATCTAAGGATTGTTACTGCTGAAGCAGGCGATACCTAAACGAGAAGTGGATCACCCTTACGTGATCACGCTATCTTCGTTTAGGTTTTTTTTTGCCCAATTTAGCTGTAAGGCAAAGGAGAATCAGCATGGATAACAAAAAAATGTCTGAAGACATCATTCGGCTTGTCGGCGGGGAGGAGAACATCAACGATCTGGTCCATTGTGCCACCAGGCTGAGATTCAGTCTGAAGGACAACAAAAAGGCACAAAGGGAAACACTGGAGAAACACGAAGGTGTAATTACCGTGGTGGAAAGCGGCGGACAATTCCAGGTTGTCGTCGGAAGCAATGTAGCTAATGTGTATGCGGAAATTGTGAAAAGCACCAGCTTCCTGAACAACGCTTCCTCCGATAATAGCTCCACGCAGAAAACATCGGCAGTATCAAAGGTGTTTGAAATTATCTCGGGCAGCTTCTCGCCGCTGATTCCGGTCATGGCAGGTTCCGGGATGCTTAAGGCACTGCTGACTGTGCTTACACTGCTGGGCTGGATGTCCGATTCCGGCGACACTTATAAAATCCTGTCCGCCGCCGGGAATGCAGTATTTTACTTCCTGCCAATTTTCCTCGGAATCACGCTTGGGATCAAGCTGAAGGCTAACCCTTATGTGGCAGGGGCTATCGGCGCGGCACTGATGGAACCGAACTTTACAGCCATGCTGGAAGGGGACGGGGGGCACTCTTTCCTGGGAATTCCGGTGGTTATGGTCAGTTACGCATCCAGCGTGTTCCCGATCTTCATTGCTATCAGCATCTATGCACTGCTCGACAAGCTGCTGAAGAAGATTATTCTAAAGGATCTGCAGATTTTCCTGGTGCCGATGGTTTCCCTTATGATCATGGTTCCGTTGTCAGTGATTGCTTTTGGGCCATTCGGTACCAGTGTCGGTGACTGGATCGCATCAGGCGTTACCTGGCTGATCGGTGTCAGCGGTATACTTTCCGGTATTGTACTCGGCGGTGGAATGACCTTTATGGTAGTGCTTGGTCTTCACTGGGGCTTTACACCCATCACTCTCCAGAATATTGCTAACGGCGGTGATCCGATTGAAGCCATGGCAGCTGCGGCCGTATTTGCCCAGATCGGTGTCGCCTTCGGTATTTTCCTGAAAGCCAAAAAAGACAGATCCCTGCGAAGCATCGCTGCATCTTCCGGAATCACCGGACTTCTGGCCGGTGTCAGTGAACCGATTGTGTACGGTCTGATTCTCCGCTACAAGCGCGTGATTCCAATCGTCATTATCGCCGGGTCGCTCGGGGGAGCAATCAACGGTCATTTCGGTGTACTCTATACGGCCTATGTATTCCATAATATTTTTTCGATTCCGGTTGAACAGCCAATGTCGATCTTCATCATCTCTATGATTGCCTCAATGGGTACCGCTTTTCTGCTGACCGTCCTTTTCGGTTATGAGAGCAAAGTCAAATCAGCATCCGCAGCAGATGCCGCACCCGCACCTGAACAAGTACAGACGGTCAAGCCCGCAGCAAAGGCTATAGACCTTAAAAAGGAGCAGATTTTCAGCCCGCTTTCCGGATCTGTTGTTCCGCTCAGCACTGTTCCTGATGCCGCATTTTCTTCCGGGGCAATGGGCAGGGGGCTTGCCATCGAACCTGTAACCGGGGAAGTCGTCACGCCAATGGACGGAACGGTAACTTCCATATTTCCGACGGGACATGCCATAGGCATTACTTCTGCCGCCGGAACCGAGGTGTTAATCCATATTGGAATCAACACTGTCGGACTTAAGGGCAAACATTTCACTCCTGTGGTTAAAGAAGGCGATGCCGTCAGACAGGGAGATTTGTTAATCCGGTTTGACCTGGAGCAAATCAAGGCAGCCGGTTACCAGACCGTGACTCCGGTTATTGTGACTTTGACCCAGAAAGAAGTCGAGGTCTTTGAAACCGATCAGCAGCAAGTCGAAGTGAACGAAGTTCTTTTAACACTGGTGGACTAAAACAAACTAGGAGGAATGTAGTATGCTGCACAAACAATTAAACGCATTTCCGGAAAACTTCCTGTGGGGAGGATCAACCTCGGCTTATCAGCTGGAAGGAGCGTGGGATGAAGACGGTAAAGGTCCTTCGGTTATCGATCTGGCAAACCATGTGGAAGGTGTGACTGATTTTAAAGTCGCCAGTGACCATTATCATAAATATCAAGAGGACGTAGCATTAATGGCAGAAATGGGGTTCAAAGCCTACCGCTTCTCCATTGCCTGGACACGGATTTATCCGCAAGGAGACGGTGAGGTAAATCCGAAAGGCCTTGAATTCTACAGCCGGCTGATCGACGAGCTGCTTAAATACGGAATTGAGCCGATTGTAACCATGTACCACTTTGATCTTCCTTATGCGCTGGAGCAGCGGGGAGGCTGGTCTAACCGGGCAACGATTGATGCATTTGAACAGTATGCCAAAACGCTTTTTGAACATTACGGCAGCAGGGTGAAATGGTGGCTGACCATTAATGAGCAGAATATGCTGATTCTCCATCCGGGCTCCATCGGTACCTTGAATGAGAACATGGCAGACCCGCAAAAAGAGCTGTATCAGCAAAACCATCACATGCTTGTGGCCCAGGCGAAAGCTATGGTGTTGTGCCATCAGATGCTTCCGGATGCCAAAATCGGCCCGGCCCCAAATATCGGTGTGATCTATCCGGCCAGCTCCAAACCGGAAGATGTACTTGCAGCAGACAATTATGCGGCCATCCGCAACTGGCTGTACCTGGACATGGCTGTCTATGGCCGTTATAACCATATCGCCTGGAGCTATCTGCTGGAAAAAGGGTATGAGCCCCGCATTGAAGAAGGCGACATGGATATCCTGAGACAGGGGAACCCGGATTTTATTGCTTTCAATTATTACACTTCCCAGACAGTAGGTGAGAGTAAAAATGACGGCAATGACTTCTCGCACACCGGCGACCAGCATGAAATCGTCGGAGAACCGGGAGCCTACCGGGGTTCTGTGAATCCAAATCTGCAGACGACCGAATTCGGCTGGGAGATTGATCCTGTAGGCTTCAGAACTACGCTCCGCCAGATCTATTCCCGTTATCACCTGCCTTTGATTGTGACCGAAAACGGGTTAGGGGCATTTGACAAGCTGGAGGCAGACGGAACTGTTAACGATGCTTACCGGATTGACTTCTTCCGCCGGCATATTGAACAGATTCAGCTTGCGCTTACGGACGGGGTTGAGGTGTTCGGCTTCTGTCCATGGTCGGCAATCGATCTGGTCAGCACACACCA
Organism: Paenibacillus sp. PK3_47; assembly: GCF_023520895.1. Lineage (NCBI taxonomy): Bacteria > Bacillati > Bacillota > Bacilli > Caryophanales > Paenibacillaceae > Paenibacillus > Paenibacillus sp. PK3_47. The sequence continues at coordinate 6,255,106 of NZ_CP026029.1, forward strand.
GGGCTCGAGCAAACGTTACGGATTCATCTACGTGGACCGTGAAGAATTTGATCTTAAGGAGCTGCGCCGCATCCGGAAGCAAAGCTTTTACTGGTATCAAAAGCTGATTGCTACACGCGGGGAGATCCGCTAAATCAATAGTCAAAATAGAAGCAGGCTTCCATCGTTCAGAATGGCGGCCTGCTTTTTGGTTGTAACCCGGACCTGCCCTTATAAAAAAGTTAACCGTTCAAGCGCCCAACTATGCTTTAATAATAATTACAAGAGCTGTAGTTCATAAAAAGCATCGAAAGTGGGATAAGATGAAGCGACTAACCATAGGCCTGTTTGCCCACGTGGACGCAGGGAAGACAACCTTTGCCGAGCAGCTGCTGTACCATACGAACAGTATCCGGTCACGCGGGCGGGTGGATCATCAGGATGCATACCTGGACAGCCATGAGATCGAGCGGGCCAGAGGAATAACAGTGTTCGCCGATCAGGCGGTGATGGAATATAAAGGGGACCCGTATTATTTGATTGATACCCCCGGGCACGTCGATTTTAGTCCGGAAATGGAGCGGGCACTGCAGATTATAGATTACGCGGTCCTGATTGTCAGCGCAGTAGAAGGGGTTCAGGGCCATACCGAAACGGTCTGGCAGCTGCTGCAAAAACACCGGATTCCTTCTTTTTTCTTCATTAATAAAACTGACCGGACCGGCGCAGATATCAGCAGGACCGAAGCGGACATCCGCCAGCAGCTGACAGGAGATCTATGCTCCATTACAAACCGTTTCGCTGATGGTAAAATGGACGCTTCACTCCGGGAAGCCCTGGCCGAGCGGGATGAGACTCTCCTGGAAGCTTTTCTGGAAGGGAGCGAAGATCACGCTTTCTGGCTGCAGGCCTTTCAAAAATTAGTGCGGGAGGGCTTAATTTACCCCTGTGCTCATGGCTCCGCCCTGCAGGATACGGGTGTAACTGAATTTTTAGAGCAGCTTCACGTATTGACGACAACCTCTTATGATGAAAATGCTCCATTCGGGGGACGGATTTATAAAATCCGGCACGACGCTGGCGGAGGAAGATTAACGTTCATCAAAGCGCTGAGCGGCAGCCTGAAGGTCCGGGAACCCTTGAGTTATGAGAGCGGCGGCATCCAATATGACGAGAAAGTAACGAGGATATTATTGTTCAACGGGACCAAATCACAGCCGGTGGAGCAGGTAGCGGCGGGTGATTTGTTTGCGGTAACCGGTTTGTCTGCGGCGTGTGCCGGGCAGGGCCTCGGAGTATTTACGGACAGGCTGGAATACGAATCAGAGCCGACTTTACAGTCCAAGGTGATATTCGATGATTCGCTTCACGTGCAGAAAGTGCTGGAAACATTCCGTATTCTTGAAGCGGAGGAGCCGTCCCTTAACGTCATTTGGGAGGAGAATCTGCAGGAAATCCACATCCGTGTCATGGGACTCATCCAACTGGAAGTGCTGGAGCAGCTGGTGCTGGAAAGGTTCGGTTTCGCCATTTCTTTTGGCCAGCCTGAAATCTTGTATAAGGAAACCATTCAGTCGGCGGTAACGGGCTATGGCCACTTTGAACCGCTCAGGCATTATGCAGAAGTTCATTTCCTTATGGAGCCGGGAGAACGCGGCAGCGGAATTATAACGGAAAGCCGGTGTCATCCCGATAATTTGAGCGTTAACTACCAGAATTTGATCCTGAGCCACCTCCATGAGCGGGAGCATCACGGATTGCTGACAGGCATGCCGGTTACCGATTTGAAAATCACGCTGATCAGAGGTGCTGCACATAAAGAACATACGCATGGCGGCGATTTCCGTGAGGCGGCTTTTCGTGCGCTGCGCCAAGGACTGGAGAAGGCAGACAACGTACTGCTCGAACCTTACTATGACTTTAAAATCAAAGTTGATGTAGATGAGATGGGAAGGGTGCTGTCTGATATTCAGCGTGCCTCAGGTACATTTGAGCCGCCGCAGATGAACGGGACGCAGTGTGTGATTACCGGAAGGGTACCCGTGGCTACCTTCATGAACTACAGTGCCGAGTTCGCTTCGCTCACCCATGGCCGCGGCAGTATCCGCTGTGTGTTCGGCGGTTACGACCGCTGCCATAACACGGATGAGGTCATTACGCGGATCGGTTACCGTAAAGAGGCTGACGCACTTTATACGTCTTCCTCCATATTCTGCGCCAAAGGAGCAGGTTATTCGGTACCTTGGAATGAAGCAGAGGCGAAGATGCATTTACTATAAGGAAGAGAGTCTCCGTGAGGAGGCTCTTTTTTTCAGGGATATGACTTGCTTAATATCTATATACATACACTTTGGTCCGCAGGCTGTCACTGCAGGTGATTATGCGGGCAGGCTGCATCCCGGGTATTGAAAAGCACACACTGATCACCACTGCACCCGGCAGTAATTCCCGCTTGAATTTTGCTGCCAGCCGTTCCATAGCCGCGGGGAAGAGGTAACAGAGTATAATGTCTGCATCCTGATAGGAGAAGGAATAAATATCCCCTCGTTTAAAGCGCAGCCGGCCAAGTGAGGGCTTCCCCCGGACTGCCGGGAAAAGCCGTGGGTACAGGAAAGCTAGCAATTGTGAGCACCACAAGGGAAGACTGGAGTTTTCGATTCCTGTCAGCCTTATACCAGGACAGCGGCGAATCACTGCAAGTCCAAGCGTCCCCCAGCCGGAACCCGGCTCGATGATATGGCCATAGCTTGTAATCCGCTGTACCTCAGCGGCAACGGCCTGCCGGACAGCGCTTGAAGAGGGCATTGGCGATATGCCATTTTTCCAGCTTACAACTACGATCGACAATACAGACAGCAATACCGCAAGTACGGCGATCCATGCAACTATTTCTATAACGGGCATAATGATCTCCTCAGCACTTCTAATGAACAAACATCCATATGCTTTGTACGGAAAAGTATAACATTTGATAATCCTGAAATAACAGTGCCCAGATGAGGTAAACGTTATGGAGCGCGAATTTGGCGAAACCAATTAGGGGTTTCATCCTCTCAGGTGACTCGGATAAGCGGGGGATTGATGGGGAATGGCGGGGAATGGACGATAAAGCTATGCTTCTTAAAACAATAAATGCTGCTTGCCCACTTACCGCAGCAGCAGCCGTTTATGTTCGGTTTTTCGCATACAAAGCTCTCTTCCCATAACAGCACATTAATGCACAAACAGCGGCAGAATCCCGGGATTTTGCCGCTGTTTTGCTATGGATTTAACCTTTAATGGCGAAAAAAGTCGAAATACAGAATACCTAAAATTAAAACATGGTGTTATAATCATTAGCATGATTATGGTACTTTTAAAAAAGAGCAGCAATGTAAGCGTGATGCATTTTTGTGAATGTTATATTACATAACACATACTGTTTTTATTAAAGGGGGAACAGCGATGCGGTTATTGAAATGGCCAGGCCAGCAGCATTTGTTTCTGCGTTTGATGATTCCTTATATTTTATTCATGATTGTTGCGTTAAGCCTCGGAGGCCTGTTCTATAAACTGACGTATGACGTGGTCAAGGATGAAGTGACCGGCAGCAATATGGAACTGCTCGAACAGGTTAAAGAAACGATGGACATCCGGTTATCCGAGATCAACACGATTGCCCTTCAGCTCCTGAATGATCCTATGGTGAAAAGCTTCTCGCGCGTGCAGGATCCGTTCAGCAATACGACCACCTACAAGGTACTTGAAACGCAGAAAAATCTCTACAGTTATAACACCTCTAACAATTTCGTGCTGGACTACTATTTGATTTTTAAAAACAGCAATCTGGCCTTATCCTCAAATTCGATTTATGAGCTTCCCGCGTTCTATAAGCATGTATTGTCCAGCAGCGGAGTGGATTATGATACCTGGCGGAGTGATTTGTTCGGCAGTTACCGCAACCGTGAGGTGATGGCATCGGGGTCAACGCTCTACCAGGGGAGCACCTACGACATGCTGACCTATGTCCAATCCCTGGGTTATCCCGGTTATATTCAGGGGGCTCTCGTCATCCTGGTTGATAATCACAAGCTGAAATCACTGCTCGGAGGGATTAATGTCTCTGATGGCGGCTGGGTGTCCATTATTGATAATGAAGGCAGGGTAGTCAGCTCGCTGTCCGGTGACGGAAAGGTGCCCGATCTTGATCCGACAAGCTATACAGCATCCTCCGGAATTATTGAAGCCAGCAGTGCAACGAACGATATGATGGTGACTTACACCAAATCAGCATACAACAACTGGTCCTATATTGTAGCGCAGCCTCCCCACGTAGTATTAAGCAAAGTAATGTCTATTAAAAAGATGACTACTACCGTCGCAGCCGCTTTTCTGCTGATCGGCATTGTGCTGGCGTATCTGTTCGCTACCCGCAGCGGCAAGCCGCTGGTACGGATTTTCTCGACGCTTAGTGACCGAAACGGCGGACTCCAGCAGCGTCCCAAGGATATGTACGGCTTCATCCAAAATTCCTTATCTGCACTTATTGATAACAACACCGCTCTGCAGAGCGAGATTGAACGCCAGGCACCGCTGCTGTGGGAGAGCTTTTATGAACGGCTGCTCAAGGGTGAGTTTGTCAGCTTGAACGAAATCAACAGCCTGCTGGAGCATCAGCATATAGAAATTGACGGCAGCTCTTATGCCATCGGTATCCTTCATTTCCGCGGAGGCCAAAGGGGAATCAGCACCGATGATTTGCGCAAGCTGGACATTGAGCGGGTGCTGATTAAAGAGGCCCTGCGGTCGGTTCCTGCCGGAAATCTCTATGTACATGATGTTACCGAGGACAAAATCGCCATTCTGTTCGTTGATACAACCGGAGACAGTATTTTGTTCAGAGAGGCGATTGAGCGGAATATTCAGCATATCGCTACAGAGATCGCCGGCCAGCTGCCGCTTGGACTTTATTTTGCCATCGGGGGATTCCGCTCTACTCTTCTTGATGTATCCGGATCGTATGAAGAAGCCCGCCAATCCCTGTCCTCGCTCACTTATGAGGAGATGGTCCAGACGGCCTGGTTCTATGATTTGCCGAGCGAGAATTCGCTGTTCTATTTCCCCGGAGAAGTCGAGAACCGGCTCAGCAATTATACGAAGGCGGGGGAGACAGAGGAGCTTAGGCGCCTGCTGGACTCGCTGTACCGGGAGAATTTCCAGGAGCGGCATTTGCCGCTGGCCATGCAGCAGCTCTTTTGCTATGAAATCGTGAGCTGCCTGGTCAAGCTGCAGGAGCAGCTGATGCTGCAGTACCCGGAAGAGGTGCAGGAGCTGCTTCATCTGCTGGGGGTAACGGAGAATCTTAGGGAAGCTTACGGCAGTGCGGCCAACCTGCTGATGATGATGAGCTCGGAAGCCGATCACCGGAAGAAGAGCCGGAATGTGCACTTGATTGACTCGATTGTATCTTATATTGAAGAGCATTTCGGACAAGCCAATCTCAGCCTGGATGCTGTCGCCGACCATATGAATATCTCCAAAGGGTACATGTCGCAGTTCTTCAAAGAGCAGACAGGAACCAATTTCTCGGAATATCTGGAGAATCTGCGGATGAACGAAGCCAAAGCACTGCTCGCCAATACAGGCCTTCCGATCCGGGACATCGCCGAGCAGGTGGGATACCATTCCACCAACACCTTCTGCCGGGCGTTCAAACGGGGAAATGGTCTCAGTGCTACAGCCTTCCGCGATTCAGCGGCTGGTTAACAGCGGCAGTACAGCACAATCTTCACTTTGAGTTAACATGCCGGGACAAGTTCCCGGCTTTTTTTAATCTATGAAATGTAATCTATATTTACATGTAAGCAAGCATTTATTTTCATATAAAACGATTACATGGATATTATTAGGCGAATTCTTATCAAATGCACATGAATATTTCAATTGCAAAGACAGTTTTCTTAACAAAATCCAACAAAACGGAGCATTTACAATTTACCGTTCCAGGGTGGCGGCCTATGCTGTGGTTACACGGAAGACACATGGACAGACCGGTCAGGGATGCCCTCAGGTGTCAGCCGAAATACATAGCATACGAGGAGGTGAGAACTGAATTGAGCACAAATCCCTTCGTCAAAAAGCTGATAAACAGCTGGCAATTGTACGTGCTGATGGCACTGCCTTTCCTCTATTTGATTATTTTCAAATACGTGCCGATGTACGGAGCGCAGATTGCGTTCAAGGATTTCTCCGTCGTAAAAGGAATTTGGGGCAGCGACTGGGTAGGGATGAAGCATTTCAGCCGGTTCGTCAATTCGTATGATTTCTGGCGCATTCTGAAGAACACGCTGGTGCTGAGTTTTTACAATCTGATTGCCGGGTTCCCGATCCCGATCCTGTTGGCCCTGGGGCTGAATTATCTGCGCAATATCAGATTCCGCAAAGCCGTACAGATGGTAACCTATGCGCCGCATTTTATCTCCATTGTGGTCGTGGTCGGAATTGTGAAGGAGCTGCTTGATCCGCGTATCGGGATTATCAACAAGCTCCTCGGCTTCTTCGGTATAGGCCCTATTAATTTTATGGGTGAAATCTCGATGTTCTCTTCCATCTATGTCTGGTCGGATGTATGGCAGCATATGGGCTTCAACTGCATCATCTTTATTGCGGCGCTGGCCAGCATCGATCCTTCGCTTCATGAAGCGGCCGTGATTGACGGAGCAAGCAAATTCCGCCGGATGTGGCACATCGATCTTCCCGGCATTATGCCGATGGCGATCATCGTGCTGATCCTTAACACCGGGCATATCCTCGACGTCGGCTTCGAAAAGGTGCTGCTGATGCAGAACCCGATCAATCTGAAGGCTTCAGAAATTATCGATACGTATGTGTATAAGGTGGGCTTGACTTCGCAGGTTGCCAACTATTCGTATTCGACGGCGATTGGGTTGTTCAAATCCATTATCAATCTGATTCTGCTGCTGACGGTGAATAAAATCGCCCAGAAGACCAAGCATGGCAGCTTGTGGTAGAAGGAAGGAGGTCTGAGCATGAACACAAGTTTCCGGAATGAGTCCATAACCGACAAGCTGTTTGTTATCGTAAATATCTTTTTTATGAGCGTTATCTTTATTGCAGTGCTGTATCCGATCATTTATATTGTCAGCGCCTCTTTCAGTGATTCGCAGGCCGTGGTGTCGGGCGAGGTGTGGCTGTGGCCGGTGAGGCCGAGCCTTGAAGGGTATAAGGCGGTTTTTGAATATAAACAGGTCTGGGTCGGCTTCGGCAACTCTATCCTCTACACCGTTACAGGTACGCTGGTCAACATTGTCATGACGGTGCTGGCTGCCTATCCGCTGTCCCGCAGGGATTTTTACGGTAAAAATGTCCTGATGATTCTGTTCATGTTCACCACAATGTTCACCGGCGGCCTGATTCCCGGCTATCTGCTGGTCCGCGATCTGGGGATGCTTGATACAATCTGGTCGATGATTCTTCCCGGAGCGCTGACCGTGTGGAATGTTATCATCACCCGCACCTATTTCCAGATGTCGATCCCCCATGAACTGCTGGAAGCGGCACAGCTGGACGGCTGCAATGACTTTCAATTCGTCTGGAAAATTGTCGTCCGGCTCTCGGGGCCCATCCTGGCGGTAATCACGCTCTATTATGCGGCCGGGAACTGGAACCAGTATTTTAACGCCATGCTGTATCTGAAAAGCCAGGATCATTATCCGCTGCAGCTGGTGCTGAAGGACATTCTCGTCAAAAATGATGTCGATGTCGGCATGCTGTCAGGAGATCCGCAGGATGCAGCCCGCCGCGAGGCGCTGAAAACGCTGCTGAAGTACTCGCTGATTGTTATTTCAACTTTTCCGCTGCTTGTATTCTATCCGTTCGTACAGAAGTATCTGGTTAAGGGCGTTATGGTAGGTTCACTTAAAGGATAACTAAAGGGGGACAAGAAGAGATGAAATTTAAGGGAGTCTTATCGTTACTGGTTGGAGTAAGCATGCTGGGCAGTATTCTGAGTGCGTGCAGCAGCGGAGGCAATAATACGGAAACCTCTGCCTCAGGCAGCGGCAATGCAGTTGCTGTATCAGAAGCAGGAGAGTTCCCGATCGTGGATGAAAAGATTACGCTGCGGGTGATGACGGGTGCGAATCCGGCGGTGGAGGATTTTGATACGAATGAATTCACTAAATATTTCGAGGAATTGACCAACATTCATGTGGAGTGGGAGATTGTCCCTACTAGCACGGTTACCGAGAAACTAAATCTGGCGCTGGCCAGCGGCGATCTGCCGGATGTCATTATGACGATGAATGTGACGCCTGAGCAGCAGGCGCTATATGGAGAACAAGGCGTTCTGCTTCCACTGAACGATTATATCGAGAAATACGGAGTCAATACGAAAAAAATGTTCGAGGAAAGTCCGCTCGTAGAATCGACCATCACCTCTGCGGACGGCAACATCTATGCTCTGCCTGCGCCGAATGAATGTTACCACTGTTCCATGCGCCAGAAGCTGTGGATCTATGAGCCTTGGCTGGAGAAGCTGAATCTAAAAATGCCGACAACGACGGAGGAGTTCTATGAAGTGCTGAAAGCCTTTAAAACCCAGGACCCGAACGGTAACGGTATCGCCGATGAAATTCCTTTCTCCGGCGCACCACAGGTGAATCAGTCTTCCACGCTGACAACCAGCGTAGAGAACTTTCTGATGAACTCGTTCACTTATGCGCCTTACACCAGACTGTATGTCAATGATGAAGGTAAAGTCGATATTCCGTTCAATAAAGAAGGCTGGAAAGAAGGGCTTACTTATCTGAACCGCCTCTACAGCGAAGGCCTCATGGACCCGCAGGCGGTAACACGCGATGCCGCCCAACTCGTACAGCTGGGAGAAAATCCGGATGTGCCAATTCTTGGTGCAGCCTCGGGACCGAACCAAAGCGCCTTGACCCAGCTTAACGGATCAAGCGGACGCTGGCTGGAATATGTAGCGGTTGCGCCGCTCAAAGGACCGGAAGGAGTACAAGTTACCCAGTATGATCCGTATCAGGTGGCACCGGGACAATTCGTCATCACGAACAAGGCGACGAACCCTGAAGCGGCATTCCGCTTCGCAGATGCCCTGTATGACCGTGAAATCACGCTGCGCTCGACTATTGGTGAACCCGATGTAGAGTGGAGATGGGCTACAGACGGTGAAGTCGGACTTAACGGAGAGCAGGCGGTCTACATGGATATGTCCAAATTCGGCGTCACCCAGAACAAGCACTGGTCGCAGACCGGCATCGCTTACCGTCCGAACTCCCTGCGCCTGGGGCTTGTAGCCAACCCTGACAACCCGCTCGACAGCATTCTGTACAACGAGACGAAGGAGAAATACGAGCCGTTCCGCGTAGATGTGGAAACCGTACTGCCGCCGATCAGCTTCACGGTCGACCAGTCCGCCGAAATTGCCGATCTCTCTAAAACCATCTATGACTATACCAATGAGATGATGGCCCGCTTCATTATTGGCGACGCCGACATTAACGCTGAATGGGATCAGTACCTGTCCACGCTGGACAGCATGAACCTCAGCCGCTACCTGGAAATCTACCAGGAGGCTTACGATACGTACAAAGCTGCGGCGGCAAAATAGGAAGGGGGAGCGAGATAATAGAAAGGCCGATAGTGCGGTGTTAAGGAGACTATAGTGAGATCATAGTGAGACTATAGTGCGACGATGGCGAGACGTTAGTGAGAACTTGCGAGATCATAGAGAGACATTTGCGGGTGATCGTACCCTGGTGAGATGCGGCAGCTGCCTGGAATTCAGGCAGCTGTAGATTTAAGAGTGGCACGGGTGTTTAAGCGAATCGGCGGACCAGGACACATTTTCAGCAACACAAGACGACACCCGAGAACTAATCCGAATGATTTTACCTTGGAGGGAAATAGGCGATGACGACACAAGGATTCACTGTTCCAGACCGCTGGAAATGGTTCACCGAAAGCCGGTACGGCATGTTTATCCACTGGGGGCCCTATGCACAGCTGGCCCGGGGAGAGCAGGTGCTGTTCCGCGAACATCTGGATCAGCAGGAGTATGCTGCGCAGGCGGCAGCGTGGAATCCGCAGCATTTTGACCCGGAGCTGTGGGCGGCGACGGCCAAGAAAGCAGGCTTCAAATACGCCTGCTTCACTACCCGGCATCATGACGGCTACTGCATGTGGGACAGCGCCTACACGGATTATTCCAGCGCGAAGCAGGCGCCGCAGCGCGATTTCGTTCGCGAATATATCGATGCCTTCCGCAAGGCCGGACTAAGAATCGGACTCTATTATTCCTGGATTGACTGGCGGCTTCCGGCTTATTTTGAAGGGCCTGAGAAGAATCCGGAAGGCTGGGCGAAGGTACGCAAGTACCTGCACAACCAGGTCAAGGAGCTGCTGACGAACTACGGGCAGATTGATCACTTCTTCTTCGATGGCGTGTGGCCGCGCAACGCTGATGATCTTGGCAGTGTAGAGCTGGTGGAGGAAATGCGCAGGCTGCAGCCGGGCATTCTGATCAACAACCGGCTGGGCTACTCCAGCGCCCACGACGAATACCGTGCAGATGGCGGCATCGGAGCAGGGGATTCTGACACGTTGGGCGATTTCGGTACACCGGAGCATCTGATCGTCGTGGACCGGAAGCGCCTCTGGGAGTCCTGCCAGGTTACCACCTGGCGGCTGTGGAGCCATGTGACCGGCGAACGCTGGCGACCGGCAGATGTGCTGCTTGATATGCTCTGCGAATGTGCCGAGAAGGGCGGGGAGCATGGCGGCAATCTGCTGCTGAACTGCGGGCCGACCGCAGACGGGGAGCTGCCGCCGGAATTCGTGGAACGGGCGCTTGAGATCGGCCGCTGGCTGGAGGTACACGGGGAAGCGATCTATGGTTCGGATGGGGGTGCCATCACCGAATTCATTACGCGCGGACGTCAGACGACCCGGGACAATAATCTGTACCTGATTATCCGGTTCTGGGATGGGCGTCCGGAAATACGGCTGTCTGACCTCAGCAGCAAGGTAACTGGCGTTACCCTGCTGACGACAGGCCAGAAGCTTCAGTTCGAGCAGAAGGACGGCGAACTGTTCATCCAGGGCCTGCCGAGGGAAGCGCCGTCACGCCTGTTCCCGGTCATCCGTGTGGAATGCGACGGCAAGCCTGAGGCAAACGACTGGGGCCGGCAGCGTCTGTGGGAAGGCGACCCGCAGCGTGTGGCAGACTGGGCGCGCAGCCAGCGCGGAACTTCGGTCTTCATGGATGGTGTGGAGCGGTAACTTGTTGTTGCAGTATATAAATGGAAGAAGGCCTCACGTGGGCAACCATCTCGAGTCTGATGTAAAAGTACCTCTTGATTCAGTTCAGGTGGGCAAATCGCCCGAACCGGAGGTAAAATGCCTTTGATTTCGGCTAACGTTGGCTAACCGCCCGAACCTGGGGTAAAAGTGCCTTTGATTTAAGCTCACGCCGGCAAATCGTTCGAATCAGAGGTAAAAGTGCCTTTGATTTCGGCTAACGCTGGCAAATCGTTCGAATCAGAGGTAAAAGTGCCTTTGAATTCGGCTAACGTTGGCAAATCGTTCGAATCAGAGGTATAAGTACCTTTGATTTCGGCTAACGCTGGCAAATCGTTCGAATCAGAGGTAATAGTGCCTTTGATTTCGGCTAACGCTGGCAAATCGTTCGAATCAGAGGTAATAGTGCCTTTGATTTAAGCTCACGCCGGCTAATTGCTCGAATCAGAGGTAAAAGTGCCTTTGATTTCGGCTAACGTAATCAAAGCCCACAAAAAGTGGAGCCTTGGTGGAAATGAACGGGACTTTTCCCGTTGATTCTACGAAAAGCAGCCACCTGACGAAATTCAACGGGATTTTTCCCGTTGATCCCACGAAAAACAGGCGCCTGGCGAAATTCAACGGGATTTTTCCCGTTGATTCCACGAAAAACAGGCGCCTGGCGAAATTCAACGGGACTTTTCCCGTTGATTCCACGAAAAACATGCGCCTGACGAAATTCAACGGGACTTTTCCCGTTGATTCCACGAAAAACAGGCGCCTGGCGAAATTCAACGGGATTTTTCCCGTTGTTTTCGGCTCACGTGGCAAATGACGCGGAGGTCGTCAGCCAATCATATCGCCAAAGGAGTGATTAAGCATGGGAAAGGTAGAAAAACTGCTGCAGGAAAAGGGAATTGAGCTGGGAAAAGTTCCGCCGTCGGTAGCTACATACGTTCCGGCCAAGCAGGTAGGCAATGTGGTATATACCTCAGGAAATGACTGCCGGATTAACGGAACGTTGCTCCTAACCGGCAAAGTCGGCTCGGATCTGACCGTGGAGCAGGGTTACGCGGCAGCCCGCCAAGTAGCCATCAATCTGCTGGCTGTACTGAAGGAGCACCTGGGAGAGCTGGACCGGATCAGGCAGGTGGTCAAAATGCTCGCTTTTGTCAACTCGGCCCCCGGTTTTGTGGAGCAGCCATACGTAATTAACGGTGCTTCGGATTTGCTGGTGGAGGTGCTGGGCGACAAAGGCAAACATGCCCGCTCAGCGATTTCAGCCAATGAGCTGCCGTTCGATACGCCGGTGGAGATTGAGCTGATCGTCGAGGTTGAGGAATCATGAAGAATTTATATCCAGAGCTGCAGACACCAGCTCCCATTATAGACCTGGATATTCTGGAGAAGAACATTAACCGGATGGCCGGGCGTTTGCAGGCCGCAGGCATCAGCCACCGTCCGCATATCAAATCGCATAAGTCGGCCCAGATTGCCCGGATGCAGCTGGATGCCGGGGCTGCAGGAATTACTGTGGCAAAGTTGGCGGAGGCGGAGGTTTTCGCCGCAGCCGGGGTTGAGCCTATCCTCATAGCTTATCCCGTTATCGGCGCAGACAAGCTGGAACGCTATGCGAGGCTTCATTTGGAACACAAGCTGTTGACCACTGTGGATAGTCTTACTTGTGCTGCCGGATTATCTGAAATTGGAATGCGCACCGGCAAGCCGGTAGAAGTCCTGATTGAGATTGACGGCGGACTGCACCGCGGGGGCCGGCAGGCGGGGGAGGACACACTCCATTTTGCTTTGGAGTTATTAAAGCTCCCTGGTATCCGCATCGCCGGAGTAATGGGATACTTCGGGACAATCTACAACAACTGCGGTGCAGAAGCGTTCAGGCAGGCGGCCGGAGAAGAGGCCGTGCTAATGCGTAACACAGCAGAACTCCTCCGGTCAACGGGCGTGCCTGTTGACATCATTAGTACAGGCTCCTCTCCGGCGGCGCTGATGAGCGGTGAGCTTGAAGGCGTTACAGAAGTAAGGGCCGGCAATTATGTATTTTTTGATGCTTCAGGCATAGGCATGGGGCTTGCCGGAGAAGAGGAATGCGCACTGCGCGTAATTGCAACCGTAGTCAGTACTCCGCTTCCCGGCAGGGCAACCATCGACGCAGGAACCAAAACCCTGACCAGTGATAAAGCGCACGGCAGAGAAGGCTTCGGAATAGTAGTCGGCTACCCTGAGGTGACACTGTCTGCACTGAATGAAGAGCACGGATTTCTCCAGTACGATCCGGAGGAGGTCTCTCTCAAAATCGGCGACAGGATTGAGATCATCCCCAATCATTCCTGTGTCATTCCCAATCTGCATCAGCAGGTAGCGGGAGTCCGGGGAGGGCGGCGCACAACCTGGATACAGATAGATGCACGGGGCTGCAGCTATTAAAGAAGCAGCCGCATGCCAATAAGGAGGCTGCCAAATGGGCGGACTGAAGATTGATTCTGCTGAAATCGCAAGAGTACTGCAGGAACTGGTGGCCATCCCCAGTGTGAATCCAGCCTTTGGCGGCAGCGGTGAAGCGGGGGTGGCTGCTTTTGTAAAAAACTACCTGATAAAACTGGACATCCCTTACATCGAGCAGCAAGTGGAACCCGGCCGTTCTAATGTTATCGGCATGCTGCAAGGTGAGTCATCAGGTCCAGCGCTGCTGCTCGAAGCGCATATGGATACTGTGCAGACTACCGGCATGACTATTCCTCCATTCAGCGGGACCATTTCCGAAGGACGCCTTTACGGCCGGGGGGCCTGTGATACCAAAGGTTCTCTGGCGGCCATGCTGGTCGCGATCGGCACACTGAAACGAAGCGGCCTGAAGCTGCCGACAGGTGTGCATTTAGCTGCAGTTGTAGATGAGGAATTCCGTTATGCCGGAGTCAGCGCACTGGCCACTGCCATATCCGCGGGAGAACTGCAGTACAGCGGAGCTATTGTCGGAGAGCCGACAAACCTCCACCAGGTTATCGCCCATAAAGGCTGCGTCCGCTTCTATATTACTGCCCACGGGAAGCCGGGGCACAGCTCAGAACCGGCTAAGGGCATCAACGCGATTGAGCAAATGATGGAGGTTATCCGCTGTCTGAAGGAGGAAATTGAACCTTCTTTTGAGTTAAAAAGACATCCGCTGCTCGGTCCGCCTACCCACTGCATCAGTGAAATTACTGGCGGACTTGCGCCGAACACGATTCCCGGCAGCTGCCGGATTACGCTGGACCGCCGCACGCTTCCCGGAGAAGAGCCGCTTGAGGTCTGGGCGGGGTACAGGGAGCATCTCAGCCATTTAAAAGAAGTAACTCCCGGCTTAAGCCTTACGATCGAGGAGCCGTTCATTATCGATTATGCATTGGAAACCGCCGCATCACATCCTTTGCCGCAAAAGCTGGGCACAGCGGTTGCCGGTTATGCCGGGGAACGGCGCATACTTGGTGCGACGTATGGAACGGATGCCAGCAAGTTGGCCCGCGCCGGGGTACCGGCAGTAGTGTTCGGTCCCGGCGATATCGCACAGGCACATACGGATGATGAATGGATAGAGCTGCGGGAAGTGGAGGCTGCTGCTGCAGCGCTTGTAGATCTGATAGTACATTTCGAGAGAGAAGGGCAGTGATTAGCCATGATTAAAATCGGCATTGTCGGGGTGGGCACGATATCAGAGCTTCACTTGAACGCATATCAAAAAAATCCGCAGGTGCAGATCTATGCCATCTGTGACTTGAATGAGGCCCGGGCCAAGGCGGCTGCAGACAAATATGGGGCCGTAAAAGTATACACGGATTACCAGCAGATGTTCAACGCAGGCGAAATAGATGCGGTCAGCATCTGTACCTGGAATAACACGCATGAACCGATTTCCGTTGCCGCAGTTCGTGCCGGCGTTGATGTACTGCTCGAAAAACCGCTGACCACCACCGTAGAATCGGCGCTGCGGATTGAGGAAGCGGTAAAGGCGTCGGGGCAGATTCTGCAGATCGGCTATGTCCGGCGTTACGACAACAATGCCCAGCTCGTGAAGCAATTTTCTGATCTTGGCGAATTCGGCGACTTCTATTATGCCCGTGTCTCCAGCATCCGCCGGATCGGCAACCCTGGGGGCTGGTTCGCTGACTTAAGCCGTTCCGGCGGCGGTCCTGTCATTGACATAGGCGTCCACGTCGTTGACTTATGCTGGTACCTGATGGGCCGGCCCAAGGTAAAGTCGGTTTCCGCCAACACCTATTACAAGCTGGGGAACCGGTCGAATATCAAGCACCTGTCTGCTTACCGGGCTGCTGATTACAACGCTGCTGCTAACACTGTAGAAGATATGGCCAATGCGCTGATCCGCTTTGAGAATGGCGCTTCCTTACTGCTGGAAGCCAGCTTTACGCTGCATGCGAAGGAGAACAAGACGACCATTAATCTATTCGGGGACAAGGGCGGGGTGGAGGTAGACCCGGCGCTGTCTTTTACAACCGAAAAAAATGACACCATCCTCAATATTACACCGCAGACCACCAATACCGGATTCGACCTGGATACCGCTTTCCAGAATGAAATCGACCATTTCATCGAGTGCGTGCAGACACGGCAGCAGCCGCTGAGTCCGGTATCCGACGGGGTGGAGATGATGCGCATCCTGTGCGGGATTTATGAGTCGGCAGAGCAGGGCCGGGAGATTGAATTATAGATCCGGTGTGTTCATGATTCCGGGACGAATTTTGCAATATCAATCGATAAATTTAAACTTCAGGAGTGAAAAAAATGAAGCTGGGCGTAAGCACCTACAGTTTATATAAAGCGATCCAGGCCGGGGAAATGAGTGTGCTGGATGTAATCGAATGGACGGCCTCCGCGGGCGGTGAGCATGTGGAAATCGTACCGGTCGGCTACAACCTGTATGAGCAGGAAGGATTGGCAGAGCAGATCCGCAGTAAGGCGGAGGCATACGGAATTGAACTGTCCAATTATGCGGTCCGGGGCAACCTGATCACAGACAGCGAAGAGAGCTTCCGGGCGGAGATTGAGCGGCTGAAGCGCGAGGTGGATATGGCGGTCCGGCTGGGCGTTAAGCTGGTGCGCCATGATGCCGCTACGCATCCGGATATTTCGGTACAACATTATCTGGCGCAGCTCCCAAGGCTCGCAGACGGCTGCCGGGAAATCGCTGATTATGCAGCAGGCTTCGGAATTACCACAAGCATTGAAAATCACGGGACTTTTCTGCAATCCAGCGACAGGGTGCTGGGACTGGTTACAACGGTTGGCCGGGACAACTTTCGCACAACGCTCGATGTGGGCAATTTTGTCTGTGTGGATGAAGATCCGCTGGCTGCGGTGAAAAAGAATGCGCCTTATGCTTCCATGGTACATTACAAGGATTTCTACATACGGCCGGAAGGACGGGGGCTTGGGGGCTCCTGGTTCCGAAGCACTGCCGGACGGTATTTGCTCGGTGCTGTTGCCGGCTACGGGGATCTGGAGCTCGAAGAGATTACTGGGGTTATCAAAAATTCAGGATATAACGGATACGTCTCCATAGAATTCGAGGGGCTGGAGGAATGCCGGTCGGCAACCAGGCTGGCTATGGACAATGTCCGCCGTTTGTGGGAGCAAGCTTAATCCGATTGCCAGAAAGAATACATTCATGAACAGGAGATGAACGCATGAATTTATTGATATTTTATGATGACACCTTTCCTTATCAGGGTAGCAGGCCTTCTTCAGAAAAGCTTGAAGCACTGGTAGCCGGGGCAACCATCACAAATGCCTGGGACCTCGCTGAATACCTGCGGTCAGGGGAATGGGATGCCTTCCTGTCCCTGCACGGCTCCTATTTCCCCAAGGATGCCTGGAGTGACATTCATTCGTATCTGAAAAAAGGCGGCGGACTGCTCAACACGGGCGGTGTTCCCTTCCGTATTCCGGTCGTCCGTACGGACGCAGGCTGGCGTGCCGAGCGTGAACAGGTTGCTTACCATCAACTGCTCAATATTCATGATGCGCTGCCAGTCCAGCCAACTTCAGTTACAGGGTATAAAGCTGACGATGAATTCCGACTTCTCCAGGGGTATGAGGAGCTGTTCACTGTCCGCAGCACCTGGGGCCTGACCCTGCATCCTTCCAAAAAAAGCGATATTCCCGAAGAGATGGGCGCCTCCGGACCCATGGATCTGTTCATTTATCCGCTGCTGACGGGTGTGGATCCAAAAGGACGGGAGCGCTCTGCACCCGTAGTGCTGCTGGAACTGTACAAAGGAGACTACGCCGGAAGCCGCTGGATTCTGATTAACCAGGAGCTGGATGAGGTGTTCTGGAACGGGGGAGGGGCTGTTCTGCTGCGTGATCTCGCCTGGTATACGGCACAAGGAGCGACAGAGCTGTGGCTGAAAAGCAGCTTTGCCGCTTACGAGCCAGGCGAACAGCCGGCTTTGACCGTGCAGCTGCAGCCGCTCTCGCGCACTTCAGCTACTGACCGTACCTGGAGCTTTCATCTGGAAGTAAGCCGCGCGGATAGTCAAGAACCGCTCTGGAGCGGTTCCGCCTCCTTGAACGCGGGACCTGACCATCCCGACCTGCAGTTCGTCCGTCTTGCCGTCCCGCTGCAGGTGGAGCCCGGACTGTACCATGTGGTCTGCAGGGCAGAGTCCTCTGTAGGAGAGCAGCGGATCCTTACACAGGCGTTCTGGGGCATCGACCGGGAACTGCTCCGCAGCGGAGAACCGCTGACAGCGGGAAGGGATTATTTCATGCGCGGCGGCAAGCCGCTCCCGGTTGTAGGGATGACCTACATGACCTCGGATGTCTCACGCAAATTTCTGCATCTGCCGAATGTTGCCCGCTGGGACCGTGACATGGCAGAGATGGCCCGGGCCGGCATCAATCTGATCCGTACGGGAATCTGGACCGGATACCGGATGATTATGTTCGCCGACGGCCATGCTGCCGAAGACGTGCTGCGGGCAGTGGACGCCTTTGTACTTACGGCAAAAAAGTATGACCTTGAAGTAACCTTCACGTTCTTCTCCTTTGCACCGGAAGCCTGGGAAGGGGAGAACCCTTATTTAGACCCCAGGTCTGTTGAAGCCCAAAAGCGTTTTATCGCTTCGATTGTTTCCAGACATCAAGGTACAACTAATCTTCATTGGGATCTCATTAACGAGCCTTCGCTGTTTCACCCGCGGCGCGTGTTCCAAGGTCCGTACACAGCAGCCGACCGCTTTGAACAGGCTGCGTGGAGCGGGTGGCTGAGCCGCAAATACGAAGGGGATATTGCGCGGCTGCAGGAATGCTGGAATATGACGCCGGACCAGCTGCCGTCATTCGAAGCAGCACAGGCACCGGACCCGGAAGATACGTATTTTCAGAGTGTTGTTCAGCCGAAGAAATGGCTGCGCTGGACAGACTTTGCCTTATTCAGTATGGATATGCATAACCGCTGGGCGGCCGAGCTCTCCGGAACGATCCGCAGGTCCGACCCCGCCCAGATGATCACAGTGGGACAGGATGAAGGCATCTGCTCACAGCGCCCCTCCCCCTTTTTCTATGCTGAAGCGGTGGATTATACGACGGTCCATTCCTGGTGGCAGATGGATCATCTCGGCTGGGACGGGATATTCACCAAAACACCGGGTAAGCCGAACCTCACCCAGGAGACCGGTATCATGCATGTACAGCGTCCGGACGGTATCGCCAAAAGAACAGAAGAGGAGCTGCGCAACATTCTGGAGCGCAAATACGCTTATGCCTTCTCAACCGGCGGGGCGGGTGCCGTACAGTGGATATGGAACACGAATTACTTCATGAACAATGCCAACGAGTCGAATATCGGAGCCCTGCGTGCAGATGGCACACAGAAGCCTGAAGCAGATGTAACTTACGATTTCGGCAGCTTTGTGAATCAGATCAGCGGGTTGTTCACGGACCGGGAAATTGAGGGTGTTGCAGTTGTCTATCCGTTCTCCAATGATTTCTCGAACCGCAAGCTGGCCTTTGAAGCGACAACCCAATCCGTCCGGGTGCTGGCATACGGCATGAATGTCCATCCCCGCGGTATCGGGGAATATCATCTGCAGCAGCTTGAACAGTATCCGGCGAAGCTGATCATCGTACCGAGCGCGCATAATTTTGCGGATGAAGCATTTGAGCAGCTGCTGGAATTGGCACGTCAGGGCAGCACTGTTTTGTGGAGCGGTCCGTTGCGTCTGGATGAGCACTGGGGACCGGCGGAACACCGTCTGCTGGAAGAGCTTGGCGAGCTTATGCAAGGCAACATTTTACGGGAAGAAATGCTTGTCGTTGAAGGAGCACAATACCCGGCAGCGTTCGGGCAGAAGAAAATCGGCGCACTAGCGATTGAACGTCTGCAGAGCAGGAGGGAACTGGAGCCAGCTGTTCTTGACATTGGAGCCGGAAGGTTCATCTATTCGCCATTGCCGGTTGAATTAAATGAACGCTGGGAGCCTGTCCAGGCGCTCTATACAATGGCCATGCAGCTAAGCGGAATCACTAGTGAACTGGAGTGGCTTCAAGGCGGGGAACTGCCAGGTGTCTACGGGCGCAAGCTTGCTTTTGCGGCTGGAAGCCTGTATATCTTTGTCTCTGAGTTTGGCCGGGATGCTGAGGTTGCAGTACGCGATCCGCAGAGTGGGGTACAGTACAGTTTTACACTTGAGCAGGAACGGACAGTAATGTTCGCGGCAGATTCAAGCGGAAAGCTGCTGGCCGTGTACCGCCCGCAGGAAGTGCAGATTCATGTCCTGCAGCTGCAGGGAACTGAAACAAAGGGGTGAAGAGACGAATGGCTATATCGAATAGAATCGGTGTTATTGCTGACAGCCTCGGCTATGATCTGCGCGGAAATCTTCAGGCGGCCAAACAGCTTGGCGCAGAAGGTGTGCAATTATGGGCCATAGAAGGTGAGATGGATCCTGCCCGCCTTACTAAGGAAGACCGGGCAGCGCTGAAAGCCTTTCTGGAAGAGCTGGGCCTGAAGCTGTCGGCGCTGTGTGCGGATTACGGAGGCCGTGGCTTCAAAGACCCTGCCGAAAATGAATGGAAGCTGGAGCGTTCGAAGCGCGCCCTGGATCTAGCCCTGGATCTGGGCTGCAATATCGTCACAACCCATATCGGAATCGTGCCGGAGAGTCCGGAAGACCCGGACTATAAGGTGTTACAATCCGCATGCAGCGAGCTTGCCGCATATGCTTCCAGGCATCAGGGCTATTTTGCAGTTGAGACCGGTCCGGAGCCTGCGGCGAGACTGAAATCCTTTCTGGATTCACTGGATTCCAAGGGAATGGCCGTTAATTTCGATCCGGCCAATATGGTGATGGTGACCGGAGATGATCCGGTACAGGGTGTGTACACTCTGCGGGATTATATTGTCCATACGCATGTGAAGGACGGTATCCGGCTGCGCGAAGTGGACCCGCATGAGGTCTACGGACTGCTGGACCATGAAGTGATCGCGGAGATGGGCGAAGGGGGAGCAGGATTCCGCGAAGTCCCGCCAGGAGAAGGATCCGTTGATTACCCGGCCTATTTTGCCGCGCTGCAGGATATAGGGTATACAGGTTATCTGACGGTTGAACGGGAGGTTGGGGATACGCCTGAGGCTGATATTGCAGGAGCAGTTTCGTTTATCCGGAGTTTCCGCGAACCTGCGCCGGAGAGGAGCTGAAGATCATCCATGGATTATAAGAACGCGTCTCTTCCGATAGCCAACCGCGTCCGTGACCTGCTTGACCGTATGACGGAAGCGGAGAAAATCGGCCAGCTCATTCAGCCGTTCGGCTGGAAGAGCTATATCAAGCAGGCAGATGGAACAGTCATTCTGACGGAGGAGTTCAAGTTACTGGCCGCAAGCGGAGGGGTCGGGTCACTGTACGGAACACTGCGAGCCGATCCCTGGACCGAAGTTACCCTGGAGAACGGCCTTTCCCCCGAAGATGGGGCTGCGGCGGTCAATATGATTCAGCAATATGCCATACAAGAGTCCCGGCTGGGCATTCCGATTCTGTTCGGGGAAGAATGCTCGCACGGGCATATGGCAATCGGCGCTACAGTATTTCCTGTGCCGCTTAACGTGGGCAGCACCTGGAACCCGGAGCTGTATCAGGAGATGTGCCGGGCTGTCGCGGCCGAGACCCGGGCGCAGGGAGGAGCGGCTACTTACTCTCCGGTGCTTGACATTACCCGCGATCCCCGCTGGGGCCGGACGGAGGAGACCTTCGGTGAAGATCCCTATCTGACTGGCGAGCTTGCTGTTGCTGCCATGAAGGGTCTCCAGGGTGAATCACTGGATTCACCGGACAGCATCATGGCTACACTTAAGCATTTTGCCGGGTATGGCGCTTCCGAAGGCGGACGGAATGGAGCGCCGGCCCACATCGGACTGCGCGAACTGCATGAGGTCGATCTTTATCCTTTCCGCAAAGCCGTAGAAGCCGGAGCCTGCTCAATCATGCCTGCCTATAATGAGATTGACGGTGTACCCTGCACCTCTAACCGCTATTTGCTTGAGGAAGTGCTGCGGGGAGAATGGGGTTTTGACGGGTTTGTAATTACCGATTGCGGTGCTATTGATATGCTGGAGAACGGGCATAACACGGCCGCGACCGGTGAAGAAGCGGCAGCAGCTGCGGTTCAGGCCGGGGTCGATATGGAAATGTCCGGGGGCATGTTCCGCAAACACCTGGCTGAAGCGCTGAACCAAGGAATCGTCTCTACCGAAGAGCTGGATCTTGCAGTCAGCCGGGTGCTGGCAATGAAGTTCCGCTTAGGCCTGTTTGAACGTCCTTTCGCCGATCCCAAGCGGGCTAAGGAAGTCATAGGCAAAACCGAACATAAGAATCTTGCCCGCCGGGTAGCCGAGGAAAGCATAATTCTGCTTAAGAATGAAGGGGGTACACTGCCGCTGAGCGCTAACACCGGAACCGTTGCTGTCATCGGGCCAAATGCTGACGCGCCGTATAATCAGCTCGGTGATTATACCTCCCCGCAGCCGGAGGGCAAGGTGGTTACAGTCCTTGAGGGTATCCGCAATTCGATTGGAACAGAGCGGAAGCGGGTAATGTATGCGCCCGGCAGCCGGATCAGGGAGGATTCACGCGAGGGATTTGCGCTTGCACTGGAGACGGCGGCCGCAGCCGACGTTACAGTGCTCGTGCTTGGCGGATCAAGTGCCCGCGATTTCGGCGGCGGTGCCATAGATCTGCGCACAGGTGCCTCACTGGTAACGGATCATGTCTGGAGCGATATGGAATGCGGGGAAGGGATTGACCGGTCTTCACTTCATCTGCTCGGTGCCCAGACGGAGCTGTTCCGGGAAATCCGCAAGCTCGGCAAACCGCTTGTAGTCGTCTATATCAATGGCAGACCGGTTACCGAGCCGGAAATAGATCAGCAAGCCGATGCTATTCTCGAAGCATGGTATCCAGGCCAGGAAGGCGGAAATGCGGTTGCCGCCATTCTATTCGGAGAGGTAAATCCCTCCGGCCGGTTGCCGCTGACACTGCCGAAGGATGTCGGGCAGCTTCCGCTCAATTACCATTCCCGCAGGACCCGGGGCAAACGTTATCTGGAAGGTGATTTATCTCCACAATATCCCTTTGGCTTTGGACTAAGCTATACACAATTCGAGTACAGCAGCCTGCGGATTGAGCCTGAAGTCATCGGACCGGATGAAGAGGCGCTGGTATATATCACCGTGACCAACAGCGGCCGTGTGCCCGGAATGGAAGTGGCCCAGCTCTATCTCACGGATCTCGCTGCCTCCGTGACCCGGCCCGAAAAGTCGCTGCGCGGCTTCCGCAAGGTGCATCTGCAGCCTGGCGAAAGCCGTGAGCTGACCTTTCCGCTGAACCGGGAGCATCTGGAGCTGGTTGGCCTGGATCTGCGGCGGGTCGTAGAGGATGGAGAATTCGTCGTCAGTGTCGGCTCCCATTCGGCCAAGACGATCAGCGGGCGGCTGGCTGTCCGTACGAAAGAGGTGCAGTAACTTTGGAGCAATTCAGACTTCCTTCTATTGAAATACCTGCTCTACCGCTTCCCGCTGCGGTCCGGAACATCCTGGAGGAAGCGAAGGACAAGCTTGCAGAGCGTCCCGGGCTGCTCCGGCAGTTCCTGAATTGTTTTCCGAATACTCTGGAAACTTTGGAGCAATTCAGACTTCCTTCTATTGAAATACCTGCTCTACCGCTTCCCGCTGCGGTCCGGAACATCCTGGAGGAAGCGAAGGACAAGCTTGCAGAGCGTCCCGGGCTGCTCCGGCAGTTCCTGAATTGTTTTCCGAATACTCTGGAAACCACAACCAAACTGCTGGATGACGGGACCACATTCGTGATCACCGGTGACATTCCTGCCATGTGGCTGCGTGACTCGGTGGAGCAAGTGATGCATTATGTGCCGCTCGCGAAGGAGGATCCGGAGCTGCAGCGGATCATATCCGGTCTGATCCGGCGCCATGTAAAATACATCTCCTGCGATCCCTATGCCAATGCGTTCAATGCAACGGCAAATCATTGGCATTGGAACGCCAGCGATGAGACAGAGATGTCTCCATGGGTGTGGGAACGCAAATTCGAGCTGGATTCACTGTGCTTTACGGTCCGCCTGTCTTACGCTTATTGGCAGGAGACGGGCCGGCATGATATTTTTGACGGGGAATTCAAGCAGGTATTGGAAGCAATCGTTAAGGTATGGAGAACAGAGCAGCGCCATGCTGAGGATTCCGGCTATACTTTTCACCGCCGGAACTGCCCGGCGAATGATACACTGCGTAATGGCGGCAAGGGAATGCCGGTCAATTATACGGGGATGATATGGTCAGGCTTCCGGCCGAGCGACGATGCCTGCGATTATCATTACAACATTCCCTCCAATATGTTCGCAGCGGTCAGCTTAAGCCAGATGGGAGAGATTGCTACATGGATCTTCCGGGATAAGGCGCTGGCGGCGGATATAGCTCTACTTGAAGAAGAGGTCCGGCATGGCATTGAGCTGTACGGCAAGTTCCGCCATCCCGAGTACGGCCTTATTTATGCTTATGAAACCGACGGCTTCGGCAACTACAGCCTGATGGATGACGCCGGCACGCCGGGGCTCCTGTCCATTCCTTATCTCGGCTTTGCAGAGGCAGAGGATGAAGTATACCTCAACACCAGGCGCTTCATTCTGAGTAAAGAGAATCCCTATTATTATGAAGGAACAGCAGCCAAAGGCATCGGCAGTCCGCACACGCCTCCAGGCTATATCTGGCCGATGGCGCTGTCCATGCAGGGACTTACCGCAGCCTCGGATGCGGAGATGCTGGAGATGATCGCACTGCTGGAAGCCACAGATGCCGGTACCGGGTATATGCACGAGGGATTTCATGCCGATGATCCGCAGCGGTTCACCCGTCCCTGGTTCGCCTGGTCCAACAGCCTGTTTGCTGCGCTGGTCTATAAGGCGATGAAGCGGGATTTGTTGTAAAGCAAAGCAGTAATTCCGGCCTTCTGGAATTGCTGCTTTTTTACTTTATTGTGGTAAAATAAGTAAATAGTTATAGGAGGTGAGGGATTGCTTTGAAAAATAATAATACATATGTTTATCATCTTGTCACCGGCAGAAAGATGCACCCTGGACAAGTAATAAGCTTTAACGACAACATAAAAAACAATCTATATCACTTCTTTTATGAAAAGGAACGGTTAAATTCCAAGGGTGAAGACTTTATTCAAATTCTGCAAAGTAACTGTACGGAAGAAGGTTTACGGCTTAACAGAGAAAATACCGATGTAGCTCTTGCATACACCGGGCAGACCATCAGAGCCATTAGAGAAACGATCGTTGAAATGGTCAGGCTGCAAGAGTATCCTGAATACCCTTCCAGATTGTCTTGTTTATACGCTGCCAAAAGTTATGAAGACGCCTCGAAGTGGAAGGAAATATTTGATTCCTATGACCGGAAGGTTTTGCAGCTTGTTAAACTGCAGGTAACAGGGGGACTCTTCGAGGGTGATGCTAATCTGTTACCCAAAGAGAATGCCGTTTCTTTTTCGCAAAAAATTGAACAGGCCAGAGCCTATTGGAAAGGTAACAGCCGTCATGAGCTTTCTGAACTTTTAATTAATGGGGAAATTGAGGTAATAGAAGTTATCGAAGATTATGGAGTCGAATGAGGCGCCAATCATTTTTTCAAATATGGATTCATAATGGATCTGGTCAGTACAGCCATCTTAATTTTCTGTGGAATACCTTCTCTGGTGTTTATAATGGGATCCATCTATCTTTTTAAATTCTACTGGATTCCCAAGAGCTGGTTAGGTTACACCGGCATTTCCATGATCATGATTGTGCTTTTCTGGATTGCGGGATATTTATTTTCTTTTGCCTGGCGTGTGTAACGCACACTAATAATGCGGAAATTGCGAATATTTAGTGAAAAGCACTGCCGGTTTTTGTAAATTTAAAGATCATTAATGTAATCATGGATGACGTTTTTTCATCGCGAACGCAGTAATCAAATAAGTCTGTGATAAGCCGCATGGGAGATAATGACCCATGTGGTTTTTTTGTGAATTTTGCCCTCACCTTACAAACAGGAGGCCGATTCCTGGTCCGTGATTTATCAGTAATTTATCATTGGACAGGGCTAAACTGGACATATCCTTTCAAATGAAATCACATAACAACTGCTCTGCATCCATTTGATAGGCAAAGCTAACGAAAGAAGGTAGCAAATGAGTGATTTAGGCAAAACATCAAGCGAAGACCTGCATGTTCTTCAGCCAGAGACAAAGTCATTTATAGTGAAGCGGTGGTTCTTGTTCATGTACAACGTTTGGCTTGACCTGTCGGTCCGGTTAAAGCTGTATTTAATGATCTCCATCTGTCTCGTATCTTTTGCTGTAGCAATGATTTACATGGTTGAGACCGGTAAGCGGGACATCAATAATCTATCAACTGTGCTCTACAGTGTAACGATCCGCTCATCTTCGGATTTGTTAAATGCAGATAAAGACCTGCAGCATATGATGTTTGAGCATCAAAAATTTGTCTACACGGGTGGAACTGCCGGGTCTGAGGCATCCACTGCTTCCATAGAAGCAGTCATCCAAAAGACAGAAACGGCAAGGGCAGAGCTGGAAAAGTTGGGGGTAATGGATAATATCTATTATAAAGATACCGGTAAAACACTGGGCTTATTATTCACTGAATTAAATACTTTGCTAAGTGAATGGTCACAGGAAATCACTAAGCCCGCCGGTTCCAGACCATCTGAAGAAATATTGGACGGTCAGTTCGCAGATATAGGTGCAGCTATATTCAAACTCACCTCTTCATTGGAAAGCTACTCTAAAGTCCATATAATGGCGGCCGAACAGGAAGCTCTGCGTAAAGAGCGGTTTGGGTTCATCATGCTGTTTCTGGTTGTGGCGGCTACATTAATTTTAGCGGCGATGACCATCCGGCATATTGTAATAACAATACATAATGCAAATGTAAAACTGACCCGTGTCACAAAAGGGGATTTGACGGCAGCACCCGATATTATATATCCCAAAGACGATCTTGGACAATTATCCAGATCCGTAGATACTACAATCAGTGATTTAAGAAAAATCATTAACCTTATTTCAGCAAATGCTTCCATTACAGAGCAGGCTATGCAGAATGTAGTGTCGGGTTCACAAGGTGCATCAGGGAAGGCAGACAATGTAGTAGGCAGCATGGAGAGCATGTCCCTAAGTGTCAAAAGCCAATTTACTGGAATCACGGAAACCAGCCGGTCGGTCGAAGAAATGGCTCTGGGAGTTAACCGGATTGCCGCCAGTACTGCCCAGATTGCCGATCACTCTTCTACCATGCATGCATCGGCAGCTCTCGGAGTAGAGTCTATCTCATCTTTAATGTCGCAAATGGCCGGAATGTTAAAAGTAATTACTACTTTGGAGACAGTCATCTTGTCCCTCAGCAGCAAATCAGAGCATATGAATCAGATTGTATCCAGCATTACCGGCTTTGCAGAGGACTCTAACCTGCTCTCCTTAAATGCATCACTGGAGGCAGCACGGGCAGGAGAGCAAGGCAGGGGATTCCTGGTTGTCACAGCTGAAATGAGACGGTTATCCGACCACTCCAGACAAGCGGCCCGGGAAGTAAGCTCTATTCTGAATGATACTGTTGGTGATATCACTGAGGCTTCTGCTTTGATGCACGAGAGTATTGAAGAAACGAAGCGGAGTAACATGTCCGCACATGAAGTCAACACTGTTTTCCGGGAGATCATTGATTCTGTCACCTCTATAATGAACCAGCTGCTGGAAGCCTCGGCTGTTACGGAGCAAATGTCCGCATCCTCAGAAGAGGTTGCCGCAACCATGAATGAGTTATCTTCTGCTGCCGAATCCGTCTCCATGATGGTAAACTCCGTGAATTCCGCAGCGTCGGAACAGAAGGGGATCCTGTCAGAAGTGGTGCAGTCTTCGCACAATTTGAAGCAGGTCGTAGCAGAGTTAAGAGAGTCTGTTGACTCGTTCAGTCTATAAACCTGTCATAAGGACTGTCTCTTAGCCATGATAAGGCTGCTTAAGGCAGTCTTATTTTTGTACTGGTGTTATCTGCGGAGTCTCATTATAATTGTCCTATTATAAAAGGAGGTATGTTAATGAACAAGCCAATGATTGGTGTTTTGCCTTTGTACGACGATGAAAAAGACAGCTACTGGATGCTCCCTGGTTATATGAAAGCCATTGAGCATGAAGGCGGAATTCCGGTCATGCTGCCTCTGACCACCGATGCAGATACGATTGCTGCCCTGGCCGGCACTTTTGACGGATTCCTATTTACAGGCGGACACGATATTAATCCTGAGCTGTATGATGAGCAAGCAGAGGCGTTCTGCGGAAAGTTATGCGGGGAACGGGATATCATGGAAGTACAGCTGTTCAATCTGGCAGTGGAATTAGATAAGCCGGCTTTCGGTATATGCCGCGGACTGCAGCTGTTCAACGTTGCGGCGGGCGGGTCTCTGTATCAGGACATACCGGCCCAGATGGACTCTTTACATAAGATAAACCATAAGCAGAAGCCCCCGTACTCCCGGCCGGAACATAGCGTACATATACAAGAGAACAGCCTGCTCCACAACATTGTCGGGACAGAGGTGCTGCAGGTGAACAGCTATCATCATCAGGGAATCAAAAAACTTCCGGATTCATTAACTGCAGCGGCCACAGCTGAGGACGGACTTATTGAAGCAGTCGTTATGGAAAACAAAACATTCATTTTGGCTGTACAATGGCACCCGGAATTCAGTTACGAATCAGACACTAACAGTCAAAAATTGTTCTCAGCGTTCGTTAACTCCTGTAAAAGTTAAGAATAAACAACGGACCCTTCTCAACGAAGGGTCCGTTTCTTTACTTATTACGGCGGTATACAAGACCCTCATAAGGCTTAAGCGTACCCGTCCGGTGGCATGGAGACTTGTTCTCCTCCGGATAACTTCCGAAGAGGAAGGACGCGCCTTCGAGACGTTCGGCATCTTTGTCCGGGAGCTCCCAGTGTGCTTCTTCTCCAGTGAAGTTAAGGAGAATCAGCCATTCCTCATCCCCGTCATAACGCAGATAAGCAAAGATTTGCTCATGCTCCTCCAGCAGCACGTCGAATTTCCCATAGACCATTACCGGGTGCTCTTTACGCAGCCGTATCAGCTTTTTATAAAACTGCAGCACCGAATCCGGATCTTCCTGCTGGGCTTTCACATTGACTTCGCGGTAGTCGGGATGTACCGGCAGCCAGGGCTTGCCTTCCGTGAAGCCGGCGTTCGGACTGTCATCCCACTGCATCGGTGTACGACCATGATCCCGTGATTTCCGGCGGATACGCTCCATAATGAGCTCCTCGGGTTCGCCGCGCTCTTTTACCATCACATCGTAATAGGCATGAGCCTGCTGTTCATTAAAATCCTCAATCCGGGTCAGGCCGGGATGATTAGTCATTCCAAGCTCTTCTCCCTGGAGGATAAATGGCGTACCCTTTAACGTATGCAGCATAATAGCCAGCATTTTGGCGGATTCCACACGGTATTCCCCCTGATCGCCAAAGGTGGCCACCATGCGGGGCTGATCATGATTGCTCAGATACAATCCGAACCAGCCGCCCGGATCGCCGACATCCTTTTGCCATTGCAGCATAACTTTCCGCAGGTCGCTTAAGTCCCATTCCTTGCTCTGCCACATGTCCTCCTCAACATCCGAGAGCTTTGCCGCTTCAGCCGACAGCACCATGCTCAACTCCCGGCGCTCCGGTTTTGTGTACATCAGCACATCATTGTCATCCACCTTAGAGGTCTCACCTGCTGTGAAAATAGGGTAGTTCGAGAAGACCTTATCATTCATTTCACGCAGGATTTCATGGATGCGCGGCCCGTTCTTGGTATAAGGCTCGCCGTTCGCCTGGAGTTTAGTCTCCTCAGTATCCGGAAAACGCTGGTCTTTGGAAATCGAGTTAACCGCATCGACCCGGAACCCGTCAATCCCTTTATCCAGCCAGAAGGTCATCATCTTGTGCATCTCGGCCCGCAGCTCCGGGTTGTCCCAGTTAAGATCAGGCTGCCTGGAGTTATATAAATGAAGATAATATTCGCCGCTCGCTTCGTCAAAGGTCCAGGCGGGCTTGCCGAGATAAGAGGTCCAGTTATTCGGAGGCCCGCCGTCTTCAGCTGCCGGGCGCCAGATATAGAAATCACGGTACCGGCTGTCCCGGGATTTCCTCGCATCCACGAACCAGGGGTGCTCGTCCGATGTATGATTCAGCACCAGATCCATAATCAGGCCTATACCGCGCTTATGCAGTTCTTCCAGCAGCAGCTCCCACTGCTCCATGGTTCCGTATTCCGGCTGTATCGCGTAATAATCTTTAATATCATAACCGTTATCTACATTAGGGGATAAATAGATGGGAGACAGCCACACTGCGTCAATCCCGAGTTCGGCCAAGTAGTCCGCTTTTGAGATCAGGCCGTTCAGATCACCGACCCCGTCTCCATCGCTGTCTTTGAAGCTTCGCAGATAGACTTCATAGATTACATTTTCTTTCCAGTGTGTTTTGTGCATGGTCTGCTCCTTCCGCTATCATTCTCGTAGTTCATTACCCAAAATAACCAGGTTAAACCTCCGGTTTGAACGGATGAATTGGTTCCTTTGTACTAATAGCCGGACAAGAGAGAAGCAGGGGAATGAAGTCAGACCTAGTGCCTGAATGGACAAGGCAAAGAAGCATAAGTTTGATTTTGCCTGCATACGGGTAAAATAGATACAAATACCCCTAAGAAGAAAGGTGGTAATTCTTATGCTATGGGGCTTAATCGGACTGGTCATTGTAGTATGGCTGTTAGGTTTTATCTTTGATGTTGTAGGCGGTTTGATTCATCTTTTGCTCATTGTCGCCGCGGTACTTTTCGTGATTAATCTGTTCCGGGGACGTTCGAGGAATTTATAGCTTTCTGCAGGCATAAACCAGGCAAGAAACCACAGTCCTTATGTATATAAGGGGCTGTGGTTCTTTTTTTCTATAATCATTTTCGCCCGTACAGGTATAAGGAGAATCTGGTAATCTGGTTATAGAACATTCACTTAGTGAACAAAGGGGAGATTGCATGACCAATAACGAAGCTGCAAAAATCATTGAAACTAACTTTCTTACAGTAATATGCGGACTGTTCGGGCTCGAAGGCTATGAATTTGCACGGATTAAACCGCATGCCGAAGGCCGGAATATCGTTTACAACTGCGAGAAAACCGGAGCGGACCCCAAAATAATCAGAATCGCCTTCTTGAACGACAGGAGCCGGGAAGACTTGCTGGCAGAAATTGAATATATGAGATATCTTTTCGGGAATGACGGCAGTGTACCGGAGATATTCCGCTCTAAGCAGGGGAATCTGCTGGAGGAGATTAGACATCATCATCAATCTTTTTACGTCTGTCTGTTTGCAAAGGCCATAGGTAATACGTTTGCAGACAATCATTATCAATACCGTGAAGGTGCTGATATCACCGAATATTATTATAATTGCGGAAAAACACTGGGAAAGCTGCACCAATTATCAAAAGAATATACACCTGCCCACCGCCGGTATGATTTTTTTGACATATATAATACCCGTACTCTTGAGACACTGCTCCCCGGATCATTCCCTCTGTTGAAAGAGAAGCTCCAGGCGCTGATAAAATCGTTAGAAGGGCTGGAGCGCAGCCGGGAAACTTATGGCATGATCCATTTAGATTACAATGACGGGAACTATATGATCGATTTCGATACCGGCCGGATCACTGTATATGATTTTGATAATTCATGCTTTGGCTGGTATATGTATGACCTGGCTGATCTATGGAGAAACGGAACAGGCTGGATAGCAGGGGAGCCTGATGCAGATAAACGCAGATCTTTTATGGCTGATTATTTTAAAACTGCGCTGGAAGGATATAAATCTGAAACCGGCATTGAAGAGACGGCGCTTCAGAATCTGCCGCTATTTATTAATGTACTTTTAATGGAACAAATCCTGGATCAATTTGAGTATGTGCGCAGGAATGGCGAAGAGTATGAGTGCGATGAGGAACTCTCCTATTACATAAAATGCCTGGAAGATGGCATCCCCTATATGGGATTCTTTCATGACATTTACTCTTGTGAGGAGCCTTTTGAGTATGAGGCATGATAGGTTACCTGTGATTGAATGGAGGTATATTTTGTGGAATACATCAAGTTTGGCAATACAGGTATGGATGTTTCGCGGATTTGCCTGGGCTGTATGAGCTTTGGAGAGGTGCTGCCGGGAGGGCATCAATGGGTGCTGAATGAAGAGAACAGCCGTCCGATTATCAAAAGAGCGCTGGAGCTCGGCATCAATTTTTTTGATACAGCGAATGTCTATGCAAATGGTACCAGTGAAGAAATTACCGGACGGGCTCTGAAGGACTACGCCAACCGGGATGAGATCGTCATCGCTACCAAGGTGTGGGGACGTATGCACCTAGGTCCGAACGGCGGGGGATTGTCCCGCAAAGCCATTATGGGTGAAATCGATAAAAGTCTGAAAAGACTGGGCACCGATTATGTAGACCTCTACATCATCCACCGCTGGGACTACAGCACGCCTATCGAAGAAACCATGGAAGCTCTGCACTATGTGGTGAAGTCCGGAAAAGCCCGGTATATCGGCGCTTCAGCGATGTATGCCTGGCAATTCCAGAAAGCCCTGCACGTGGCAGAACAGCATAATTGGACCCGCTTTGTGTCCATGCAGAACCACCTGAATCTTATCTACCGCGAAGAGGAAAGAGAGATGCTTCCGCTCTTAAAGGACCAGAAAATCGCTTCTACTCCTTATAGTCCGTTAGCCTCAGGCCGCCTGATCCGCGACTGGTCCGAAACGACACACCGTTCTGAAACCGATCAGATCCAAAAAGCCAAATACGACTCCACAGCTGAGGCAGACCGGCTGATAATTGAACGGGTTGCATCTCTTGCCGAGAAGCGCGGCGTCCCCCGTATTCACATTGCACTATCCTGGCTCCTGCAAAAGGAAACAGTTGCTGCCCCTATAATAGGTGCAACGAAGCTGTCCCAGCTTGAAGATGCGGCAGGTGCGCTGGATGTGAAGTTAACGCCTGAAGAGATTATTTTCCTCGAAGAACTGTATGTTCCGCATCCGGTGGTAGGCGCCCAATAGGTTAACAGTTGTTTTGCATAAACGGTCTGGATTAATCCGATGAGCCTTGAAGAAGGGCCTGCTGAAAGCAGGCTCTTTTTGTGCAACGTTGTGCCAGAGGATTGCGTGAACATATCATCAAAGCAATAGTTATAGTCTGGATCATACGATTTAGATGTGCCATTCCCTCTGCAATCACCTGAGCGGAGTACCGGGGACAAATAGTGACGTACAAACACCTCAGCAGTGATTACTGTAAGCACAATAATTATGTGAGCCAAATGTACTCGTTTTTTTACGTACATTAGGCCCGATTCCCTCCGCAGTGCCCCATTGTACTCGGTTTTTCATGTACATTAGGCTCGATTCCCGCCGCAGTGACCCATTGTACTCGGTTTTTCATGTACATCAGGCCCGTTTCCCTCCGCGGTGACCCATTGTACTCGGTTTTTCACGTACATTAGGCCCGATTCCCTCCGCGGTGACCCATTGTACTCGGTTTTTCACGTACATTAGGCCCGATTCCCTCCGCGGTGACCCATTATACTCGGTTTTTCATGTACATTAGGCCCGATTCCCTCCGCGGTGACCCATTAAACTCGGTTTTTCACGTACATTAGGCTCGTTTCCGTGTAAGGGGGCAAATTAATTATTTTAAAATTAAAAAAGTCGAATTTAGGTCTAAAATGGATTTTATTGCTAAGAATCTCGTACCATTATCTGATACACTCTGTGCATAAATTCGAGACGGGGGTTTTTAAGCAGCAGAACCCGCCCAGGAAAGGAGGAGCACTCCGCAAGCTTAACGATCTGTATTCCCTGATTTCTAAAATGAATTTTAGATCAAGAGGAGGAGTAATGTACATGGGTCTAAAAGCTGTGTCCTTCAAAAAATCTGTGCTGGCTTCCGTTTTATCATTTTTTATGGCGGCATCGCTTATCGTTCCGCCGGCTCCGGGATATGCGCAGTCACCGCAGGCTGCTGATCATCTCCCTGCACGCCAGGCGGAATATCTTGACCGCGGATTGGTTGCTGTTCTGACAGACGGCGGTGTGTTTTTGAGCTGGAGGTACTTAAATACGGATTCAGATGATACCGCTTTCAATGTCTACAAAAACGGATTTAAAGTGAATCCGGCGCCAATCAGCGGCTCCACAAATTATATTGATACAACGGGTGCAGACAGCTCACAGTACCAGATTTCCACCGTCATCGGCGGCAGGGAAGAAATGCAGCCGGAGACCGTTTCGGTGTGGCACAACAACTATCTGCCTATACCGCTGGATAAGCCGGCCGACGGCCGCACCAAAGACGGAGGCACCTATACTTACGCAGCCAGCGATGCTTCCACAGCAGATTTGGATGCCGACGGCGAACTTGAAATCGTTTACTTGTGGAACCCCAGCAATGCTAAAGACAATTCCCATGCCGGCTATACCGGCAATGTCTACATCGACGCCGTGAAACTGGACGGCACGAAGCTATGGCGGATTGATCTGGGCGTTAACATCCGTGCGGGAGCGCATTATACACAGCTGATGGTGTATGATCTCGACGGCAACGGGAAAGCCGAAGTTGTGGTCAAAACAGCGGACGGCACGCGCGACGGCCAAGGCATGGTAATCGGCGACGGCTCCAAAGACTACCGCAACGATGGCGGATATATCCTGACGGGGCCGGAATATCTTACACTGTTTAACGGAGAGACCGGAGCAGCCGTGTCCACCGTTGATTACGACCCGCCACGGGGCGATGTGAACGCATGGGGTGACGGATACGGCAACCGTGTAGACCGCTTCCTGGCCGGAATTGCCTATCTGGACGGAGTGACACCAAGTGTTGTCATGGCCCGCGGTTACTATACACGCACCGTTCTGGCAGCTTATGACTATATCGGCGGCCAACTGGTGAAGCGCTGGACGTTCGACACCAATGAAGCCGGCCAAGAGTATCAGGGACAAGGCAATCACAATTTGAGTGTGCTGGATGCAGACGGTGACGGTAAAGATGAAATTATGTACGGTGCACTAGCCATTGACGATAACGGCGAATTGCTGTACAGCACCGGACTTGGACACGGCGATGCGATGCACGCGGGCAAGCTCGATCCGAACCGGGACGGCTTCCAGATTGTCAGTGTACATGAACACACCAATGCCGAATACGGCCTGGAGATGCGGGATGCCGGCACAGGCGAAATCCTGTGGGGCCAATACACCGGCAAGGATACCGGACGCGGGATGTCGGCTGACATCGACCCGAACTATCCGGGGTATGAGTCCTGGGCTTCCACCATTGTCGACGGGCAAATGGCCCCGTTAACCCGCGTATATTCAGCCAGCGGAGAAGCCATTTATGAAGCAAGCGAAGTGCCGAAAAGTGCCAACTTTGCAATCTGGTGGGATGGAGACCTCCAGCGGGAGCTGTTCGATCATGAATGGGATAACAACGCGGCAAAAGGAATTCCGCTCATCTACAAATGGGATACTGTCAACAAGCAGCTGAAGGAGATTTTCCGGGCAAACGGCGCTTTGACCAACAATCACACCAAAGGAAACCCTGCCCTTCAGGCGGATATTCTTGGTGACTGGCGCGAGGAGCTGCTGCTGCGCAGCGAAGACAGCAGTGAGTATAGACTATATACCACAACAATCCCTACAGAATACCGTATTCCAGCACTGATGCAGGATCCCGTCTACCGACTGGGCATTGCCTGGCAGAATGTCGGCTACAACCAGCCGCCGCATACCGGATTTTATCTCGGTGAGGAAGCCGCTGAATTCCCCAAAGCCAATGTAACCTTAACCGGATCCAAAGAACTGCCTGAGCAGGTCTACCACTTTGATTTCGGTACAGACGCGGCAGCAGGCACCACTTCCGTGCAGGATACACTGTATGATCAAACAGCAGGGTACGGATTTGAAAGCACTGGCGGAATTACGGTCGGGGCAGGCAATGTTTCCCTGCCTGAGAATGCCAAGTTTGCTGTAGACCTGCCCAATGCCAATTACAAGGTAACCCTGAAGCTTGGCGATGAGACGCGGAACTCGAGTGTTGGCGTCAAATCCGAGTTTGTGCAAAAATTAGCTGTAACAAGCGTAAACGCAGGTGTACCGCGCGAGTTCTCCTATAATGTCGCACTGGTAGACGGACAGCTGGAGTTCATCTTCACCGGTACGGCCATTGACGTACAGGAGATAATTATCTCGAAATATCCTGAGAAAACAGCAGGAACAGGAACAACAATCTACATGGCCGGCGATTCCACCATGCAGTCCTACAGCAGTATCCAGGCTCCGCAGGAAGGCTGGGGACAGCAATTCGGCCGTTATTTTGCCAACGGCGTAACGGTCCAAAACGATTCGATCGGCGGCAGAAGCAGCAAATCCTTCATGGCGGACGGACGTCTGGATACCATTCTGCAGCGCATTAAGCCTGGGGACTTCTTCTTTATCTCCTTCGGGCACAATGATGCCAGTGCAGGCATTCCGGAAAGATATGCGTCGCCTGAGGATTATAAGACCTATTTAGCCCGTTATGTAAACGGTGCCAAACAGCGTGGAGCCACGCCGATTCTGCTGACTCCGGTAGGGCGCAGAGATTTTAATACGATCACCCAGGAGTTTAATGTAAGCTTCCCTGAGTATGTGCAGGCTGCCAAAGAAGCAGCCGAAGAGCTGAACGTCCAGCTGATTGATCTGAGCCAGCTGAGTATTGCGTACTACGATCAAATCGGTTTAGCTGCCAGTGAGAAGGTTTTCCTGTATGCTAATCCGGGTGAATTCCCAAAATACCCTAATGGTGTGAACGATAATACGCATTTCAGCAGCTACGGTGCACAGGTTATTGCCGGACTGGTTGCGGGAGCGGTTAAAGAGCTGGAGTTAAGCATCTCACCGTTCGTCATCGATCCCGACATCACTGAACCGGAACCGGAGCCGGAAATTCAGGTCTATGAGGAAGACTTCGAGGGCGATCCTGCCGCATTCGAATATGCGATGGTCAATGCCACGGGCATCGGCGGGCAGATGTCGGGAACAGTCGTCGACCAGAACGGAAATAAGGTATTATCCGTTGCCGGTTCCGGCTCCGGCCACCGGGCCAAAGTATTCCGTTTGTTCGATGCGGTCAACGGCGACATTGTTAATGTTAATTTTGACTGGCATTCCGGCAATGTGAGCGCGTTCCCGTCGGAAGGTCACTTGAGTCTTCAGGACGCGAACGAAAACATTATTTTGACTCTGGCTGCCAAAACCGGCACAACCGATCCGGGTACGAAAATTCATTATTATGCCGGTCCTTACACGCCTGATTACGGAACCGGCAGTACTGCCCTTCCGGAAGGCGGAACGGCTACCAGCATCTCCAAGAATCAGTGGGTCAATGTGGATGCCAATATTAACTTTGCCGAGAAAACCATTGACTTGACCTTAACAAGCCTGGCTAACCCTGGTGTTACACAGACGATTGAGGATATCCCAATGAGTCCGGGCGTCTATGCCAATAACGTAAGAGCACTGCGCTTTCTCGGAACGAGAAAAGGCGGAGGCGGCACGCTTAACTGGACCACGCAGATTGATAATGTGAAGCTTGAAGGCATGAAGCTTCCACCGGTTGCCGGCGATCAGACAGCGTTAATAACATTGCGCGATGAGGCCAAGGCCTTGGATCTGTCAGCTTACACTGAAGGTTCCATAGCTGTGCTTAACAAAGCATTGGCAGCTGTGGAGGCGGTTATCGGTACAGAAGCTACCCAGGCCCAGGTGGATCATGTCTTCAACATGCTGACGGTTGCCAAGAACTCTCTGACCAGTGAGCCGGCTGGCGATATCAGCGAATACCTTTTTGACTTTGGCTCCGGAAGTGCAGCTGAAGGATATGCGAAGGTTGATGCCACGCGGGCATACGTGGAAGGGAACGGTTATGGATTCAGTGATACCGCACTGGTTAAGGATGAGAACCGTGAGACCGGGGATGACCTCACAGAGGACTTCACCAGCATGAACGGCAGCTCCTTCCTGGTAGAAATGGAACCCGCTAACTACCGGGTAACGATGACCATCGGCGATGCCCAGGAATCCACTAACGCAGGCGTTACAGTTGAACAAATGCCTAAATTACCGGCCACAACAGTGGCTAAGGGTGAATTCAAAGAAATATCTTATGACATTGCGCTGATTGACGGCATCTTCAACTTTGAATTTGCCGGCAGCACACCGAAGATTAATGTTCTGAAGATCGAGCGCCTGCCGGGCAACGGTGCAGGTCAAGAACCGGTCATTTATCTGGCGAGCGATTCTACAGTTGCCAATTACGCAGAAGGTTACCGCCCGCAGGCCGGATGGGGCGAGACCCTGGGCAGTTACTTCGACCTGGAACAGATCAGTATCGATAATCGTGCAGTGAGCGGTTTAAGCAGCAAAACATTCCTGGTGGGCGGATATCTCAACGACATTCTGCTGGATATCCATGAAGGGGATTACCTGTTCATGCAGTGGTCCCATAATGATTCCACGCCTTCCCGTCCGGAACGTTATCTGACACCGGAGCAATTCAAGGTGTATCTGAAGGATTATATTAACGGCACTGTGCAGCGGGGAGCAACCCCGGTGCTGGTTACACCGGTGAACAGACGCGACTTTACCGGAGAAGTATTGAATAAGAGCTTCCCGGAATATGTACAGGCAATGAAGGATACCGCGCAGGAGACCGGAACCTTGCTGGTAGATTTGAACCAGGCCAGCTGGGAATATTTCCAGGAGCTCGGTCCGGAAGGAACCAAGGACATCTTCATGTGGGTAGGTACGACGGAAGACAACACGCATCTGCAGATGAACGGGGCAATCAAGGTATCCGAGATGGTGGCAAAGCTGGTACAGGAGCTGAATATTCCGCTGTCTGCCTTGGTTACACTGGACGGCGGGCCTTCCGGCGAGGAAGCACCGCGTACAACTGCAGAAGTGAAGGGAGAATTGCGTAACGGCTGGTATACTTCTGCCGCAGAAGTACTATTTACCGCAACAGATGAAGCTCCTGGAGTCGATGCAACCTATTATCAGGTTAACGGCGGCGAGATTGCGGGCGGCACGAAGCTTTCATTAAGCGAAGAGGGTACACACCATGTGGCGTACTGGAGCGTAGATCTGGACGGCAACAAAGAAGCGGAACAGACACTTACCGTGCAGATTGATCTTGCACCGCCGACCATTGATATCCAAGGACAGACGGAATACACCATTGATCAGCAGGTGGCTATAAGCTATTCTGCTTCTGATACAGTCTCCGGTGTGGCACAACCCAACGGTGAATTGCTCAACGCTCCGGCTTATACTTTAGAACCCGGGCTGCATGAGGTGAACGCGAAAGTCTCTGACCTGGCAGGGCATGAGAGCAGTGCTCAATTCAGCTTCGGAGTTACGGCCACCTTCGCAAGCCTGGCTGAACTGACACGGGCCTTTGCGGCTGAATCCGCCGATCCGGGCGCAGGTGCGCTTGCCGAGCAGCTCGGTGCGAAGCTGCAGCAGGCTGAACAAGCGGCCGCGGCGCATGAAGGTGCCAAGGCACGTCAGGCGCTTGCTGCATACGGCAATGAGGTCAATGCCGCTAACGGTACAGTATTTACGGCTGAACAAGCGGCTGCGCTGGGCAAGTGGGCATCATGGCTCAGCCAGGCAACACCGCTGGCAGGCAGCGCTCCAGGTACTCCGGTGCTGTCCGATAATAACGGGCATGACACAGGCCTGAGAGACGGAGATTACACCATTACGATGAATCTGTGGTGGGGCAATAACGGCACACAATTCAAGCTGTATGAGAACGGTGAGCTGATCCAGGAGATTCCTTTGGCTGACCAGTCTCCATCCGCACAGTCTGTCCAAATAGACATTGCCGGCAGAAAGAACGGCACTTATGTCTATACCGGCGAGCTGATCAATTCGCTGGGCATAACCAAGAGCGCGCCTTTAACTGTTGCTGTAACGGATGCCTCTCCGGGTAAAGCGGTATTGTCGAACGATAACTGGGACGGAGACGGCAGCTTTCAAGTCAGCATGAATCTGTGGTGGGGGACAAATGCCAGCGAATATGAGCTTTATGAGAACGGGGTTCTGGTAGATACACAAGCGCTCCAGGCGCGTACGCCTGGCGCACAGTCTGCGGTTACAAGCATCTCCGGCAAGGCCGCGGGAACCTACGAATATGAAGCTGTATTACGCAATCATGCAGGAGAAACCAAATCGCAGAAGATGGTAGTTACCGTACGCAAATAAACCGGATTAGAGAGCATCAACTTACCAGGCAGTCAGCAAAGAAGCCCAATGCAGCGGCCGTGCCGTCTCATTGGGCTTTTTTTATAGACCGTAGAGACCAAGCCTTGCTTGTAAAGCTGCCAAAATTTCATCAGGCATTCTCTTAATCTTGACATCATCACCAAGGAACAGCAGCCAATTGACCAATTCAGCTACCTCTTCAGGGTTATTCACATCGGTAAAGGATCTTAAGCGTGCTGCAGTCTGGTAAGGATTTGTATAGGAAAGCGGCACTTTGACAGGATGGTACTTTTTAAACTGGGCAATCGCTTTCGGGCCAAGCTCAAGTTCAAGATTGATGATTTCTTTCTGATTACCCAGTTTTTCTAAAATCTTTTTGCGGCTTAATCTCGTTTTTGCCGGGCAGGGGATCACATCGGTGAGATGGTCGACAGGATAAATCCGCTTTTGCTCTTCCTCTAAATCAAAACCTTCAATCAGCCAGACACTTTTTTCACGGTATAGATGCAAGAGGTATATGGAGTACACCTTCTCATTAACGGTAATTGATAAGTATCTGTCCGCAAGAAGGAGTTGAATCAGCTTTTCCAGCATGGAATGGGGAAGGTCAGAAAGATCAAGCAGATCGGGGTTATAGGGATTGGTCCCTTCAAAAAGCAAAATTTGATTCAACAGAAACAGATCATCCTGCTGATTTTCGGAAATAAGGCCCAGGAGCTTCTCCGTTAGGGACTGGCGGCTCTTCAGGTAAGGAAGCTGCTGATTTCTGGTGGCCATAAAGGCAATGAACAGCGCTTTGAGCTCATTATCTGTAAAGTGGACGACCGGAAGAACCGAGTTGCGCATGACAAAATAACCGCCGTCTCTGCCAACCTCAGCTACCAGCGGCATTCCCAAGGATTCAATTTCCCGGATGTCCCTGATCGCTGTGGAACGGGAGATGCTGAATTCCCGCATGATTTCAGTGATCGTAAAATGGGCACGATTATTGATGTACCGCATGATGATGTTAATCCGCTCAACTTTTTTCATCGCCGCTCCTAAACAGTATCATTTTTTGACATGGTTTAAAGTTATCATAGCCTTAGCAAGTGAAAAAGACAAAGCATTAAACAAATTAATGTTAAAGGAGTTTTTGAACATGGCAGCGTACACGTTGGAGCAGAAAGAGAGTTTTACAGTTATTGGTTTAGGTACAGAGCTTAAGAGCGATTATACGGACTATGCCGGTATCAACAAGGAAAAGGCCGATTTCTGGCAGGCCGCCAGCCAAGATGGAAGGCTTGATTATTTAAAAAGCATTGCCGCGAATGACTACATTTTTGCAGTAAATGAAGCGGTGAACAACAAGATGATGCACTATGCCGGCGTAATGTCCGGAGCGGCTGCGCCGGAAGAAGCGAGAGTCATCCAGTTCCCCAAGGGCGAATATCTGGTCGTAAAAGGTGAGGCGCAGACAGCTGGTGAATTGAACAATATCCTTGCCGGAATTGCCTTTGGTCAAGCCTTGCCGGAAGCAACGGATGTCGCTTATGTCGGAGGGCCGAATGCTTCTGTTGAGATGGGGAAGAGGGACGGACTGGTGTACGGGGAAATGTGGATTCCAGTTGTAAGGAACAGCTAGAAGAAGGGACAGGCGCTAAAGCTTTGATTGATTTAAATAAGAAGAAGCCGGACAAATCCGGTTTCTTTTTTTGCGTTTCAAAGGCGATATCAGCTAGTTGACTCTGTCCCTTTGCTGTTTGCGGTAGTTCGAGGGGTTGCTTCCGAAATAACCGGTGAACTTCTTTGTGAAATAGTCCGGGGTGTTAAAACCGACGGCGAGAGCAATCTCAGTGATCGGGCGCACCGTATATTTGATCAGCTTCTCGGCCTGGTTTAACCGGTATTTGATCAGGGTTTCAATAATGGAGTCGCCAACCTGCTGTTTAAACAAATGGGAAAGCCTTGAAGGAGAGAGGCAGACTTTAGCGGCCAGGTCTTCGACTGCATGTTCTTCCATGTAATTTTCGGCAAGCATGTCCAGCACTTCGCTGATGCGGGGGTCCAGCTCCTTCTTCCGGAGATTCTGGCTGGCAACCAGAAGAATGATCTCCTCAAGGGCATTCAGGGTGAGTTCGTCCCGCAGCAGCACATCCCTGTACAGCCTGTAAGAAAGCACTCTCCGGAAAGCCGACTCAATGGCAAGACTGGTGTTGTCATCCTCAATTTTCAGTTGAAAAACAGGACCCTGCGTATTGCTGGAAGGCAGCCAGTCCATCCAGTTCAGCCGCGGCAGGAAGTGTGCCCAAAGCTTCTCCCACGTATAGCCCACTTCCATAAAATAATCCTGGGGTGTTCCGGGTGACACAATCGTCAGCATCCGTTCTGTACAGGCAAGATATTCACCATTTCCATTATATATGGAGCCTTTACCGGATAAAGTATACATGATCAGCCAATCCTTGGTCCCTTCCGGCCTGTAGCAGGTATATCCGTAAGGTTCGCTGTAGTAATCCGATACAAGGATGCCGGCGGGATGCGTATACTGGGTGTCTGCTGCCTGTATAGCAGAATAGTTAGGGTTTTCAGCCATATCCTCATTCCTCCCAGAAGCGCAGTGACTTACAATTGTATACGAGTCTATCATAACACGAAAGCGTTTACTAGCCATTTGACATTGAAGAAGGAGCGGCAGGATGACAAATATGACAAATACACTTCAGGCAAACACGCTTAATCTGGAGGGGATATGGAAATACGCTCTCGATCCTGGGGACAAGGGGGAGACAGAGCGTTGGTATGCTCCTCAACTGTTCCAGACTCAGGGAAATGTGAGGCTTCCAGGTACGTTGACTTTGAACGGGATAGGAGATGTACAAGAGTGGAGCGATGAGATGAACAGGGAATCTGTCCGCTCTTTGCGCCAGCGCTATGCCTACTATGGTGCTGCATGGTACGAATACGAAACGTCAGTCCCGGAAGAATGGGCAGGCAGGCAGTTCAGGCTGTTTCTGGAAAGGGTCATGTTTCAATCTACGTTATGGGTCAATGGACAGCTTGTCAGCCAGCAGGATAGTCTGTCTGTTCCGCATGAGTTTGATGTGACCGGATACATTCAGACGGGAGTGGCCAACCGGTTCACCATCCGGGTAGATAACCGGGATATACAGAATCTTGGCACCTACCCCAGCGCCTACACAGAAGAAACTCAATCCATCTGGAACGGAATTGTCGGGCGAATTGAACTGCAGGCTCTGGAGCCGTTCCTGATTACGGATCTGCAAATCTATCCCCAGCAGGGGCTGCGCTCAGTCATCATTAAAGGCGCTTGTCATAACACAACTGATACCGAGATGTCGGGAACATTAGATGTATCCGCTGCTGTCTGCCACGGCAAAAATCAGCATAGTGCTCCAGCTATCCGGCAAACTTTGCGGCTTCCCGCTTTCTCCTCGGAGTCCTTCGAATGGTTATATGGAATGGGAGATGAACCGCTGTTATGGGATGAGTTCCATCCCAACATATATGAGATGAAAATAGAAGGAAAAGTTACTGCTGGCAGGCTGCAGACCGGTGTGGATACCAGGCAAACGTTCGGTTTGCGGAGTTTTCAAAGAAACGGAAACGTACTGGAGATCAATAACCGGCCGGTTTTTTTACGGGGAACCC
Organism: Paenibacillus sp. PK3_47; assembly: GCF_023520895.1. Lineage (NCBI taxonomy): Bacteria > Bacillati > Bacillota > Bacilli > Caryophanales > Paenibacillaceae > Paenibacillus > Paenibacillus sp. PK3_47. The sequence continues at coordinate 6,299,042 of NZ_CP026029.1, forward strand.
TGGAATGCTGTATCTTCCCTTTAACAGGTCATCCTCCAATGGATGTGGCAGCCTGGCTTAACCTTTTCGGAACAGCTAAGGATTACGGATTGAATCATATCCGCTTTCATTCCTGGTGCCCGCCGGAAAGTGCTTTTGAAGCCGCTGACCGGTTGGGTATATATCTGCAGGTTGAATGTCCGATGTGGATGGATACATGGAACTCACCGGTCGGGGCCTATCCCGAACACTACACGTATCTGCCTCAGGAAGCACGGCGTATAGTAACTAAGTACGGGAATCACCCTTCTTTCTGTATTTACAGTAACGGGAATGAACTGAACGGTGATTTTGACTTGCTTCAGCGCATAGTTTCGGAATTAAAGGTTCTCGATAATAGACATTTGTATACGCTGACAACAAATTGGGACCGGCCGCTGGATCCGGCAGATGATCTGTTCTGTGCCCAGACAATAGATGAAGCCGGAGCACGCGGACAGTATTTTCTTGATGAGCTGACCCATTCCACGCTTATTGACTTTCGTGATGCAATAGCCAGAAGACCTGTTCCCGTAGTTACTCACGAAGTAGGACAATATACTGTTTATCCGGATGTCGAAGAGATCGGTCTCTATCACGGAGCCTTGCGCCCGGTCAATCTGGAGGTCATCCGGGCAGATCTGGACCAACGCGGAATGCTCAGCGATATCCGTAAACTGGTTCACGGCTCAGGCATGCTTGCGCTCCAATTGTACCGGGATGAAATCGAAGCAGCGCTGCGGACCCCTGAGCTGGGCGGGTTCCAGCTGCTGGATCTGCATGACTTTCCAGGCCAAAGCACAGCTACTGTCGGTATATTAAATGCATTCTGGGAGTCCAAGGGGCTGATTGAACCACAGCAATTCCGTAATTTCTGTAGCGCTACCGTATTACTTCTGAGGATGCCAAAGCGGATATATACTACCGGGGATTCCTATTCA